>NYVC01000095.1 GCA_002684375.1 Marinovum sp.
GATGCGTTTGAGGTCTGCCGGTTTTAGCGTTCAATTTTGGATTCGTATCATCAGGTTCAATAGTAACTTGGCTGCCCCTCTCATCTCGATCGCTCAGATGTATTCGCAAGGTTTNCGNTCCTTGAGNGTCCTGAAACTTGGAAAAAATTATACGCNTAGGGCTGCAGGCTAAGCAATAAGTAACACTTCACTATTTTTTCNAAGCCNTAAAANTGTCAGGAAAATCAGGACNGTGTTAGCTTAGACAAGGGCATGAAAATAGGTGAAGGTGAACNGCGAAGATGATGCCCCCCCCATTTGCAGAAAACGNTTAATCTAGGCTCTTTGCAACCGGTCCTCCAATTCGTTACAGACTGTCACTGGCGCCACTGCGCGCCAGTCTTTGGGGCAACCCTAGCAGAAGCTTTTAGCGATCAAATCTTGCGGCGGCTATATTGCCGTTCTTAGGGCNTGCGTTATTGCAGCACTAACGAAAATTCTACTTCACNACTACGTCCGTGCGCAACAAAAGCATNGGANCCTCAGACAATACCCTCGAATAACTTGAAACTATTGTCCACNCTTCAACACGGCGGAACCCCTCATGCCTANCGACCATGTANTATTGACCAAACTCCTGCATNTTTACCCTTAAATGGAGAATTTNGNTATAAANCACTAGGTTTTAATTCTAGATTTCTCNATCNNAGGGACAAAAACCAATCAGATTATTCTTTGTACACTCGGCGCAATTTGCAGTGTTTTCTTGGGTTTTATACTTTAAGACCCGACGCAGTCGCTTTGACTGAGGTATACAGTGAATATGTTTTTCACTTGTCTAAATCTGCACCAGTTTTGCAGATCCAATCGCAGCCTCAGACTGCGTAGCGGCGTTAATATCCATTCCCAGCTCACTTTCGCGCAGAATTGTCCAAACTGGATTTTGGGACCCACCCCCTGCAGTAAACAGCTGNTGTGGTCTCCCGCCACCTCTTGCTTCAATTTCACGGTAACACCGNGCTTCAACGGTCGCTATTCCCTCGAGCATAGCTTGCAAAAATATCACGTCATCTTTCGGTCGCGGTGAGAGGCAGCCTAAAAAATCAGAATCTTTAACGGGAAACCGTTCACCCGGTTTAGACAGGGGGTAATACGCCAACCCGGTCGGCTTGGTGGGATCAATCAGCCTACTGAGTGCTTTAATTTGGTCTGGCGCAAAGTGATCAAGCAAAACACCACCGCCGGTATTTGAGGCCCCGCCNACCAGCCATACATCTCCAAGCCGATGGGAATAAAGGCCAATTTCAGGGTCGTCTATACGTTTAGGGCTGAGCAACTTCACCGCCAATGTGGTGCCCAACGACGTCACGGCTGCGCCTTCTTTCAAGGGCGCACAAGCCAAAAAAGCGGCAATGCTGTCGGTGGTGCCCGCATGAATAACCACACTGTTTGATAATCCCAATTCTGCGGCCACTTGCGGGTTTATGGGTGCCAACTGCCCACCAACAGGGCCGACGTCAGGCAGCAGGGCTGGATTAAACCCACACGTCTCAGCCCAATCTGGCCATGTTTCTGTTTCCGGGTCGAACCCGGTTTTAAGCGCGTTGTTATGATCAGAAAATCCACCCTGCCCGATCAGTTTNGCCGCAATAAAATCTGCTTGATGCAACAAATGACATGCGGCGTGATCGATATCCTCTGCGGCNAGGCGCATGGCGCGGGCAAATGCAGAAGCAGACCCGCGTGTGATATGTGGATCTGGCGCAAAACGCGCGATTATCGCAGCCTCGGCATCGAATCCGCTTGAATTATACATCAACCCCCGCGTCACGGGCCGCAAGTTTGCATCGGTGAGAACCATCGTCCCAGAGGTGCCATCAACAGCAATCCCGGTGATATCGAACGGTGAGAACCCTTCATCCCGNACAATTTCCATCTGACGCAAAATGCACGTTTGAACGGCGCGCCACCACCCCTCTGCATCAATATGATCAGNATTTTGCGGCACATGGTCTGCGCGCGCCATTGGCATAACATCGCCTTGGGTGGTCAGCACCGCCGTGCGCACACCTGATGTGCCCACGTCTATCCCCAAGCTCAGGCTCATGCGCTGGCAGCCAGAGATTGACGATATTTTTCAGCGTCCCAATTCAGCAACTCTGCTTCAGCATCCAAGCCGATTGGTTCCAAAGTCCAATCACAGGGCAANCGGGCCAATATATCCGATAGACAACGCAGCATCGCACGTTGACTGGGCGTGGCTTCGACACGCAAGGCAATACCGGTGCCTTCATGCAGAACNGCNGGCCAACGTCCCTCATCTAGAGACGGCAGCGCCGGCCCNAGAAACACAACATGATCGGGGTAATAAGATCCGGCCTTGGCATGCATCATGGCCCATTCATCTTTTGCGACCCACCCCTCGTAAGCCCATGCGAACCCCTCAGGCGCCGGTTTGTTTGGTGGTTTGTCTTGGTGACTTCTTTCCGCCATTGCCAACCTCATTTCGACCTCACGGATCAGGTTGGACACGTCATCCACTGTATCACCGCAACAGATTAACCCGTGATTTTGCAATAGAATTACTTTGGTATCTGGCGTTACGCGGGATAGGATTTCGCGGGTCAGTGGTAGCCCCGGTTTGGCATAGGGCACCATTACAAACGGCAGGCCTGCCAATTTTTTCACTGCTTGTGCGCGGCCTTCGGGACCCACCACATGCACCAAGGTTGCAACAGAATGCGTATGGGCCACAACCGTATAGTCCAGCGCTGCATGAAATGTCGTTTCAATCGACGGGCGCAGCGTAATTGCAGGGTCCAGTACAGTTTGCTTGCACGACCCATCGCCATAGCCGCTGGCTTCGGCTTTGGCTGCATTGCGATCGACCGCAACAAAGATATCTTGGGTTTCCGCGTTGGCCAGTTCCGTACCCGATGCCTTGATCCACATCACCTCACCGTCTTTGATCGACGTGTTACCGCCCGGCCCTTGGACCTGCAAAGGGTCACTGCCCAGACGGGCTGAAAGCGCACGGAATTCTGGNGTCAACAAATCTGATCGGTTTTTCATGCAAGTACCTCTATTGAAAATGTTGGGGGGCGGCAGGCCTTGGCGGTCACAAGGCTCNCCAAAACAGCATCGTGATCGGCCTGAGCAAAGTCACTTGCATAAAGCCCGCCTTGAACCAAAAGNCTGTCCCAACCCGCTGCTTGTGCACCTGCGATATCATGCTCCAGACTGTCTCCAACCATTAAGATACGCGCCACCCCAAGAGACAATGCCAGCGCGTCAAAAATGCGAAGGTGCGGTTTGCCGTAGAACGTCACATCCCCCCCCATATCAATATAGGTAAAAGCTAAAGCGCCCGGTGATATCACCAAACCATCTGCCCGAGGTGATTGACGGTCCGGATTTGAGCAGTAGATNGGCAAGNCCGCGTCCAGCGCGGCCCTCAAAGTGGGGCGCCAATCGGCCAATCTTGTTCCATCTGGNAGGCCCATCAATAAGACAGCCTCTGCATTTTNCAAATCAGTGAACTCAACCGGCAGACCCTCAGCCCACGTAAAGGCATCACCAGCGGACCGTTCAATACAAAAAAAATGCCTTTGTGGCACCTTCCCTGCATCAATGTCGCGCCATAAAGCTTCGCCGCTGGTCATGATTTGAGTAAACAAAGATGGCGCAAAACCCATATCAGCCATCCGCCTTGCATTCGGGCCAGTGCGTTTTCCAGAATTGGATAAAACCGCCAAGGTCAAACCTGAATTGGCAAGATTAGCAAGACAGTCTATCGCACCAGAATAAGGCGCTGTGCCGTTATGCAGCACGCCCCATTGATCAAACACGATGGCGTCATAGTCGCGCGCCACATCTGCTAAAGTGTNAATACGCTGTGTCACAAATCTAATATTCCGCCATATCAATCGGATTTTTCAAGCCGGCAATATATTGTTCTGCCTCTTCCTTGGTTAACGCAGGGGCTGCCTTATCTGCCATGCCGGTAGGCATATCGCCAAAATAGAATTGATACCCTGGTATAGTTTGGCGGCGCTTACGAATCGGCATTCCATCGTAAGGAAACACATCTGAGCGCGCATTTGCAACCTCATCATGACACGGCAGAACGTAATCTGCGCGCTTGTCAATTTCTTCGACAGATTTCCAGCCCTCATAGGAGTTCACAAACCTTGCAGGCACCCAGTGACGCCATTTTTCGGCAGGGTTAGGCTCTAGGTTTCGCTCTACAAAAATTGCATCCCCCGCAACAACAATATCCCCCACCGAGGTTGCCACCGTTACCCCCATATGACCAACGGAATGGCCCGGCGTATGGAACATAGTGATGCCGGGCAGAACCTCACATTCGTCTTCAACGGCTTCAAACACACAGCCAGCATACGCAGGCTCGATATCCAAAATTCCGCACTCGTAAGTACGATAATACAAGGGCAAGGGGTTATATGCCATTTCGATCTCACCCTTGGGGGCAATATATCGGGCATTTTTGAATTTTTTCATGTTTTGCACATGATCCCAGTGAAGATGCGTAAACACGATTGCGTCAATCTCGTCNGGATGCACTCCCAGTTTTTGCTCTAGGTGATCATGCACTTCCAAACAGCCACGCTTGTCACATTTGTGATGGTATTGAGTGGCCCGTTCAGCATCACACAACCCCGTATCAATCAAGATNTTATGCTCGCCAGTATCCACGTAATGACAATAGACAGGGTTCCAATATTTCTTTCCTGCGGGACCCTTCCAAAAGATATAGGTCCCAAGGTCTGCCTCTAGCCAGCCAGTGTTGATCGGGTAAATCTTGGTTTCTGCAATGCCCATCCGGACCTCCGTATTCAGCGATTCTATTTTGNATACAAAAATAGAAGAATGAATATTATTGCAAGAGGGTAACCCAATTTTATGTCAGTTAACCCTAAGAGTTTGCATGAAACTGTTCGTCATATGATCCCGCATCCCCTTTGATGCTGTATTTGAATCTTCCGAGAATATGTCATCAATNAAAGTTTGGTGGCTTTGCGCTGATTCGATCAAGTCTTCGCGAATTTGGAATTTTTTAGCGCGAAACGGCCCGGTACGGCGGCGAAACTCAGAGGCAATCTCGGCGATATAGGGGTTTCCAGTCGCTTTATAAATTGTCAAATGAAAAGCTTCGTTGGCACGCAAATACGCAACGCGATCGCCTGCTTCGGCCGCTGTCATACAATCGGCTTGCGCTGCTTCAATTTCGGACCTTGCTAATAAACTAAGGCGTTGGGCNGCTATTCGGGCGCATGCTGCCTCTATTTCGTGCATAGCTTCGAAAATTTGACTCAATTGTTCGCGTGAGTATTCCGCGACAAAAGCGCCGCGCTTTTCGCCCGGAACCAANACGCCTTGCGCAGTTAACCGAGACAATGCCTCGCGCACTGGGGTACGGGACACACCAAATCGATGTGCAAGCCCAACTTCGTCCAGGCGGACACCGGGCAAAAGCTCACCGGCGCTGATCTCTTCGATCAAGGCTTGTTCAACACGATGTGCTGCAGACAATTTGTGCCCAGAGGCGTCTNNNTCTTGTATATTTGCCATTTCAGACCCTGCATTTTGCCACTATTCTAGAGCTATAATACAGTTTTTTTTCGATTTAGCAATTTTGTATGTTTACTTTTCTTTTTGTATACAAAATTATTAGANNCAAATTTAGGAGGGATTCTATGCCTGAAATTCGCTTGGAAAATCTTATTAAGTGTTACGGCGCAGTTCAGGTGTTGCACGGCATCAATCTCAGTATGGCCGAAAATGAATTCACGGCTCTTGTCGGGCCTTCCGGATGCGGGAAATCTACAACCCTGCGGATGATTGCTGGATTAGAAACAGTCTCCGAGGGAGAAATCTTTCTCAATGATCAACCCATTAGCCATCTGGAACCAAAGGATCGCAATTTGGCGATGGTGTTCCAAGATTACGCGCTTTATCCGCACATGGATGTCGCACGGAACATCTCATTTGCATTGCGCTTGCAAAAACGCCCNAAGGCCGAAATAGAAGCCAAGGTGCGCGAAGTCGCAGATGTTGTGGGTTTAACTGAGTTTTTACACCGCAAGCCCGGTGCCCTGTCTGGCGGACAGCGCCAACGCGTCGCCATGGCGCGGGCGCTNGCGAAAGATAGTGATATCTTCCTGTTCGACGAACCACTGTCCAATCTTGATGCTAAATTGCGCGGCCAAATGCGCGCCGAATTGGCAGTCATGCGGCAGCGAGTCAAAAAAAATATGATCTATGTGACCCACGACCAGATCGAAGCAATGACTTTGGCCGACCGAATTGTTGTCATGCATGGCGGCTATATTCAGCAGCAAGGCANACCAGAGACGTTGTTCAAAAAACCCAACAATAAATTTGTGGCGGGATTTCTCGGCTCGCCACCCATGAATTTTCTGCAGGCTGACCTGCGGAGAGAGGACGATACACTTTTTGCTATTGGCGATGCCTTTAAAATCGCCATCCCTGCTTCAAAATCAAAAGAATTAGGTCAAACAAGCGGCCACGTCACCTTGGGCGTGCGGCCCAGNGACCTGATTTATGCCCCCGATGCCCAAGACGCTACGGCTTTGGATTTGCNAGTAAAAATTTCTGAATACATTGGCGCACAGTCTGTTTTGCTGTGCGCCTGTGGAAGTGCTGATGTGACGGTGGAATTAAAATCAGAAACCCCCATCGCACTAGGCGAGACACTCAGGTTTGCGGTCAGACCAGAGGGTATTCATCTATTTGACCGAAAAACAGAACTGGCGCTCTAGCGNCGCCTTTATTGATTATGGGAGGATAACCTATGTTAAAAAAACTCAAACGCATGGCCTTGGGGGCCTCAACCGCTCTTACCGTCGCGAGTGCGGCCATAGCCGGGCCGTATGATGCCTATGACGGCACGACTTTGGTAGTCAATTTTCCAGCACACCCCCACTATAATGCAGTGATGAAAATCTTACCGGAATTCACTAAAGAGACCGGGATCGAAGTCGAAGTCGACCAATTGCCCTATCTCAAAATGCGGGAACGCCAGACTTTGGAATTGGGTCAGGACGAAGGTGACTATGACCTGATCGCTTATGTTGTGTTTTCTAAGGCAGACTATGTCTATGCAGACCAGCTTGAAAATCTTGCGCGTTATTTCATGAACCCGAAACTGGCCGATCCATCTTACGATGCAGATGATCTTATTGACGGCTATGTCTACAACATTGGTTTTGCCGGCGGCAACAAAGGCTATCTACAAGGCAAAACNGGATCACTGTTTGGAATGCCTTANGGCTCGGAAACNTCTGTTCTNGGGTATCGCAAGGACATCTTTGAAAAACATGGGCTGAGCGTTCCTGAAACCTANGCAGAAATGTTGGACATCGCCTGCAAAATTCCTCAGCTTGAGCCAGGCATGGGCGGCCTGTCGTCGCGTGCGGCGTCTGGACACCACGCAGCCCACGCGTTTTTGTTGCATCTTGCGCCTTTGGGCGGACGTATCTTTGACGACGCTTGGAACCCAATTGTAAACAATGAAGCTGGTGTTCAAGCCGCAAANGCATTGAAGCAAATCGTTGATTGTGGTCCCGAGGGTGCAGCTTCGTTTGGGTTTGGTGAAGCGCTTGGCTCATTTCTAAACGGCGACACTGCAATGTTTCTGGACACCACAGTTGTTGCGGGTCAAATCGACGATGCAAGTAAATCAAAAGTTGTCGGTAAAGTTGGTTGGGCCATGCACCCCGAGGGTGTGCGNCGCGGTTCGCAAACTGGCGGTTTTGGCATCGGCATCCCAAAGAACGCTGAAAACAAAGAAGCCGCGTTTTTGTTGATGCAATGGTTGACCTCAAAGACCGGCGACAAACTGGTTGCGATGGCAGGCGGAAACCCGTCACGCTTCTCGACTCACGCTGATGCGGATGTGAACGCCAAGTTTCCACATATGGCAACATTTGGCGAAGCGCTGAAGCACGCGGACCCTGACTGGCGTCCAATTATCCCTGTTTGGGGCAAGATCAACGCCGATCTGGGCACCACGCTATCCAAAGTTCTGACCGAAGGCCTGGATGTCCAGGACGCCTTGGACGGCGTCGCAGAACGCACCAGAGGCGTAATGGAAGAAGCTGGGTACTACACCTGGCAGTAATCCTATCCACAGCGCGACCCGATCCCTGCGGGTCGCGCAATCCCCAATAGTCGGAGCATGATGTGAAAGCCCAAAATTTAAACCGGATGACACCTTATGTGTTCATGGCTCCCGCTGCCATTATTATGGGTCTGGCGTTACTCTACCCGCTTGCGTATATGATTTATGGGTCGTTTCGAGCTTGGGANCCCAGCCAAAATATTTCTGAAACTGAATTTGTAGGCCTTAAAAACTATATCACGCTATTCTTTGACCCTGCCTTTCGGGAAAGCCTGTCTGTCACCTTGACGTTTGCTTTTGCGGTGGTCACAGCGGAACTTGCGATCGGTGTTGGCTTGGCTTTGCTGCTGGACCGCAACATTCGGGGCATGTCGGTACTGCGCACATTATTTATCCTGCCGATGATGATTGCACCCGTGGTTGTTGGCTTGATGTGGCGNTATATGTACCANCCCACGGTTGGGACGATTAACAAAACCCTGAAATCCATGGGGTTTGAGAGCGTAGATTGGCTCGGACAGCACGCGCTATTGTCTGTGATTATCGCTGATATCTGGCAATGGACCCCGTTTATTTTCATTTTATCACTAGCGGCGTTACAATCCCTGCCCCGCTCCGCTTTAGAGGCAGCCAAGATNGATGGTGCTACCGGATGGCAGCAGATCAGATACATCAAGCTGCCACTGATGATGCCGGTGCTNATTGTAACTGGGCTTTTGCGTCTCATTGATGCATTTAAGGTCTTGGAGGTAATTTTGGTCATGACCGAAGGCGGCCCCGGCCTGTCCACCGAAATTATCGCACTGCGCATTTCACGCACCGCAACAGAATTTCGCGAATTGGGCGTTGCAGCCGCCATGTCAAATTATCTGCTACTCCTTTTGTTAATTCTAACCTTGGGGATGTTTGCCATNACCCGCTTGCAAGAAGCCCGCGCTGCGCGGCAAGCCCGCCAAATCCAAGAAGAAGGCTAGNCCATGGATCACGACCGTCAAAACCCTGCCTTTTATGCCTTGCTGGTCGCCCTGATTTTCATGGCTGTGGGACCCATTGTGTTGATGTTCACCAATTCGTTTAAACTGGATGTCGACATTATCGGGGGCACCTCGGGATTGTTNTTTTTGCCAACNATCCAGAATTATGAAACCGCACTTTGNGATGTCTTGTGGTACGAACCCGAGCACCTAGANTTCTGTGCTCTGAAATTTGGCGGTGCNTTTGTAAATTCTTTGATCATCGCACTGGTGTCTACGGCACTGACCCTGATCATCGGGTGCATGGCCGCCTACGCATTGGTGCGATTTCGATTTATGGGGCGCGATACGGCATCATTAACGACATTGATGGTGCGCATGGTGCCCCCTGCTGTTTTGTTGGTGCCCGTTTTTGGTCTTTGGAATAACGAGTTTTGCATCAGCAAAAAGTTCTGGCTGGGTGAACTGATCCGCGACACCTTCGGGGGGCGTGGTGATATTTGTCTGGCCGGAACACATTCTGGTATCATCTTGATTTATGTCGCAATGAACCTGCCATTTGTGATCTGGATTTTACAAAGTTTTATCGTGCAGGTGCCGCGCAGCTTGGAAGAGGCGGCGCGGGTGGATGGTGCGGGGCCTTTTCAGGTCTTTTTCCAAATTGTTCTTCCCCTGATCAAACCCGGACTTGCCGCCGCAGCAATCTTTACGTTTCGTATTGCTTGGAACGAATATTTACTAGCCTCAGCCCTATCGGACCGGGACACAAAAACCGTGCCGATTTTAATCGTGAATAATATGTCAGAATTCAATGTCGAATGGGGGGTCATCATGGCCACTGGCATGCTGCTGGCCATTCCACCGATTATCTTTACACTGTTCGCATCCCGGCAAATCATCACCGGCATGACCGCTGGCGCAGTAAAAGGCTAGACAAATGACCGGAACCGTTTTGCTCTTGGCGACCCTTGCGACCAAAGCAGACGAAGCCGCGTATCTAACCCGGCGCCTCACCGATCATGGCGCGACAGTGCGCACGATTGATATATCACTGGAAACNGGCGGAAAAACCCTNGGGGGAAGCGATAAAATTGCCGCTATGCAANCCACCGTTGCGCGGGTTTGGGATGATGTTGCCGCAGCGGTTGAGACCAATACAGACGTCACTATTGGCATTGGGGGCGGAACCGGTGGCGAGGTGATTTTACAGGTACTGCGCGCCCTGCCCGTTACCTTCCCCAAGCTGCTGGTGACCACTCTGCCGTTTGATCCACGCGGTGCCATTGCAGATAATTCGATCATTTTAGTGCCAACTCTGGCCGATATCTGCGGACTCAACGCCACTTTGCGCCAAGTTTTGGACAACACGGCCGCCATGACCGTCGGCCTTTGCAGCAGCACACGCACACACGATGCCGACCCGCCTGTATCCTCGGTTGGCATTACGGCCATGGGCGCAACTGAGGCCGCAGTCGCACCATTGGTCAAACGGCTTGGCCAACGCGGACAAGAGACGACCGTGTTTCATTCGAACGGCTATGGCGGCGCAGCCTTTACACGCTTTGCCAACCAAGGGGCTTTTCATGCGATCATTGACCTTACCCCGCATGAGTTGACCAGACTAGAGCTCACAGGCGATCACGTGCCAATGGCAGGCAGGTTTACATCAGCGGGGGCGCTTCCGCGCATTGTCCTGCCCGGAGGGTTAAATTTTCTTGGACTGGGAGCAGCCGCTCTCGTTCCCTCAAACTACCTGCAACGCCCGCACTATGCTCATTCAACTTATTTCACCCACGCAAAACTGAATCCGGATGAAATGACACAGATGGCGTCCAAATTGATCGACGCCTTAAATAACGCGACCGGGCCTCGCGCNNTAATCGTGCCGATGGGNGGGTTTTCCCATCAAGACTGTCTTGGCGGCGCAATCGAAGACCCAGAACTGCGCCAGATCTTTCTCGATGTGGCGCGCAGNAAGCTGAAGGCCGAGATTGCGCTTCATATCTTGCCTGAGCACATCTCTGCCCCCGCCGTCACTGACAAAATTATAACTGTACTGAAAACGCTGACATTGGACCAATTTCTATGAGCATACCAACTGATTTGACTGCTAAAAAAGACGCCCTGATTGCCACCGCAAAACGATGCTTTGACTTGCGACTACAAACCAATGCTGGCGGCAACCTGTCGGTTCGGCTCGACACCATCGATGCCATTGTGATTAAGCCCTCAGGCATCGGGTTTAACGAATGCACCCGTGACAATCTGCAAGTGGTCCATNTGGACGGCACAATCGAAGACGGCCCTTTCAAGCCGTCCAAAGACCTGGGCTTTCACCTTGATCTCTATCGTATCCGTGACGATATTCGCGCNGTCGTGCATTGCCACAGCCCCTGGGCCACAGGCTATGCCAGCGCCGGTCTGGAAATCCCATGCCTGACCGTGCAAACGATTGAAAAAATTGGGCGCATGCCGTTGATCCCNCTGTCGCCAATGGGGGGCCCACAGACCGACAGGGAAATCAGCCCTATCTTCCAAGACCCTGAAATTGTCGCGGCGGTGTTGGCGAACCACGGCACAATTGGTGTGGGCACAACNTTGATGAAAGCGCAGTATCTGGCTGAAATTATCGAAGAAACCGCCCATATCGCCTATGTGCGTGACACTTTGATGGCCGCGCACGGCAAGTCAGTCGCAGATCTGCCGCAATTTGGCACAAATGCTGACGAAAAGGCCGCACTTGGCGCGTGAGGTCTCGATCAAGTCTNACTGTGGTCGCGTTCCAAGCTCTAANCACAATGCAGGGCAGGACACACACGTANTCGCTCNGGCGCTCAGACGGGTCCATCTCTTGGAGAGTAAGCCGTTTACAGTGACCGTCGTCAAGCTTTAGGGNATGAAAATCCCAGCGGTTATGGCTTTGTTCNTAAAATCCAGAGTGGCAAGCACAGCACAAACTTTCTAGCACAAAGCAATTTTCCATACAGTCTGATTGCTATTCAGTTAGGAACACAAACGCGAATTTTACGGATGAATGCAATAGTNTTGATCGTGTNAAATGCACTGGTCATTTGAACGAGGNAGCGCNGTTAAATATGCCATTTCGTCCGGGAAAAACCGTCTANNTTTTATNGTNNCGACTNTCGCCAAAAGTCCATTTTTGCGCCACTTCGGCGATCGCAAGATCCAATGCCGCCTCAACACTCAAATCAGAGGTATCAATCACGATTGCATCTGACGCCGCACGCAATGGCGCCTCTTTGCGACCCTGATCACGGGCATCGCGTTCGTTGACATCAGCCAGAACCTGCGCACGGCTGACGTCTGCACCCTTGGCTTTGAGTTCAAGATACCGTCGCTCGGCGCGCACTTCGGCGCGCGCTGTCACAAACAGTTTCACCTTGGCATCACAACAGATCACCGTACCAATATCACGGCCATCCAATACCGCCCCCTCCGCGCGCTGGGCAAAGTTGCGTTGAAAGGCCACCAGCGCCGAGCGCACCTCGGCAAGCACGGCCACCCGACTGGCCTGCTGCGCCACCTCGGGTGTGTANAGACCCNTTGGATCAAGATCTTCAGCCTGCAATGACNCCGCCGCCGCCACNGGATCGCTGCCTGCCAGCACCTGNCGCGCCACCGCGCGGTANAACAATCCCGTATCCAGATGGGCCATACTAAAATGCGCAGCGAGTTGTTTGGCCAANGTACCCTTACCCGCTGCTGCCGGCCCATCAATCGCAACGGTAAAACTCATCTAAGTCTCCTGCAGAGCGGCGGCACAAGCTGATGGCCAATGCTGAGTTGGTTTGTAAATTCTAATACCGTCACGGCAGACGGGTAATTTTTGCGCCCAAAGACGCCATTAGCGTCTCAAAAATCGGAAAAGATGTGGCAATTGGGCTGCCGTCNTCAATGCTGACNGGCGCTTGCGATGCCATGCCCAAAATTAAAAATGACATCGCGATNCGGTGGTCGAGATGCGTGTCACANCGNGACCCACCAGGAACCTGCCCCATGCCCTTACCATGCACGATCCACCAATCNGGCCCATCCTCNACCTCAACACCATTGGCNCGCAAACCAGACGCCATCGCCTCGATCCGATCGCTTTCTTTCACCCTAAGTTCTTTCACCCCACGCATGGCTGTCGTGCCCTTGGCAAACGCAGCAACCACCGACAGGATGGGGTATTCATCGATCATCGATGCCGCACGCTCTGGCGGGACCTCGATGCCCTGCATGGCTGGCGAATAGCGTGCGCGCAAATCCGCNACCGGTTCGCCCCCNTCCTCGCGNGGGTTCTCATAGCTCAGATCAGCGCCCATCTCACGCAGAGTGGTGAACAGCCCTGCCCGCGTCGGGTTCAAGCCAATGTTCGGGATGACAACGTCAGAGCCTTCGGTGATCAGCGCCGCACAGACCGGAAATGCAGCCGANGAGGGATCGCGCGGNACCACAATCACTTGCGGCTGNAATTCGGGCTGGCCCACAAGCGTTATCACNCGCCCCTCGTTGGTTTCCTCAGTGGTAATCGTTGCCCCAAAGCCCGACAGCATCCGCTCGGTATGATCGCGGGTCGCCTCTTTCTCAATCACCACAGTATCGCCCGGNGCGTTCAGCCCCGCAAGTAACACCGCTGATTTCACCTGAGCGGACGGCATCGGCACGGTATAGCGCGGCGGCACNGGATCTGCGGCACCCACAATGGTCATAGGCAGACGTCCGCCCGCACGGCCATATGCCTGCGCACCCAAGGTTTGGATGGGGTCGGTAACCCGCGCCATTGGCCGTTTATTCAAACTGGCATCACCCGTGAAGGTCGCGGTGATNGGCGTGGTGGCCATCGCCCCCATTATCAGGCGCACTCCGGTGCCGGAATTGCCACAATCAATCACCTGCTCGGGCTCAGCAAACCCGCCAACACCAACGCCATGCACCGACCATGTGNCACCGCCGTGATCAATAACTTCAGCGCCAAATGCGCGCATTGCCTTAGCGGTGTCCAGCACATCCTCACCCTCCAGAAGGCCGGTAATTTTGGTCTCGCCGACCGCCAAAGCGCCCAGTATCAACGCGCGGTGCGAAATCGATTTATCACCCGGAACATGCGCCTCTCCGGTCAGCGGCCCACATTTTTGTGATGACATTACAATCGGCATACCAGTGCTGGACATCTTTAGAACTCCTCTTCGTCTGTGCTGATACCGCACAGGATACGGCGCGTCTAGCGGCGCCGAAAACTCAGATAATGCGGCACGCGGTCTTCACGCAGCGCCTTTTGCTCATACCGCGTCGAAATCCAGTCCGGCCAAGGCTGACGCCAATCGGCAGGCGCCTGGGCTAACCATTCGAATCCATGCCGCGGGACCTGTTCCAGCGTCTGGCGTACATAATCAGGTATATCAGTCGCCACGCGAAACATCGCCCCGGGTTTGATCACCTTGGCCAGCGGCTGCAGATATTCCGGCGTGACGAACCGCCGACGGTGGTGGCGTGCTTTGGGCCAAGGGTCAGGATAGAGCAAAAACCCCCGGTCAATGCTCGCGGGTGGCAAAATGTCGAACATATTGCGCACATCACCGGGATAGATACGCAGGTTGCGCACCCCAGATTCGCGGACTTTGCCAAGGAGCATGGCCACCCCATTGATAAACGGTTCGCAGCCAATAATGCCAACATCTGGATTTTGCAGCGCCTGATGCACCAGATGCTCACCTCCGCCAAAGCCGATTTCCAACCACACATCCCGCCCGTCAAACATTCTCTCAAGATCCAGTAATTTGCGGGTTGGATTGTCCTCCCAAGAGACCGCTCCGGGCGAGAGGGCCTGCAGATCTTCGCGCAGGTAAATTTCCTGCGCAGGTCGCAGAGATTTGCCTTTGAAACGACCATAAAAATTTCGCCAAGGGGCGCCAGAGGGATGCGTGTCTTTGGTCATGGACAGGGCTTTACCCGCTTGGCCGCGCAGGTTCAATACACACGAAGAATGCCCATGGTAAGACGACATCAAAAGAACCAGTTACGGCGCGCAAGAACAAAACGCTAGCTTTTTTCTAGAGCAAAAAAGCGAATCGTTTGCGGCCAAACTGATGGACCTCAGATTGGGGCAACTAAACAGCCGCCCGCAGTTTTTCAGCCAAATCCGTGCGTTCCCAGCTGAAGCCGCCGTCTTCTTCCGGTGCACGACCAAAATGACCATAGGCCGCTGTGCGCTGATAGATCGGTTTATTCATCTGCAAATGCTCTCGAATACCACGCGGGGTCAAATCCATACAACTGGCAACGGCGCGTTCGATCTCG
This sequence comes from Marinovum sp., assembly GCA_002684375.1. Taxonomy (GTDB): domain Bacteria; phylum Pseudomonadota; class Alphaproteobacteria; order Rhodobacterales; family Rhodobacteraceae; genus CPC320. The sequence goes on from NYVC01000095.1 coordinate 15,421, forward strand.
GCGGCATCCAACTCGCCAGTGCCGTGCGTATCGGCATAGATCGACAGCGGTTTCGACACGCCAATCGCATAGCTCANCTGAATCGTACAGCGTTCAGCCATCCCAGCGGCGACGACGTTCTTTGCCAGATAGCGCGCCGCATAAGCCGCCGANCGATCCACCTTGGTCGGATCCTTGCCGGAAAACGCCCCNCCGCCATGCGGTGCGGCCCCACCATAGGTGTCGACNATAATCTTGCGACCGGTCAGGCCGGCGTCCCCGTCGGGCCCGCCAATGACAAAGACCCCCGTTGGGTTCACCCACCATTCGGTGGCTTCGGTAATCCAATCAGATGGCAACACGTCGCGGATATAGGGCTCGACAATGGCGCGAATATCATCGCTGGTCTGGCTGACATCTGCGTGCTGGGTTGACAGCACGATCGAACTGACACCTACCGGTTTGCCATTTTCATAAATCACCGACAGCTGAGATTTTGCATCGGGTCGCAGGCTGGGTTCGGTGCCGTCTTTGCGCACCTCGGCCAAGCGCCGCAGAATGGCATGGGCATATTGGATCGGTGCCGGCATCAAATGCTCGGTCTCGTTGGTCGCATAACCAAACATGATCCCCTGATCACCGGCGCCTTCGTCTTTGGGACCCGACGCATCGACACCCTGTGCGATATGCGCCGATTGTTCATGNAAAAGGTTTGTCACCTCGCAAGTGGCATGATGGAACTTATCCTGCTCATAGCCGATGTCTTTGATGCATTCCCGCGCNATCGCCTCAATACTCTGCATATACTCGGTGAGTTTCTCCTTTGAGGACAAACCGACTTCCCCGCCAATCACCACCCGGTTGGTTGTGGCAAATGTTTCGCAGGCCACCCGCGCCTCGGGCTCTTCTTNAAGAAAGGCATCAAGCACAGCATCAGAAATGCGGTCGCACAACTTATCGGGGTGGCCCTCTGAAACAGATTCAGAGGTGAATATATAGTTTTGACGGGACATTTAAACGCTCCATTANAAAAATTGCCACGCCAGGAAGCCGTTGTGGCNTTAGANTGCCATGCAGTAAAGCGCATGCTTTNGAAGGTCAATCACCAAAGCCTCTGCGGCACNNAANATANCCCACAGCAANTAAGCCCAGCAAAAGAAAAACCAGCCCATCACCAAAGCGNCTGTAAACCGTCGGTGGCCCAGGTGCCGGCAGCACGGCATCGAGATAGCCTGCCTGCCCCAACGGNAGGTGTTGAAGCAGCTTGCCCTTGGCATCAATTACGGCCGACACACCAGTATTTGCGGCCCGCACCATCGGCAGGCCCTGCTCGATCGCCCGCATCCGCGCCTGTGCCAAATGCTGATACGGGCCTGAGAATGTGCCAAACCAAGCATCATTGGTAATCTGCAGCATAAAGTCCGCCCTCTGCGAGACTGAGCCAATTTCATGCGGAAAAACCAGTTCATAACAAATCAGCGGCAGGAATTTTCCCACCCCATCAACCGCAAGAACCGCTGGCCCAGCCCCTGGCTGATATCCCCCGCCAAATTGAGCGGCGAGGCCCCCACCTAGGATGCCAAACAAACCCAAAAAAGGAATATATTCGCCAAATGGGACCAAGTGATGTTTGTCATATCGGTGGGATATCTGCCCCCTTGGATCAAGGACCGCCAGTGAATTATAATAACCCCAAGCATCATAGCGCTGTGCACCCAAGACCACCGTTGTCCCATTTGCCGTCGTGGCAATCTGCGCCAACACGTCATCAGCATCATTCAACAGAACCGGGATCGCAGTTTCAGGCCAGACGATCAGATCCGGGCGTGGGTCTTGTCGGGTAAATCCCAACTGCCGTTGGAAAAACAACTCACGGTTTTCCGGACGCCATTTTTGATCTTGAGCGGCATTTGGCTGTATTAAACGCAAGGTTGTATCCGTCATCCTTGGCGCGGGATCTTGGCCTTGCCAGTACCCCAAGACTAATACAGCAAGACCACCCCCTAAAAGGACGGCAAGCGCCGTCCAAGACCGCGTTGCGCGAAGCACCGCGAGCGGTAAAAAGACCAACGTCAGGGTCAATAAAGTCAAACCATGCGGCCCAACCCAAGCGCCCAGTTGAGAGACGGGACTGTTCAGCCAAACATAGCCAATCAGACCCCAGGGAAAGCCGGTTAGCACATAGCTTCGTAGACCCTCGGCCACCGTCAGGGCAAGGCAGAGCACAACAAGGCTGGCAAACCGCCGGGCAAACGCAAAGGCCGCAGCCCAGAACAGAGCCAACCCGCCAGACAGAAAAAACAAAGCAAATGGCGCCATCCATCCATCTTGTTCGGGATAGACAAGAAAGGGCTCAACAACCCAGTGCAACAGCACTGCAAAATAGCCCAAGCCGCACCACCATCCAATCCAGGCCGCCTGCCGGACACCGTTCGCACCAAGAAAGATGACCCCGCAAAGCACGAGGCCAAATAGCCCAATAGCCAGCCAATCGAACGGCGGATGGCCAAGTGCCATGACGCCACCTGCGCCTGCTGCCACCGTGGCGCGCCGTGAGATATGTCCGCTTGAAAGCCAAAGCACCAGATGATTCAGCAAGTCTGGCGCCGTTCTATTTGGCCGCATTCTGCTCGCTCAGACGCACCCGCAGACGTTTAATCCGGCGCGGATCTGCCTCGATCACTTCGAATTCGGTCCCGTCGGGATGCATGACGACTTCGCCCCGCGCCGGCACCTGGCCAGCCAGCATAAACACAAGTCCGCCCAATGTTTCGATCTCTTCGGTATCCAGATCCTCAGCATCGGTCAGGCAAACGCCAACATCAGCCTCAAACGCATCAAGCGGTGCTTTGGCCAGAGCCATATATTGCCCCAGTTTTTCCTGTGACCAAAAGACATCGTCCTCGCTGTCATGCTCATCTTCAATTTCGCCTATGACCTGTTCAATCAGGTCCTCAATCGTCACAAGGCCATCTACACCACCATATTCGTCGATCACCAGCGCCATATGCCGACGCTCAGCCTGCATTTTGGTCAACAGTACACCGATCGACATCGACGGCGGCACAAATAATAACGGCCGCAACATTTTGGCCAAATCATAAGGGCGGTCGCTTTCGTTAAAGCCATGGCTCAAAGCCAAGTCTTTCAGGTGTACAAAACCATTTGGTGTGTCCAGCGTGCCGGAAAATACCGGAAGGCGGGTAAATCCAGTCTGACGAAATTTATGTACCAGTTCTTCTATTTCAATCTGTTCCGGAACCGCCTCGATCTCGGCTTTAGGAATGGCTACATCCTCCACCCGCATACGGCGCAAATTTACCATGCCATGGCGGGCGCTGGAGGGACTGATCACATCGGCGTCTTGCTCGGCTTCGTCTGTCGCGAGCGGTCGAAAAGCCGCTGCCAATCGCCCCAAAAGTCCGGTGTTTTGATCCGTGTCATCCTCGTCTTGCGCTGGCTGCGTTACACCAGATGAGCCGTCGTTCGCGTCCATGTTATCTTTCCAAAATACCCAGCATATCGCCTCGATCATTATAGGGGTTCTCAACCCCAAGCACCTTCAAAATTTCAATCTCTATGCTCTCCATTAGCATTGCGTCTTGATCATTTAAATGATCGTACCCCAAAAGATGAAGAATTCCATGTACAAATAGATGCAAAACATGATCCGACAGCAACCGTTCTGCCAGAGCAGCCTCGCGGTGACAGGTTTCATAGGCAAGCGCAATATCACCAAGTTCGGATGTCTCTTCTGCCCGAGGCAAAAGAGGCCGCCCTCCCGGATGAGGTGCAGCGCGCTCTAATGACGGCCATGACAGCACATTTGTGGCTGCTGCGTTGCCCCTGAAACTGGCATTAAGCTCGGCAATTCTGGCATCATTTCCGCCCAGCGCCGAGATGGAGAAACACGCTGGGTCCAGCGCGAAATATTCCAGTGCTGCCTTTGCCGCTGTTTGAGCCAGATCAGCCAGTCCAAGCTGATCCCAGCGCGCATCTTCTATGATGATATCTACTGTCATATCCCTGCTGCGCCGAAAACAACCGACGCCTTTTTACCCCTGTGTACCGCATCAAGTGCAGTCACCGCAAATTCAGCGCGGCGTGTCCGCCTCATAGGCGTCAATGATCGCCGCCACAAGCGGATGGCGCACCACATCTTTAGACGTGAAATAATTAAAACTGATTTTTTCGATCGAGTGCAATAGTCTTTCTGCATCAGCCAGACCTGAGGTGACCCCCCGTGGCAGATCGACCTGACTGCGATCGCCAGTGATCACCATACGGCTCCCCTCTCCCAGACGGGTCAGAAACATTTTCATTTGCATTGAGGTGGCGTTCTGTGCTTCGTCTAGCACCACAAACGCATTTGACAACGTACGACCACGCATAAAGGCAAGTGGCGCGATCTCGATCTGCTTTTCCTCAAACAGCCGTGCCAACTGTTTACTTGGAATGAAATCATCCAAAGCGTCGTAGAGCGGCTGCATGTAGGGGTCGACCTTTTCTTTCATATCTCCAGGAAGATAGCCCAGCTTTTCCCCCGCCTCGACCGCCGGCCGCGACAGGATGATCTTATCAACTTTACCCGCAATGAACATTGAGACCCCAACTGCAACCGCCAAATAGGTCTTTCCCGTGCCGGCGGGACCAATCCCAAAGGCCAGCTCATTTGAGAAGAGCGAAGCGACATATGCTTTTTGCGCATCCGTGCGCGGCTCTATAATTTTCTTGCGGGTCTTGATCTCAAATTTTTCGCCAGAAAACATTTCCAGTTGATCAACTTTGCGATCAACGCAGTTTTCTCCATCACCCTGCATCCGCAATTCACGGTCGATATCACCTGGCTCGATTGTGCGTCCGGCCTCAAGCCGCTGATAGAGCGCTTTTAAGATCTCTGTCACCTCGTCAAGGCCCGCAGCCGATCCCAATATAGCCAACTGGTTGCCGCGACGGATAATTTGAACGTCTAAAGCTTTTTCGATCGCTGCTAGATGTTGATCGTAGGCGCCACATAAATCAATCAACAGTCTATTGTCAGGAAATTCAATTAACGATTCTTTCAAACCATCTTTCGTAGACGGGCTTGTTGGGTTCTGCGTGGTCACTCATTTCTCCCAATAAACAAGGCACAATTTCCTTGATTGCCTAATGCAAAGTTACGACGGATTATCGGCAAAAGCGATAGCGCTACAAATAAAACTTTCATCTTGCCGCTGCGGTTATTCCACACAGGCCCCGCCCAGTGAATTTTTCTCGCTATTGAGGACCCGCGCACGCACGATATCGCCGATATTGCCACCAGATCCAGTCACATGGACGGCGTGCAGATATTGCGACTTGCCAACCATCTGGCCCTCTAAACGACCGGGCTTTTCAAGTAAGACTTTCACCTCACGGCCCACCATAGACAGCTGAATATTTTTTTGCTGCTCGCTGAGCAGGGCCTGCAGCCTTTGCAGGCGTTCTGATTTCACTTCTTCCTGCAACTGTGGGCGCTCAGCTGCAGGGGTACCCGGGCGAGTGGAATATTTAAACGAATACGCCTGCCCATATTCTACCGCTTTGATTAAATCCAGCGTCGCCTGGAAATCCTCTTCGGTTTCCTCGGGAAAGCCGACGATAAAATCGCCAGATAACAAAATATCGGGGCGGGCCGCGCGCAGACGCGCCACCACATCAAGATAGCTTTCAGTGGTATGGCTGCGGTTCATCCGTTTGAGAATTTTATCAGACCCAGATTGCACCGGCAGATGCAAATAGGGCATCAGTTTCGGACAGTTGCCGTGGGCCTCAATCAATTCATCTGTCATGTCATTTGGATGGCTGGTGGTAAAGCGTATCCGTTCAAGCCCCTCGACATCATTGAGGGCCCAGATCAGTTTGGCCAATGTCCAACTGCCGCCTGAACCAGCCCCGTGATAGGCGTTTACATTCTGTCCCAAAAGGGTGATTTCGCGCACCCCGCGCGCCACCAGATCGCGCGCCTCGGTCAGGACACGGTCGGCGGGACGGCTTACTTCTGCGCCACGCGTATAGGGCACAACGCAAAATGCACAGAATTTATCACAGCCCTCTTGTACGGTCAGAAACGCACTTGGCGCACGTTTGGCCTTTGGGCGAGCTTTAAGATGTTCGAATTTGTCCTCTTCCGGAAAATCAGTGTCTAGCGCCTTTTCGCCAGCGCGAACCTTGGCCTCAAGCGCCGGCAACCGGTGATAACTCTGCGGTCCAACCACCAGATCCACCATCGGCTGGCGGCGCATGATCTCTGCGCCTTCGGCCTGTGCTACACAGCCTGCCACGCCAATTTTCAAATCTGGGTTTTGCGCCTTAAATCCCTTATAACGTCCCAACTCGGAATAGATTTTTTCGGCCGCTTTTTCCCGAATATGACAGGTATTGAGCAAAATCATGTCTGCATCGTCGGGCGTTTTGGTTTCAACGTACCCCTCAGAGCCAAGCGCCTCGGCCATGCGTTCACTGTCGTAGACATTCATTTGACAGCCGTAGGTTTTTATGAACAGTTTTTTATTCTGTGTCACAGCCAGATCCCTTGAATCATTTCAGAGTTATCCCCTACATTACCACAGCGGTGTGTTGCAATGGCACAGCGGTTTTTAGGTTCGGCCTCGCATATTGGGCAATATTTTGAAATTTGATACCTTAAACTCTTTTTTACGGCTCTCAAAGCGCAGGCTTGCGCAGGGACCGATTGCGCTGATTTTTGTCGAAGACGACATCGAGATACGTTCCACGATTGCCCATCACCTAATGCGTGGCTTTCGCTCAATATTGGTTTTTGTCCCAAAGGGCATTGCCCATCCCGATGGCTTTGCCCCCGAAGTCCACAGTATTCGCTATGATACACACAGCGAAGAGGCCGTGACTTGCGCAATCAACCGCATTATCCTTTGGGCGCCAGATACTTGGATGTATTACTGCTATAACGCCGAATATCTGTTTTATCCATTCTGCGAAACCCGCAGTATCCGCGAGCTTCTAGCGTTCAACACTCAAGAAGAGCGCGCCGCGATGCTCACCTACACAATCGATCTGTATGCCGCCGATCTGAGCCAAAATCCAAACGCAGTTTGCACACAGACTGCACAGATCGACAGCAGCGGGTATTACGCACAGACCCGGGTTGACCCCGACAATCACAATTTTCCCAAAGAGCGACAGCTGGATTTTTTTGGCGGGCTTCGCTGGCGGTTTGATCAATACGTGCCAAACGCACAGCGTAAAATTGACCGAGTAGGCCTGTTTAAATCGAAACCGGGCCTGCAACTGCACCCCGACGATACGTTCAATGAGCCCGAATACAACACGTACACCGGCCGTTGGCACAACAGTCCCAGCGCCGCCATCTTATCATTTCGCGCCGCTAAAGCCCTGCTAATAAATGCCGCCAGCTGCGCAGCAATTGACCGCTTTGACTGGCCCCATTCGGTCCCTTTTAAATGGCACTCTGAGCAATTGCTCGCTTTGGGCCTGATGGAAACCGGCCAGTGGTTTTAGCCTTCAATGCCCGTGCCAGGCAGAGCGGCTTTAGAGGTTTTCTTGCTGCGGCATGCCCAAAATATGAAAGCCACCGTCAACGCGAATAACCTCACCCGTGGTAAAGGCACCGGCATCAGAAGCCAGATAAACCGCTGTGCCGCCAACCGCCTCAAGCGTTGCGTTTGAACGCAGAGGCGCGTTCATGGTGGTGTGCTTGTAGGTCTGTCGCGCCCCACCGATCGCAGCCCCCGCGAGCGTTTTCATCGGCCCGGGTGAGATTGCATTGACCCGAATACCTTCAGGGCCAAGGTCATTGGCAAGATAGCGGGTTGCCGCCTCAAGTGCGGCCTTAGCAATGCCCATCACGTTATAATTGGGCACAACGCGCTGCGAGCCTTGAAAAGTCAGCGACATCAGACTGCCGCCAGCCTCAACCATCAAGGGATGCGCACGACGCGCCACTTCGATAAACGAATACGCCGAGATATCCATCGTGTTTTTAAAATTATCTCTGGAAGTGTTTAGAACCCGCCCAGTGAGTTCGGCTTTGTCCGAAAAAGCAATCGCATGCACCAAGAAATCAATGGAGGGCCAGCGCCCGCCCAGTTGCGCGAACGCCGCATCAAGCGACGCATCGTCGGTCACATCCACGTCCACCATAAAATCTGACCCGAGAGAGGCCGCCAAAGGCTCAAGACGCTTGCCAAAAGCCTCGCCTTGATAGGTAAAGGCCAGCTCTGCTCCGGCTTCAGACATGGCTTTCGCGATGCCCCAAGCAATGGAACGTTCGTTGGCGACACCCATAATCAGGCCACGTTTTCCGGCAAGCAATGCTGACATAATGAATTATCCCTGAAATTTCGAAATCAACATTGAACCATTGGTACCGCCAAAACCAAAACTGTTGGTCATAACCGTATCCAGACCGGCGTTATCGATCCGCTGGGTGGCAATCTCAGCCGCATCAAGCGCCGGATCTAGCGTTTCCACATTGATCGACGGGGCAATAAAATCATGCTCAAGCATCAACAAACAATAAATTGCCTCCTGCGCGCCCGTGGCNCCNTGACTGTGGCCGGTCATTGATTTGGTTGAACTGACGGGCGGTGTGTTTCCNCTGCCAAANACCCGACGAACCGCTTCGATCTCNCCCACATCTCCAACCGGNGTNGATGTCCCGTGGGCGTTGATATAGCCAACCTTCCGACCTGCCTCGAGGCTTTGCAACGCGATCCGCATNGCCCGTTCACCACCCTCGCCAGAGGGGGCGACCATGTCATGNCCATCCGATGTGGCGCCGTATCCAGTGATTTCTCCGTAAATGTTAGCACCGCGGGCTTTAGCGTGCTCAAGCTCTTCGAGCACCACAATCCCGCCGCCGCCGGCAATCACAAAGCCGTCGCGGGCCGCATCAAAAGCACGCGAGGCTTTCTCAGGCGTGTCATTGTATTTGCTGCTCATCGCACCCATCGCATCGAACAGGCAAGACAACGTCCAGTCGAGTTCTTCGCCNCCGCCAGCAAACATCACATCTTGTTTTCCCAGCATAATCTGNTCTGAGGCATTGCCAATGCAGTGTAGGCTTGTCGAGCATGCCGAAGTTATAGAATAATTCACCCCTTTGATTTTGAAAGCCGTGCTCAGATTTGCCGAAATCGTCGAAGACATGCATTTGGGCACAGCNAACGGACCAATCCGCTTTGGTGCTCCGGCTTTCAGCACCACCTGATGCGCGGCCAGCATCGCCGAGGTTGACGGACCNCCGGACCCTGCCACCAAACCGGTACGCGGGTTTGAGATGTCCGACGCCTCAAGCCCCGCGTCAGCGATTGCTTGGCTCATCGCGATATGAGCATAGGCAGCACCCGGCCCCATAAACCGTAAAGTCCTTTTATCAATATGCTCGGCCACTGCCAAATCAACGCTTCCNGCCACCTGACTGCGAAACCCGTGCTCGATCATTGCGGGATTGGCGGTGATACCCGAGGCCCCGGATTTCAGTGAGGCCAGCACCTCATCTGTATTGGTTCCAATGGAAGAGGNCACTCCCATTCCGGTGACAACAACGCGGCGCATAGGCACATTCCTTATTTAATCGCNGGCAGACTGCCGCAGTGGACAGTCTTTCATNTCAGTTTTCAATACTGTTTGGACAGACGCNGGACTATTCGGCCATGGCCAATCCAACCTTCATGTCTTTAACCTGATAAATTACCTCGCCGTCAGCCTCAACCCTGCCATCGGCGACACCCATTTTCAGACGGCGGTCAATCACCCGAGTAAAATCGACAAAATAGCGAATCATCTTGCGGTCTGGCCGCACCATTCCCGACAATTTAACCTCGCCCACACCAAGCGCAAAGCCCTGCCCCTGCCATCCGCGCCACCCAAGGTTGAAACCCGTCAATTGCCATAGCCCGTCTAATCCAAGACACCCCGGCATCACCGGGTTGCCTGGAAAATGGCAGGCGAAAAACCAAAGATCCGGCGTAATATCAAATTCTGCGACAACATGTCCCTTCCCCTGCGTTCCACCATCACCGCTGATTTCGGTAATCCGGTCCATCATNAGCATCGGGGGTTGGGGCAATTGTGCGTTACCGGGGCCAAAAAGCTCACCACGGGCGCATTTTAAAAGATCTTCTTTATCGAAGCTGGTCGGGAAGTCAGCCATGGTCATACATTCCTCAAACGGGGTTTTATCCCCTCTAGCATTGGGCGAAACCTGCATGCAAGGGTCGTGCTTTAAACAATGCGGCAACCTGCCATGCCGATTTCAATTGATAATTGATACCTTCGGGCTTTATAAGGNAGNTTANANCGAAAACCGGCGAGAGCAATGACAGCACCGAGAACAAATCTAGGCACTGACTGGNTGATACGTGGCGGCCTGAGGCCAACGCGACAACGACTGGCGCTTGCCACAGTGCTGGTTGGGGACGGNAACGATCGGCATGTGACGGCAGAAAGCCTACACGAGGCGGTGCAATCACATGGTGACAGCGTTTCCTTGGCAACCGTATACAACACTTTGAAAGCCTTTTGCGAGGCCGGTTTAATGCAGGAAGTTACCGTTGACGGGTCGAAAAGTTACTTTGACACTAAAACACATGACCACCCGCATTTCTTTTGGGAAGACGAAGGTCGACTGACGGATGCTCCGGCTGATCAACTCGACATTGCGAACTTACCCGAAGCCCCGGCCGGGATGGAAATCGCAAAAGTAGATGTGGTCATACGCCTGCGCAAGAGACTTGCAAATTAAGCCGAAAGCAGCACCGACATGAAGGCCATTGGATATTCGGTGTTTGGCACCGCAAGNGATGTTTTGAAATCAATCGATATGCCGATGCCCACCCCCGCGTCAGGGCAAGTATTGGTGCGTTTGATGCGCTCGGGGGTCAACCCGTCTGATGTNAAAGCACGCGCTGGCACGCGACCTGGGATCACAAAACCTGCGTTTGAAACAGTCATCCCGCATAGCGACGGCTCCGGCATTATCGANGCGGTCGGAGACGGGATTGATCCGCACCGTGTTGGTGAAAGGGTGTGGATCTGGAATGGTCAATGGCAGCGCGCTTACGGCACTGCGGCAGACTATATCGCGCTAGATTCCGAACAGGCTGTGACAATGCCTGACGAAATGAGTTTCGACGCTGGGGCCACACTGGGTATTCCCGGGCTGACNGCCGCACATTGTGTATTCGGAGGTGGCGAGATCGCAGGTCAGACCCTGTTGATNAGTGGTGGCGCGGGAGCAGTGGCCCATAACGCAGTGCAACTGGCCAAATGGGGNGGGGCAAAAATAATCGCNACCGCCGCACCCGAGGGGTTCGACCGCGTGCGCGCCGCAGGCGCTGATGCGGTGTTTGATTATGCCAGCCCAGATCTGGCCACACAGATCAATGAAGCCACCCAAGGCAACGGCGTAGACCGTGCCGTCGAGGTCGAGTTTGGTCGCAACGCCGACCTGCTGGGGCGGGTGGTNAAAACCAACGGTACGATCGCAGCCTATGGGTCAGCGCTTGATATGTCGCCACGTTTTTCTTTCGGTGCGTATCTTTTCCGCGCCATCACTTTAGACATTGTGTTGATCTATTGCCTGCCTTGGGAACAGCGCAAACTTGCCATTGCNCACCTGCACCAAGCCTTTATGGATGGGGCCTTGAAGCCCGATATCCATGCGCGTTTCGCGCTCTCAGACTGTGGGGCGGCACATGCCGCCGTCGAGGCTGGAAAGCGCTCTGGCGCGGTTCTGCTGCAGATCGACACCAATTAGAGCNACAGGCCGTCGGGCCGCCCGGGTCAACCTCTGGCGGTTTGTCCAGAAAGTATGACTGTTTTTGCTTTCGTACAGGCGACCGCCATGTCACAGTGACACGGCCTGAGGAGAGCACCCATGCCCATCACCACCTGTATTTTCGACGCCTATGGCACCTTGTTTGATGTCGCTGCCGCCGCCCGCCAAGCCGCCGCAGAACCCGATTATNAAAGCTTCACGCCNCATTGGCCANAAGTGGCCGAAGATTGGCGGCTTAAGCAATTACAATATACTTGGCTGCGCGCGGTGACCGGAGCGCACACAGATTTTTGGCAGGTTACCCAAGATGGCCTTGACTGGGCGCTTGAAGCAAACAAACTAGAAAACGATGCTCCCTTGCGCGANCGCCTCTTGGCGCTCTATTGGGAATTATCGGCTTATCCCGAAGTCCCCACAGTTTTGTCACACCTCAAAACTGCTGGCCTCAACACCGCGATTTTATCGAACGGATCGCCTGAAATGTTGCAAGGCGCCGTGCGATCGGCCGAGTTAGAAGCGGTACTTGACGATGTCTTATCAGTCGAATCCGTTGGTATCTTCAAACCCGCGGCAGCGGTATATGATCTGGTTGCGGCACGGTTCAATTGCTGCTCGGATGAGGTTTTGTTTGTTTCTTCCAACGGCTGGGACGCTGCAGCCGCTACGGGCTATGGCTTTACCACCGCGTGGGTCAATCGAAACAACGACCCGATCGATCGCCTACCCTGGAGGCCGCGCCATGTCCTTAACGATCTGCGCCCGATNCCTAATTTAATACCCTCGTTGTAAACACGCGACGCGTCTCGCTTTCAAAGGTAAAAGATTCCCCATGAATATTGGTCTAATCANNGCANCCGCTGAACGTCTTGAGGGCCGCGCCGTCAGAACCCCCTTACTGTCGTCACCTTTTTTGGATGAAATCGCCGGTCGGCAGGTCTTGGTGAAGCCCGAATGCCTGCAGAAAACCGGTAGTTTCAAATATCGCGGAGCCTTCTCGGCTGTTTCCGCGCTGGACCCGACCGAGAGGGAAAAAGGTGTAATTGCGTTTTCCTCTGGAAATCACGCCCAAGGCATTGCTTTGGCGGCGCGGCAGCATGGCTGTCCGGCGGTGATTATCATGCCCTCCGACGCACCCCAGTTAAAAATCGCCAACACCCGCGCGCTAGGCGCCGAGGTGGTGCTTTATGATCGAGCCAATGAAAGCCGCGAAGCGCTGGGTGACACCTTATCACGGCAGCGCGGTTTAACGTTGATCAAACCTTATGACGAACCGCAAGTGATCGCCGGTCAGGGCACTATCGGGTTAGAACTGGCCGCACAGGCCCAAGCCGCCGGCGTGACAAACGCCGATGTGCTGGTGTGCTGCGGCGGCGGTGGCTTGACCTCGGGCATCGCGCTGGCACTTGAGGCGTCCGCGCCGGAATTGCGGGCTCGCCCCTGCGAACCCGAAGGTTTTGATGATACAGCCAGATCTCTTGCCAGCGGCCANATCCAGCGCAACACACAAATGGCTGGTGGCCTTTGTGACGCGATTGTCACGCCACAGCCGGGGGAATTGACCTTTCCAATTATGCACCGCCTTTGCGGTCCGGGGCTTGTGGTCACAGAAACCGAGGCGCTGCAGGCAATGGCGGTGGCATTTCAAAGGCTCAAACTGGTGGTCGAACCCGGTGGCGCNGTTGCACTGGCAGCAGCGCTATTCCACCCCAAAAAAATTGAGGGACCTGCGGTAATCGCAATTATTTCAGGCGGCAATGTGGATAATGCGGTCTTTACCAGAGCATTGGTCCACAGCTCTTAGCCTTATCACAAGATGGCACCTATATGTCCCGGTTAGTTTGAGTCATGCCTTGAAAATCAAACCTAATTTGATAGGACGGGTGAAAGGTATCTGGTTGACCAACGGGTGCATACTGAAACAGCAACCATATCGAAATATCCATGCCGNAAACAGCAGGCAAAGGTCTAAAAAGAAAACAAACATATCGGTTTGCTGCGCGATGTGATACACACTTTTAGTCAAAAAATCACTAAAACAAGTATTGGGACAGTCTGAATGATAAAGCCTATCAACCTTATCCTGCAACGAAACACAGCCGCGTTGCTGNACACAAAGCAATGGTGCGCAGATCTTTCCGCCACAGCTAAAACCACAGNGAAATTGGCAAAAATACTGGTTCTTGGAACAGCGGTGAGCCTNGGCATCGGCGGATGCAGCAAAGACGGGGGCGGATTTGGGAAAAACCGGGTACTNTTTGACGGCAACTATTATCCAACCTCNCTGAAATCAACACGGCGTANCCGTCAGACGATTGCGGTCAAAGTCGGGCGCGCAGATCAAGGGGTTTCAGGGGCTCTGCAAGCGGCTAAATTGGCCAGCACCAGGCATTGTATACTGTATTACGGCACATCAGACGTCCTCTGGGATCAGCCAGTGGATGAGGAAAGCCTCACAGCGAGCCTGAGCAACGGAACACTCNCGCTGACCGGAAAATGCGACTATTAAACGTCGCAGCGTATTGATGCCAGTATACTAAAATGGGGCACACCCGTTGAGTTCGGTTCAGACCTTTCGTTGTCATAAAAGCTTCAAACTGCGACTCGAGACGGAACACTTTAAAGAAGAGGCCTTTTACCGCCCCGATGTCGCTGTTGATCAGGCTGCGGCGTTCCATACGAGACGTCACGCAAGACGTTTTATCTGGCGATACGAAAGCAATCGATGGGCGGACCCCTACTCACTAGGCCCCTATCAAAAATTTCGGCGCAATCGAGGTGACACCCCACAGCTGCAAGCGTGATCACACCCTTGCNAGACCTGCCTATAAGCGCAGGTCAGGCGGTGCGTCGGCACGCTTGCGTGAAGCCTCAACACCTAATCGCAAGCCCCGNCCGATCCGATGCGCCAATTGCGACCAATCCTGCGCCGCTTTTTCACCTAAAACATGCGTCAGCGTCTGGTCAAACAGCTCCAGCCAAATCGCAAAATGGTGAGGCTGCAAGGCACTGATACCACTATGGACCAACATCGGGTTCCCAGAATAGCTGCTTTTATGAAGGATGGCATTACACCAAAATTCTGTGATCTTCTCCTCATGTGCACGCCATATACTCGCATCACGCGACAGGATCGAAAAGAAGATGGGTCCCAAAACCGGGTGTTGCCGTACCCGCCCATAAAATGCCGCAACGACTTGGGCGATTTCATGCGGTGTTATGTCTACCCGCGGTTCAAGCATTTTTACATCGCTGCCCACAGGCCGCATAAAATCACAACCAGATAGATCAACATGTTAAACATTGATCGAATCAATCCTTGGTCGCTTTCGGGGTCGATTCCCATACGGCGACACACCAAAGTGCCCGGATAGAGCAAAGCATCAAAAATAGACATTTTATCCTCTTTCAGTTCGTTCTTTTTCGCAAATTATGACGACAATGGTCTTTGATTTCTCTTTGGCACATATAGTCCNTATAATTGGTAAATTAAATACNAAATAAAATAANTCGAGTCAAATCTTNACTTTATATCATTNAACATACGATAAGAGCGCAGCCCCCCAGTTCCTGACTGCGANCCCAACTTGGCGAATCGAGCAAAACTGCAAACGATCNTTCACTCCACTCTGATCCAACCTGGCTAGGGTCTGGACCCCGGCGTATCTGCGCCCTATAAGCACTGCCTATGAACTTTGCTAAGAACTTCATAAACCGAATTACATGCCCGGCGCTCTAATCGAGACGAGCTGCCGGGATTCGGCGTTTGAGACATCCCTCCGCCCCTGCCAACCCATCCAGAATTGTCCAAGACCGATCCCTGAAAGGTTCCCAAATGTCTGACCAGATCCCCGAATACAAAGACACGCTGAACCTGCCAAAAACNACATTTCCGATGCGGGCAGGGCTGCCTAAACGCGAACCTGACTGGCTGGCNCGCTGGGAACGTATAGGTATTTATGATCGCCTGCGGGAAAAAACAGGACGCGAAAATTTCACCCTGCATGACGGGCCCCCCTATGCTAACGGNCATTTGCATATTGGTCATGCNCTGAACAAAATNCTGAAAGATATGGTGGTACGCAGCCAACAAATGATGGGCAAAGATGCCCGCTATATCCCCGGTTGGGATTGCCACGGCCTGCCGATCGAGTGGAAGATCGAAGAGAATTACCGCAAAAAAGGAAAAAACAAAGACGAAGTGCCCATGCTGGATTTCCGGCAGGAATGTCGCAGCTTTGCCGAGGGCTGGGTTGATATCCAACGTGCCGAGTTTAAACGCCTTGGCGTCACTGGTGCATGGGAAAANCCCTATCTGACCATGAATTTTCACGCCGANCGNGTGATTGCAGAAGAATTTATGACGTTTTTGATGACCGGCACATTGTATCAAGGCTCAAAGCCAGTGATGTGGTCACCGGTTGAAAAAACCGCGCTGGCCGAGGCCGAAATCGAATATCATGAGCATAAATCGCACACCATCTGGGTGCCGTTTGCCTTTCAAACAGACAAGAGCAATCTCGCAGAGGATCTGGCCACCGCGCGGGTGGTAATCTGGACCACCACGCCCTGGACAATCCCGTCGAACAAGGCCGTCGCCTATAATCCAAAAATTTCCTATGGGCTTTACCAGGTCGACGAGACCGAAGACGAAAGCTGGACCAATCCCNGCGACCTTTATCTNTTCGCAGATGCTCTGGCCGAAGAGTGCCTGAGCAAATCNCGGGTGACGGNCTTTAGCCGCCTGCGTACGGTCTCTGGCGACGAGCTTGCCGGCGCGGTCTGCACCCACCCACTGGCCGCTNTGGATGATTTTTGGTC
Organism: Marinovum sp.; assembly: GCA_002684375.1. Taxonomy (GTDB): domain Bacteria; phylum Pseudomonadota; class Alphaproteobacteria; order Rhodobacterales; family Rhodobacteraceae; genus CPC320. Next base: position 32,021 of record NYVC01000095.1, read on the forward strand.
TTACAACGTTCCAATGATCGACGGCGATCACGTCACCGAAGAGGCCGGAACCGGCTTTGTGCATACCGCCCCAAGCCACGGTGCCGACGATTATGACTGTTTTGTCCAACGCGGTTGGACCGACCGGATGACCCATAACGTTGGCGAGGCCAGCGAATTTCTGCCCCATGTGCCTTTTTTCGCAGGTCTGGAAGTTTTCGATCGCAAGGGTAAAGAGGGTAAAGCAAATACCGCCGTGATCGCAAAGCTGGTCGAGGCCGGCGGTATCATCGCCCGTGGTCGTGTGGCCCATAGCTATCCACATTCCTGGCGATCCAAAGCGCCGGTAATTTTTCGCAACACGCCTCAATGGTTTGCCGCCATCGACCGCGACGTGAATGACGGACAGGANCAATACGGCAAAACCATCCGCGATCGGGCCTTGAACTCNATCGACCAATTGGTCACTTGGACGCCCCAAACTGGACGCAACCGNCTCTATTCGATGATTGCCGCCCGTCCCGACTGGGTGCTGTCCCGGCAACGCGCCTGGGGCGTGCCGCTGAGCTGTTTCACCAAAAAGGGTGCGCTGCCTACCGACCGCGACTTTTTGCTGCGCAACGCGGAAGTCAACGCCCGTATTGCCGAAGCCTTTGAGCTTGAAGGCGCCGATGCATGGTATAAAGACGGCGCAAAAGAGCGGTTCCTCGCCGGCCTTGTTACGCCCGAAGATTACGTTCAGGTATTTGATATACTTGACGTTTGGTTCGATTCAGGCTCGACCCATGCCTTTGTGCTGCGCGACCGCGAAGATGGCTCGCAAGACGGGCTGGCCGATCTTTATCTTGAGGGCACCGACCAGCACCGCGGCTGGTTTCATTCGTCAATGCTGCAAGCCTGCGGTACCCGNGGCCGCGCACCTTATCGCGGGGTATTGACCCATGGCTTTACGCTGGATGAAAAGGGCATCAAGATGTCCAAATCGCTGGGTAACACCGTCAGCCCAGAGGATGTGACCAAACAATATGGTGCCGATATCCTGCGCCTTTGGGTCGCTCAATCCGATTATAGCGCCGACCTGCGTATCGGCCCTGAGATCCTGAAGGGAGTGGCTGACAGCTATCGCCGTCTGCGCAACACCATGCGTTTCATGCTTGGTGCNCTGGCNCATAATACTAAGGCCGACCACGTCGACCCCAAGGACATGCCGGAGTTGGAGCAATGGGTACTGCACCGTTTGGCCGAATTGGACGAAACCGTGCGCACCGGCTATGCCGTCTATGATTTCCAAGGCGTTTTCCAAACTCTGTTCCAGTTTGCGACCGTCGATCTGTCAGCCTTTTATTTCGATATTCGCAAAGATGTTCTTTATTGTGACGGCNACACCGCCACCCGCCGAGCGGCCCGCTGCGTGCTTGAATTACTGTTTGAGCGTCTAACCACATGGTTGGCACCGGTTTTGGTCTTTACCATGGAAGAGGTCTGGCTTGAACGCCGGCCAGGCGATGATANCAGCATCCANCTCACAGATATCCCCGACACGCCGCGCGACTGGCTGAACCCGGAACTGGCCGCAAAATGGACACACTTGCGCAATGCGCGGCGGGTGGTGACAGCCGCGCTGGAGGTNCAGCGTGTGGACAAGGTAATTGGCGCCAGCCTTGAGGCCGCACCGGTGGTGCATGTCAGTGATGCCAANATGCTTGCAACGTTAAAATCAGTGGCTTTTGAAGATATCTGCATCACTTCAGCCATCTCCCTCACCGACGAGCCCGCCCCTAGCGAAGCCTTCCGGCTGCNCGAAAACCCNGCAATTGCCGTGGTTTTCCAAAATGCACAGGGCGAGAAATGTCAGCGGTGTTGGAAAATTTTACCTGATGTCGGCGGCCACACCCATCCAGCAACCTGTANNNGNTGCAACGAAGCTCTGGGAGAGCGGAGTGCTATCTGAGCCGGTTAAAAAAAGCCTTGAGTAAGGCGGCGCATTCCGCGCCGTCTATACCCTCAAATATCTCTGGGGTATGGTGACTTTGCGGATGGCTGAACACCCGAGGTCCCTGCCCTACACCTCCGGATTTCGCATCTGTCGCNCCGTAATAAAGCCGCCTTATACGCGCCGCAGCGATTAAACCGGCACACATCGGACAGGGTTCAAGCGTCACATAGAGATCGTGATTGGCCAGACGTTCCTGTCCAATACGCTGACAGGCCGCACGGATTGCCAAAAGTTCGGCATGCGCCGAAGGATCGTTCAATTCGCGAGTGCGGTTGCCCGCTTGCGCCACCACCTGACCCGCGGCATCGACGACGACCGCCCCCACGGGGATTTCACCGCGGGCCGCCGCCGCGCGCGCCTCGAGAAGCGCGACATGCATGAAAGACCGAAAGCTCATATCCCNTCTTGCGACGTCAAAGCGACTTTCGCAAGCTAGGATTTTATTCTAGACGGTCAGGATGGATACAAAANCCCCTGACGGCGATCGCATCGCCAAAGTACTGGCCCGCGCCGGCGTCGCCAGCCGTCGCGACGCAGAAAAGATGATTTTAGCCGGGCGCATTGCCGTCAACGGCAAAAGAATCAACCGCGCCGCCCTNAATGTTACGGCTGCAGATAAAATCACTGTCGATGGCAAACCGATGGCCCCGCCTGAACCGCCAAGGCTGTGGCTGTACCACAAGCCTNTCGGCTTGGTAACCACCACCCGCGACGAACAAGGTCGGCCGACAATCTATGACAAACTGCCACCAGAGCTGCCGCGCGTAATGACGGTTGGCCGGCTCGATCTCAACTCAGAAGGTTTGCTGCTGCTGACCAATGACGGCGGCGTCAAACGGCAAATGGAACTGCCAAGCACGGGGTGGCTGCGTAAATATCGGGTGCGGGTAAATGGGCGTCCCACTGATACCCAACTGGCGCCGATGCGCACAGGGCTAACAGTGGACGGTGAGCATTTTCAACCCATGTCCGTGACGNTTGACCGACAGCAAGGCGCGAATGCCTGGCTGACGGTCAGTCTGCGCGAGGGCAAAAATCGCGAGATTCGCCGCGCGCTTCAAGATATTGGCCTTTCNGTGAACCGGCTAATCCGGATTTCTTACGGACCGTTCCAACTCAACACCCTTAAAGCCGGGGCCGTCGAAGAAATCCGCCGCAAAGTGCTAAGANATCAATTGGGTCTGGAGATCAAAGAGGAGGCCCCAAAGCCACGCCGCAAAGCGCCACAACGCCGGCGTAAAATGTGACGACTTGAAGGGGTGGCCTTTCAATAAGCTGTCATTGATTTGTAAGCATTTGTCACAGTATATTTTAAAAACCGGNATAGGGATTNCATCATGACCGATCTATTCACCTTAGAAAACCTTGGCACGCTTTTGATGCTGTGCTTCTTGCAGGCGGTCTTGGGCTTTGACAATCTTTTGTACATCTCGATTGAAAGCCAGCGCGCGCCTGTTGCGCATCAAAAAGCCGTGCGGTTTTGGGGTATTATCCTNGCCGTGACGCTTCGCGTGGTATTGTTGTTTGTGATGATCCACCTAATCGATGCCCTCGCTGAACCCTTCCATATTTTTGCATGGACCGGGATACTCGAAGGGGGCGTCAATTTTGCCACCTGCGTGTTTGTGATCGGGGGTGTGTTCATCATGTACACTGCCGTTAAAGAAATAAGCCATATGCTGACAATCGAGCATCTTGACGCAGACCTGGCCAACAAATCAGGCAAGTCTGCAGTGCAGGTTGTGATGATGATCGTTTTGATGAACCTGATTTTTTCGTTCGACTCAGTGCTTTCNGCACTGGCAATCACCGATGTNTTCGCAGTGCTGGCAACCGCCATCATTNTATCAGGGCTCGCGATGCTTTGGCTGGCTGATGGCGTGACGCGGTTTCTCGAGAAAAATCGTATGTATGAGGTACTTGGCCTGTTCATTTTATTAATTGTCGGAGTGGTTTTGCTGGGCGAGGCGGGACCTGCCGCCGCACATGCCATGCACGATGAAAGCTTGACCTTAAAGCTTTTTGGCTATGAGATCATACCCATGTCAAAAACAACGTTTTATTTCAGCGTGCTGGTGCTGGTTGCCGTCGAAGTCATACAATCAGGGTACAGCCGTAAACTGAATGCCGAACGCCGCAGCGCNACCGCCCGCTAACCACCAGCCCTCAGATTCGGGCAGCCGATAGAGCACAGGAACGAAAATGAGGCAAATATACCAACCCGACGAAAGCGCACCGGCCCATCTTATCGCCACAAAGGATTAAATGCAGATGTATTTAGCGTTAAAGGGCATCGCGCATCCGCTTCAACAAAGCCTTCCGAGTGCNCGCAGGTCAGGCGCAATACTCCGCAAAGGGCAAGCGCTGTGACAGTTATGCAAAAACCCGCCCACTGGTTGGTCATGCTGGTCTTTGCCTTATTCGGTTGCACTATGCCCAAAAACCACTTTCTAAAGGTACCTTCTGCACAACCAGATCCAAAAATTACACCCTCTGCGCCCAGTGCAGAAAGCCAACAACTGGCAAAATATTATGACGGACTGCAAAACGATCTATTGGCAAATGGCTTGTTGAGACGCGATGGCGGCGGCCCCGATACCCCATATACTGCCAGCAATCTGGAAAAAAACTTCAAACAACTCGCCTTTTATGACGAATATGCGCGGGGCAAAGGGTTTCTGCGCAGTTCGGGCAAAGCAGGNCGTCTTAGGCGTTGGACACGCCCGATACGCCTTACCANCGAATTTGGGGGCGGTGTCAGCGCTGACAAGCGCACAAAAACAAATGCGGTGGTGACAGAATACACCACAAGACTGGCCAAAATAACAGGGCACGACATTGCAATAAGCAAACAAAACCCAAATTTTCATGTGTTTTTTATGGGGGAAGACGATCGNGAACAACTCATTTCACGAGTGCAAGAAATTATTCCGAATATTAACCAAGCATCGATCGCAATATTTGAAAAGTTGCCAAGATCCATTCACTGTCTGGTCTTTGCATTTTCAGACCGTGAACGGCGCTTTGAGTATACAGAAGCGATTGCNCTTATCCGCNGTGAACACCCTGATTTAATGCAGAAATCATGCATCCACGAGGAGTTGGCACAGGGTTTGGGTCTGGCAAATGACAGCCCCTATGCACGTCCGTCTATCTTTAATGATGACGATGAATTTGCGACACTTACACGGCAGGATGAGCTGTTTTTGAAAATGCTGTATCACCCCGAATTGCAGCCGGGCATGACAATCGNAACGGCAGATCCGATTGTGCGGAAACTCGCAGANGCGTTCGTTCAAGCCCCCTAGNGGCACATTGGTTTTCACCCGCAGTTGGANCATCGAAANAGATTGCGTCGTAAAAATTCAAAGGCCCTTTCGTCCTGCTTGGCACAGACGACCTGCCGTCTCCACCCGCGTGCCTCTCGGTGGCACAGGGGACCGCGCAATCCCAGTATTGTGCTGATAGGACAAACTGTTTTAAACTCGGCACATGATAACTGGTTGCACTTTTTCTCGCCACTTGCCTGCCTTAACAAAGCGACCGTCTTTGTCCCAATCTTTGTCCCGATGCCGGCCATATCGGCGAGGTTTTAGTACCTTCAGGCAGCTAATGCACTTATGGATGGCGCTTGTTGCAGGCCTTGGCTTGCGGCAAACCCCGCGCAGCATGATCAGTTTTTTTCAGTCAACCATCGCTTTAGGCCTTTGGGAGAAATGCTCATGCGCGCGGTAATTCAACGGGTTTCACAGGCTTCAGTGCGGGTTGAGGGCAAGCAAATCGGCCAGATCAGTCACGGCTTGTTGGTCTTTTTGTGTGTGATGCAGGGAGACACGCTTAAAACCGCCGAAAAAATGGTCTCCAAAATCGTGAATATGCGCATATTCAAAGATGAAAAAGGCAGAATGAATCGCGCATTGCACGACAGCGATGGAGACGTGCTTTTGATCAGTCAATTCACCTTAGCTGCAGACCTCCGTGGTGGGAACAGACCGGGGTTTTCAGCTGCCGCACCCCCCGAAACCGGCCAATCTATGTATGAACATTGTATCGATACTTTCCGCGCAAAAGGGGTCTTGGTGCAAACGGGTGTTTTTGGAGCCAACATGGAAGTTAGCCTAGTAAATGACGGACCTGTCACAATATCAGTCGAAATCTGATCATGTGACCGCATCTAGATGCTGAATAATGATTGTAAGCCAGCGGGCAGTGAACTAAGACATACCCACTGTAATCCATGCAAAAGGCCAGCATACCATCATGAAAACTTACCGGTCTGTCACGGTTGGCAGTGTCTTTTTAACTGTTGTATTATGTTTTACCGCCACGGCTCAGGACGGGCGGATTGTATCCAAACAATATGATGACGGTGGGGTGTACGAAGGTACGTTAAAAAACGGCTTGCAAGACGGCATTGGCACCTACCGATTGCCTAACGGTTATGAATATACCGGAGCTTGGGTATCAGGTGAGATTTTAGGCCAAGGTGAAGCACATTTTCCCAATGGCGCTGTCTACCAAGGCCACTTTGCAAAGGGCAAACCAGACGGTATCGGCAAAATCACTTTTGGTGATGGTGGCACCTATCAGGGCAATTGGTCCGAGGGGGTGATTTCAGGGCGCGGGGTTTCTGTCTATAGCAACGGCACCCGTTATGATGGGGAATTCCGCGACGGCATGCATAATGGCTCAGGGATCATGACCTACCCTGATGGTGCTATTTACGAGGGCACCTGGGTCAATAATAAAAAGCAAGGGCAAGCCAAAGTCACATATCCCGATGGCGCGCTCTATATCGGTGAAATTAGCGATGGGTTGCGCGATGGTGAAGGCACTTTAACCATGCCGGACGGCGTAATTTACGAAGGCACTTGGCAGGCCGGAGAAATCAGCGGTGCCGGACGCCTTGAGCAGCCAAACGGCGATAACTATGAAGGCATGTTAGAGGGCGGTCGCCGGCAAGGCAAAGGTGTCGTGGTCTATGCCAATGGCAATATTTACAAGGGGGATTTTGATCAAGACCAACGTCATGGTCAGGGAGAATTCACCAGCAAAGACGGATATAAATATACCGGAAGCTGGAGCAGGGGTCAGATTGTTGGCGAAGGCAAAGCCATCTATCCAGACGGCACCATCTACAGCGGCTCTTTTTCCGCAGACCTGCCAGATGGGACCGGCACGATTACCTATCCCAGCGGCGAAGTCTATAAAGGACAATGGTCAGCAGGTAATATTCATGGCAGGGGACTGGCAACTTATCCCAACGGTGTGACGTATGAGGGAGAGTTTCGCGACACCCAATACCATGGGAAGGGCATTATGACCCATACAGACGGTTATCGCTATGATGGGGACTGGCAAGACGGGGAACGCAGTGGGAACGGAACAGCGACCTACCCCGATGGCGCAACTTATGAAGGTGCATTTCAAAATGGCAAGCGGCAGGGAAAAGGTCAGCTGACCATGCCTGACGGCTTTACCTATGACGGCGACTGGCAAGAGGGAGAAATGACCGGCGCTGGCGTTGCGACGTATTCCAATGGCGCCGTTTACACTGGCCTTTTCAGCAATGGTAAGCGGCAGGGAGAGGGCACAATGCGCTATACCAATGGCGCAGAAACCAGCGGAACTTGGATCAACGGAGCGCTGGAGGGCGGCTTGGCCGAAACGCCAGAGGCCACGACCGAAAACACTGATCAGGATTAAGGGCTCCCCTCACCATTCCCCATGAAACTTGTGGGTTCGACAGTCACTTATAACCCGTTCTTTTTGTCATGTGCGGCGTCAGCCCTTTGCAACCTTACCGTTGCGCCTGTTAAGAGAAGCGTTCAGAGCGGATGATGATAACTAAACGATATCTCCTCTGTCCAAAGCTGCCAGAACAGCATCTCCATCTTGCAGAACTCTGTCGCGACGAGAGCTGTCCATCCGGTCCCATGTGCGGTACATATTGCCCATGCGAGGATTTTGCGCAAACCGGTCGCGGTGGCGGATTAGAAAGTGCCAGTATAGAAGATTAAACGGGCAGGCATCAGGGCCGGTTTTCTGTGCCACAGAGTAATGGCATGATTTACAGTGGTTCGACATCCGGTTGATATAGGCGCCGCTGCTGACATAGGGCTTTGAAGCGATGATGCCGCCATCGGCAAACTGGCTCATCCCCAGCGTATTCGGCGCCTCGACCCATTCAAAGGCATCAATATAGACTTGCAGGTACCATTCATGCAGCGCCGTCGGATCGACACCGGAAATCAACGCAAAATTGCCTGTCACCATCAGTCGCTGGATATGATGGGCATAGGCCTCTTCGCGGGTTTGCTCGACCGCATGCGCCACGCAGTTCATTTTAGTCGCTCCGCCCCAGTACAGCGCCGGCAGAGCCCGGTCATGCCCGAGTGCGTTGCGCGTCGTATACTCAGGCCCATGCATAAAATAAATGCCCCGAACGTATTCCCGCCAACCAATAATTTGNCGAATAAACCCCTCGACCGCATTGATAGGCGCATGACCAGCCTGCCATTCAGCCTCAGCTGCACGGCACACCTCAAGCGGATCCAGCAGCCCAATGTTGAGATAAGGCGAAATCACTGCATGATATAAGAAACGGTTTTCGTTCAGCATCGCGTCTTGAAAATCGCCAAAGCGCGGCAGCGCATGTGTCATGAAATGNCCGAGAGCCTGCAGCGCTTGATCGCGATCAGTCGCGAAACAAAAAGGATGTAGATCGCCGAAGTGATGATCAAATTCTGCACCCACAAGCACCAGAACCTCAGAGACAAGAGCATCGGGCTCGAACTGCATCGGGCCTGAAAAAGCGATGCTGTCAGGCGCTGGTTTTCGGTTATCATGATCAAAATTCCACTGGCCCCCGGCCGGTTTATCGCCTTCCATTAACAAGCCGGTCTTGCGGCGCATGTCACGATAAAAATATTCCATCCGCAACGCCTTGCGGCCCTCNGCCCAGCGCGCAAACTCCCCCGNAGTGGCGATGAACCGGTCATCGTCCAACACTGTTACCTCAAGCGGCAGNGCCTCTAACGCGGTGAGCAATCGCCACTCACCCGGTTGAGTAATCACCACGGCATTCTNCCCACCCTCTGAGGCGCGCCGGAGCAGTTCACCACAAATCGAGCCTGCATTATCCGCGTCGCCATATTTGGTATAACAAACCTGCCAGCCTTCAGATCGCAAAAGGGCGGCAAATTTACGCATCGCGGCAAATATCAAAGCAATCTTTTTTGGATGGTGACGCACATATGTCGCCTCATCGCGGACCTCAGCCATAACGACGACATCACGGCTTTTGTCGCCCGCAGCAAGCGCTGACAATGCGCCGCTTAGCTGGTCCCCCAATACCAAAAGGAGACGGCTCACCAAGCCACCTCAGCGCCGGCCCAATCAAAAAAACCCCCGGTTTGTTCGACGGTCAATCCGGAAATTACCGACAGTAAATTTTCCGCGGCATCCTTTGGGGAAACAGTTGGGTGGCGCCCAACATATTTGCGGGTAAATTCAGTTTGTACCGTGCCGGGGTGCAGGGCAGCGCAGATCATTTGCGGGTGGGTGCGTGCCAGCTCAATCGCTGCAGAATGCAGCATTTGGTTCAGCGCAGCTTTGGCCGTGCGGTACGCATACCACCCGCCAAGACGGTTATCCCCGATCGAGCCAACGCGCGCCGACAACGCGACAAAAACCCCACGCCGATCCCGCGGCATCAGGCGACGGGCATGTTTCAAAACCAGAGACGGCCCAATGCAATTAACTGCAAACTGCGCCATCATCGAAGACGCCGAGATCTGAGCGATGGTTTTCTCTGGCCGTGCACCGTCCACCTCGAGCGCTCCGGTGGTGACGAAAATCAGATCATATGTTGCATCCAACGTGGCGAGGCAGCGTTCTACCGAAGCCTCGTCGGTGATCTGCAGGCCATGTCCGCGTCGCGACAACCCTGTCACGTCAACGCCCTGCCGCGCCAACGCTGCATGAATGGCGGATCCAATGCCGCCACTCGATCCGATGATCAGTGCTTTTTCCATTCCCGCCAGATAGTGTAAGGTGCAGCAAAGGCAACCCCTTCGCAACGATAGCCAAATTTATTTGCCAGCCAAGCCCACTGGGGTGCAAACTGACAAAAATCAATGCCAATTACACAGGTAAGCCAGTGCAGTGTAAAATAGCGCCTTTTCATTTGGAGCGCGATATGTATAGTCATGGTCATGAAAATTCAGGGTTATATCATCGATACCTCCGACCGCGACGATAGCAGGTCACTGGACACCCTACGTCTCCTATCCCGCCTCTGAGCGTGCCGTTTGGGCGCGAGCGCTCAGAGGATGTACGGCACGCGCCACAGATTTTGGAGACATTGAAAGAGACACACCATGACAGTTACTGATACCAAAGACCGCGTCGTTATCTTCGACACCACGTTGCGCGACGGCGAACAAAGCCCCGGCGCCACGATGAGCCATACTGAAAAGCTGGAAATTGCCGAGTTGCTTGATGAGATGGGCGTCGATATCATCGAAGCCGGATTTCCCATTGCATCGGAAGGCGATTTCAAAGCCGTCAGCCACATTGGCAAACAGACAAAAAACGCCGTTATCTGTGGGCTGGCTCGTGCGAATTTTGGTGATATTGATCGCTGTTGGGACGCCGTTCGACACGCTGAAAAACCGCGTATTCACACGTTCATCGGCACATCCCCACTGCACCGGGCCATTCCCAATTTGGATCAGGACCAGATGGCGGAAAAAATTCACGCCACGGTCACCCACGCCCGTAACCTGTGCGATAACGTGCAATGGTCACCAATGGATGCGACCCGTACCGAAGAGGATTATCTGCGCAGGGTGGTCGAGATTGCGATCAAAGCGGGGGCAACGACGATCAACATTCCCGACACGGTCGGCTATACGGCGCCGGTAGAGGCGGCAGAGTTGATCACCATGCTGATCAATACTGTTCCGGGCGCCGACGAGGTGGTGTTTGCCACCCATTGCCACAATGATCTGGGTATGGCGACAGCCAATGCACTGGCTGCAGTCGCCGGTGGTGCCCGTCAAATAGAGTGCACGATCAACGGCCTTGGCGAACGCGCTGGGAACACCGCACTGGAAGAAGTCGTCATGGCAATGAAAGTGCGTGGCGATATCATGCCTTTCCATACCGGTATCGACACCACCAAAATCATGAATATTTCGCGGCGGGTTGCGGCTGTTTCAGGTTTTGCTGTGCAGTTTAATAAAGCCATCGTCGGCAAAAACGCCTTTGCGCATGAAAGCGGCATCCATCAAGACGGCATGTTAAAAAATGCTGAAACCTTTGAAATTATGCGACCGGAAGACGTGGGGCTTTCAGCCACCAATCTGGTGATGGGCAAACATTCGGGACGTGCTGCGTTGCGCTCAAAGCTTGAAAACCTTGGATTCACACTGGCTGATAACCAACTCAAGGACGTTTTCGTGCGGTTTAAAGAGTTGGCTGACCGCAAAAAGGAAATCTACGAAGAAGATCTGATCGCCCTGATGCGCAGCGACGAGGACGCTGCCAATGACCGTCTGGTGGTGAAACGCTTGCGGGTGGTTTGTGGCACCGAGGGGCCGCAATCTGCTGAGTTGACAATGCTCATTGACGACATGGAGAAAACCGAAACGGCGACCGGCGACGGTCCCGTAGACGCGACCTTTAATGCAGTCAAAGCTCTGCACCCGCATTCTGCGAGACTGCAGCTTTACCAGGTGCATGCGGTCACCGAAGGCACCGACGCACAGGCCACGGTCTCAGTCCGAATGGAAGAAGAAGGCAATATCGCCACCGGACAATCTGCTGACACAGACACCGTCGTCGCCAGCGCCAAAGCCTATGTGAACGCATTGAACCGTTTACTGGTACGGCGCGGCCGGACTGGTGAAGACACCAAAGAAATCAATTATAAAGATCTCTGATATGGACCTTGGGGTCCTTAACAGGGCCCCAATTACCGGGATAAGAACAAGATTATATTCTAAAACCCGAACATCATTTGAAAAATGGCGCAAATTACCGCCGGATATTTTGGTGAATATCTCGTAGACCTTGGTTGAAAAGCCCTGACCGATGTGGTCCCTTGGGCAACCATTGTCGGTATTATGGTTGTTCGGCCCTGTCTCACATGCGCTGCAGTTCGAACGGAGACCGATACCTATACCACCGCACCGGATATGACATATACGCAGAGGCTTCTTGTCGTAACACAACATGAGATGCAGATCATCTGACACTTAGATATCTTGGAAATGAGGCGTATTTTGCGCCCCACCCCCCTAAAGCATTGCTGGCACGACCTGATCAGGCGGCCTGTGGCCATCGGCAAAGGTTTTTATATTTATGATCACCTTTTCGCCCATTTCGATCCGGCCCTCAACCGTGGCAGATCCCATATGTGGCAGCATCACAACGTTGTTCATTGCTTGCAATCGCGGATTTATCCGCGCGCCATGCTCATAGACATCAAGCCCCGCACCGGCCAATTGACCGCTGCGCAGCATGCGCGTTAGAGCATTTTCATCGATCACTTCACCACGCGAGGTATTGACGATGACCGCGTCGGGCTTGATCAACTTCAAACGCCGGGCGTTCATCAGGTGAAACGTTGCCGGCGTATGCGGACAATTAATCGAGATGATATCCATCCGCGCCACCATCTGGTCAAGGCTCTCCCAATATGTTGCCTCGACTTCCTGCTCTATTTCACTGCGCAATTGACGACGATTGTGATAGTGAATTTGCATACCAAAAGCCCGAGCCCGCCGCGCCACAGCCAAACCAATGCGGCCCATTCCGAGAATACCAAGACGGCGGCCACCAAGCCGGCCGCCCATCAAGGCAGTCGGGGCCCACCCCTGCCAGTCACCGGATGCGATCAGCGCAAGGCCCTCGGGGATGCGCCGGGTCACGGCCATAATCAGCGCCATGGCCATATCTGCCGTGTCTTCCGTTACTACGCCGGGTGTATTGGCCACAAGAATGCCACGCTGTCGCGCAGTCGCCATATCGATATGATCCACCCCGGCGCCAAAATTTGCGATCAGCTTCAAACCAGGGCCTGCCTGGGCCAGAAGACCTGCATCAATTGTGTCGGTAATCGTTGGCACAAGCACATCTGCCTCGTGAACCGCAGCGACCAGATCGGCGCGAGACAGCGGTTTATCCTCCTCGCGGAGCGTAACATCAAACAGCTCGGTCAAACGTTTTTCCACAGCTTCAGGCAGACGACGGGTCACAATCACTTTTAGTCGGTCAGAGGGCATTCTATGTTTCTCCAGACTTCCAAAACCGGCTTATTAGGTCTACACTGTCCCAGATATTGGCACGGCACAAGAACCCAAAACATAAATGATCCACAAAGTAGCCAGGCAGAACCTATGCGGAACTCTATTTTTGGTCTGATACTCACTTTGACCGCCCTCATCCTCTTGATCCCGCCGCTGCAGGCAAGCGAACGCGGGTCACAAACCAATTTACCCATCCCGCGCTTTGTGTCTTTGAAGACGGATACCGGCAATGTGCGGCGCGGCCCATCGCTGAACCACCGCATTGACTGGGTGTTCAAACGCCGCAACATGCCTTTGAAAGTCATTGACGAATATGGACACTGGCGGCGTGTGACCGACCGCGACGACGAGGGCGGCTGGGTGCATCACTCGCTGCTTTCGGGAACCCGCACCGTGATCATTCAAGACGATCTGATGCCCATTTATGCACGCGCTGATCCTTCAACCCTCGTCAACGCGCACCTGCAGGCCGGTGTAGTTGCGCGCCTGCGCAAATGCACCCGAGACTGGTGCCAAATAAGCGTGGATGGATATCGCGGGTGGGCCATTAAAACCGGACTTTGGGGCGTTGAGGCCGATGAATTGCGCGACTGATATGTCGCACGCCGGAATGTCCCGGACCCAAACCTTGACAAATAACGCAGCGCTTTGCTGGATATGTCTTAAAGAGATCAAGCGCGCCTCATTTTAGATCTATATATTTTTCATTTAAGGGACTTCCGTATGACACCTGCAGAACCCAGCACACCCCATGTCACTTTGATCACTCTTGGAGTGCGCGATTTGCAATGCGCCTTGGCATTTTATCAGACACTTGGCTGGCAAGCGCATCCAAGATCAGATGATCAAATCATTTTTTTTTCAGATGCGGGGCATCGTTTTGGGTCTGTTCGGCTTAAATAAACTGGCGGCAGATCAGACCCGT
>NYVC01000096.1 GCA_002684375.1 Marinovum sp.
TTAGAGTCTCTGGCGCAGGCGGACGGTACCCAAGTGCGCCGTGAGGTCTAACAGTATTGTAATGATGTCGCCACCTTTCGATTAGGATTTGTGCTTCTCTGAGCGAGTAAAAGATTTCAAACCACCCAAAGATAGGTTCAATTCAGTTGCAAGGTTTGAATCTAAGAAAAGCTGTTTTTATCTCAAAATCGACCCGCGCCGACATTGATGAGGTCGCTGCAAGAAAAGTCTTGTTGCTATAATCAATGTAGAAAACAAAAATACTGCACAGGATGGAAATAAGGCAGAAAGCTAAATGGCCAAACATTTGACAGCAACAGATTTGTCCTCAGTCCAGCGGTCCGTGGAACAAGCCAATGGACTACCAAACGCGCATTACATTGACCCGCAGGTTTTTAGCGAGGAGGCCGAGGCTGTTTTGAAATGCACATGGGCTGGATTGGCAGTGGGAGCGGATGTGCCAAACAATGGTGATGCCAAGCCAATTAGTTTTCTGGGTATGCCGCTACTACTGCTGTGAGATAAGGACGGCGATCTTCGGGTCTTTGAAAATATTTGCCGTCACCGTGGCATGCAACTGGTAAGCGAAGCTCAAAATATCGAAGGCGCAATCCGTTGCCCCTATCATTCTTGGTGCTATTCAACCAAAGGCAAGCTCGTCAGCACACCCCATGTTGGTGGCGCTGGGCAAAACACCCATCCTAGCATTGTTAAGGATGATCTTGGCCTAAATGAGGTGCGCAGCCATTTGTGGCGCGATGTGATCTTTATCAACATCANAGGAGATGCCCCAGAGTTTACGGAGGTGCATAGAGATTTAATCGCTCGCTGGTCCGAATTCGACAGCCCCATGTACCATGGCGGCCACGATAGTAAATTTGAGCTAGAACTGATGGCAAACTACAAACTGGCGGTGGAAAACTATTGCGAGAGCTATCACCTACCCTGGGTACATCCAGNTCTTAACAGCTATTCACGTTTGGAAGATCATTACAATATTGTTGAATATGGGCAGTATTCTGGCCAAGGCACATTAGTTTACCGCCAATTTCAGACCAATGATGGCACGATCGCTTTTCCAGATTTTCCAGGCCTGTCCATAAAATGGAATGAGGGTGCCGAATATATCGCAGTCTACCCGAATGTATTACTCGGTGTGCAACGTGACCATGCTTTTGCAATCGTGTTGAAACCCACGGCCCAGAATAAAACCATCGAGCATATTNATATNTACTATGCTTCTGCGACAACAGNTTCCGAGAACAGGTCCGTGAATACCAAACAATGGAAAGAGGTTTTTGAAGAAGATATCTTTGTGGTACAAGGCATGCAATCTGGCCGACATGCTCCGACATTTGACGGAGGCCGATTTAGCCCGGTAATGGATGAGCCCACCCATTGCTATCATGATTGGGTCGCTCGCAAAATCGAAATGTATCGTGGCCTGTATCGCTGACGACTTGAACGCAATGATCCTCGCAGCCCACGCCTGTAAAGATCATTGGGGGTTGGTAGAGCTTTACACAAGGGCTGCCGATCTTGCAGTCGAGCAAGATGCAGAATGTTTTTTTTTAACCTATGCNTATGTCTTTGCCTTGCAGACGGGCCATCCCAACCAAATTGACCTGAAAGCCCGTTTGAAACACTACGGACGCGAATGAAGTGGATCAGTTTGCGATCTCTAATTTGGCGGAGAACCGAGACTGCTTCTGGGGCATCAGGGCCAATGCTGGGGACGAGCTTGCTGTTCATGTTCCACAGCAACACTTGTCTGCGGCTTCTAAAACCAACGTCGCAAACATCAAGACAGAGCCACGTTAACTGGGTGAAGTACGGTTTGAAAATATGTTCTGAGATATATTCGAAGATCAAACATCAAGAACAACAATACCTATAGGGACCCTCTAACCCNTCNTCATANAGGGGACCCGTAAGGATCAGAAGGTCCTGTAGCAGTGCCCTCATCCCCCATAGAGTTTGTTGCTGTCTCGGTGTCTAACAAAAGTCGGCAAATCCTTCTAAAGCAATTGTCTCTGCAATGCCGATCCCTAATTTTCGTGTATTTTCAACATCCAAATGCAATCCATCCACCGGGTCTGGCTCACAAAATTGGGCTGCATCTGCGAAGTAAATATCCTGCTCGATAGCGAGTTCCCCATAGAGTTTAGCCAGTTCGGGCAACCATCGAGTGAGCTNATCCAATTCGGGGAAACCTGNTCCAGTCNCTAAAGGCTGTGACAAACAATTTGGGGGAGAGACAATCATCACTTTGGGAGGGTTTGTGTTAGGCACAGAGCTGCCCGGAGCGGTTGGTANATNCCTGGCTGTCGTAATTAAAGATCGCATCGCATTGACTGTATCTTGTGGTTTGCGACTNGGTTCTGCGAAGGTATCATTCGTCCCNAGCGCTAAGATAACAAGATCTAATGGTGCGGCTTGAAGTAATGCAACAGGTAAGTGTTTTAAGCCATTCCGTCCAGGGCGACCTGCAAATTCAAGATCAGTGGTCCGTCCCCCAAGACCAGCCTCCCAAACAGTTACGTCTTTTAAACTTGAGGCAATAACATTTGGCCAGCGATCCTCGAAAGAGTGTCGGTCTTTTTGGCTCGCATTGCGTCCCCAGACAAGGGAATCTCCATAAACTAAAATCGACTTCATCAAATCTCCTCCCACTGTTGAAAAACCATCAAACAANATAAAAAGGTCAACTGAAAGTAAGACCCCTTCTNGAGTTTTGCCTGGACCCATTTGTCTAAATCGGACAGAAGACGTTCACTAAGAGCAGAGATGCCGGCCAAATTTAAGGGTGGGAAATCTGAGTCTAACCGGCTATCGCGGAGAAGAACGCATCAAAATTGGTGCTTTCTTGCGAGGTTTATTAGGTAATGAAACTCAAACTAAGGTTTTTGGCAGTGAAGGCAGTGCCAAAGCTGTTCTGGAGTTCACCTAAAGCCCTAACAATACGGCCTCCAATTATTTCAGCAGTAGTCTTAATTTTTGGTCTTATCTTGTTTGGCCTCGGGGAGGCCCTTTTGATAGCATCCAGTGTTGGTGTCAGCCCTTGGACAGTATTTGCGCAAGGCGTTACAAATGTGACGGGATGGAGCGTAGGTTTTGCTACGTTTGTGATAAGTATCTGCGTTTTGCTGCTTTGGATTCCACTCAGGCAAACTCCTGGTTTTGGTACCGCACTGAACATAATCATAATTGCTTTGGTTCTTGATAACTCCCTACCTTATCTACCTGAATTTGAACAGCTGGGTTTAAAAATTATAGAGGCTATTGTTGGCGTAATGGTCACCGGTTTTGGTGGTGGATTGTACCTAATAGCCAATCTGGGGCCCGGTCCCAGAGATGGGTTGATGACAGGCTTACAAAGCAAAACAAACCTTCCCATAGCATGGGTCCGCAGTGCCATTGAACTGACCGTTGTGGCGGTTGGGTGGTGTTTGGGTGGCGTTGTCGGAGTTGGGACACTGCTCTTTGCCTTTGGCATTGGGCCATCAGTGGCGGCCTCTCTGTATGGTTTGCAATGGGCTTTTGGGAATGAAACGAACAAAGAAAAGACCCTCTGAAAATAACGATCTCAACAGTCTATTCAGGGTTGGGTATCTTTAGGTATTCCGAAGCCGGGATTTTCACAATCCCCTTCAGAAGCATATCATCACGCATATCCTGTGGTAGATCTTGAATCGCTTGTTTAACAGCATCGAAAATTTGATCTGCATCCAGCGCCAGCGATGTGATCAAGGGTAATGCAGGGGTAGTAGGCGTTGTTCTCTCCAATACTCGTAACTTTGATGCGAATGCCTCATGCCTTTCAATCAGCATCCAAGTCACCGCATCAATTGCGGCAATATCAGCTTTGCCACTCACAACCATTTCAGCAGATTTTAAATGCCCGTGTGACTCAACCCGGTTTGGAAAATGAATGCCTTGCGCTGCCGCATGATTAAGTGGCGCCGCATAACCTGATTGCGAGGCTTCCATATTGTAGGCCAAAACGGCTTGGTCGTAGTCTTTAAGCAACAAGCGCGGGTCATTTTTTCGTACCACTATTGTGCTGAAATAGTGGCCTGGCAGACAGTTGGGTAAATCATAATTCGGTGTGCCAACCAATTGAACTTTGCCGTGCAGGATGTTGCGATATGGCATACCACATGTTTGACTTAATACCAAACCGGGGTCCAGCCAGCTGATTATATCTTGGGCATCTTGCGACAGAGTAATTGGCGCAGGAATGCCTTTTTTGNTCAAATTTTTTCGGATTAAGTCCCATAAGAGCGAGATAGCATAGTCTAATTCGGGACGGGCATACATTGGTAAACTGGCAATCATCGGTATTTCCCTGATCGTGTTCAAGTTGAAGATTGTGAAACTGTTTTCCGACAACAGCAGGACGAAGTAATCGTCAAATCTGTTTTCGAAAGAGCCTCTGCAAGCAAGCCTTGCAGCTCATTGCATTCCATTTCTCCATTTCGTTCTTTCAGACACTCAACGATCCCATGCAAAGCCCAGACGTTATTCTTGTGCTGCCCGCAGCGAGGCACTGTATCATTTAGCCCAAGATCCGCGCGGTACACTTCTTCTGCTTCTTCATAGTGTCCTTGTTCCAATAACAGCGCCCCAAGCGCATGACGTGGGGGGTGCATCCATGGCCAAGGCTCTGAATAATGCAAATCGTCGCAGCGCCGAACACTTTCACGCAGATGAGCAAACGCAATGTCATAGTTCCCTTTGTGGTACTCAAGTTCGCCCAGAAGCATCTTTTCTCCGACCCCTAAGATTTGGAGCGCTGGATTATTGAAGAGCTTTCTGTTGGGGGAAATGCACTTAAGAGAGGCGTAGAAAGCCTCTTTCTCCTGATCGGCTTTGTCGAATTGCTTTAACGCAGCAAACGCAATCGTTTTTGCNTAGTGGTACATGCTAGTTGTTAAGCAATAAAGCTCCGGCCTTTCAGGCATAGGGGAGCCAATAATTTCCTGCCATTTTCCAAACCGCACAAGCACATGCATTNTCATGGCATAATACCCTTCCATAGTTCCTGCAATGAAGGGCTTATCTTTCAAGTCGATGACATCAGGGGGCAGGTTTTCGCAAATCTCTTCTGCAGCAGCCATAGCAGGTTCAAACTGACCAAGTAACATGCAGGTGTACATCATCAGATGCAGGTCATGACAGCGAGCGGTTGTGTAATAGTTGTAGGGCCCTGCATAAGACAGGTATTTTCGGTTTACCAGAATAGCCGCCTCACTTGCGGTTTTTGCCTTTTCATATTCGCCACATAGTAAGTAGATATGCCCAGGCATATGTTGAATATGGCCCGCGTCAGGACAAAGACCACCTAACCGATCGGCGGAGTCCATAGCACGTTCAGGTTCTGGTGACATCTCCAACAGGTGAATGTGGAGATGTAAAATGGCTGGGTGCTGTTCTTCGTCACNTTGGCCAGCCAAACCGATTGCATATTCGCACAATCGGATCGCTTCGTATGTGTCAGCACCTTTAGGGGGTAAACAGGTTTTTACATCCCACATGCGCCAAGGTGTACGCGTCATCATTGCTTCGACACACAACGCCATTACAGATTGATTGTCCGGAAAATCAACATTCACCTGCCGCATGGCATGAGCGTATGCATCATCCCATGCATCAAATTCTGATTGAGAAACAGTGTGAGGTTTTTGTATACGTTGCGAAAGTGCTTCGATCAAAGCCTTTTCAAGCGGTGATGTCACATCAGACAGCGCGGTAGCTTTATCCAAATAACTCCGGCAATAAGATGTGCATACCGCTGCTTCTGGTTCACTGAAATCTATCCAGGGCATATTGTAAAATGGGCCAGCTGCATAAACGATACCCCAATGCAGCATGGCGCAGGTTGGATCGTACTCCAGCGCTTTTTTGAAGCAAGTCAAGCCTTCTTCTTGATTAAAGCCAAAACACCAATTCAAGCCCAGATCGAACAGTCGCTGCGCATCAGCGCTAACTGTACTCACCTTGAAACTATGCGAACCCAGATCAAAATCTAGCATGTCATTTTTCATGGCCAGTATCCCTCAGGGCTGGATTTGAGACCTTGCGTGCATGCAGCAAGAATTCGCTACTTCCAGTGTGGGACTCAGAGTAGCCGTTCGCTGCGGGATGTACAAATATCAGCTGAGAACTGTGTCCCCCGAAAACTGAGAAACCTTAGGCATCTATGATGGAAACCACCATCATGGAGAAATACCAATGCTTACCACCTTCACGCTGCTCGTTGTCACAGGCGGCATCCTTCGGCTTGACTTTGCGGACGTTGTCCAACTTGAATGGGATCCTACACTAATTTTTGATGATGAACGGCATAATTACGGGGAACGCAGAAAAACGGCGCTTGGACTTTTAGACGGGCGTTTAGTTGTTATCGCATTCACTGAACGCAACAACAATTTGCGTATTATCTCAATGCGCAAGGCTAATAATCGAGAGGCAAAAATTTATGCCAAGTTCTAATGAACAAAGAAAACCACTAATCGGAGTGGATGGAGAAGTTCGGGAAATCACGGAAGANGATTTAAAGTTTGTGCGGCGGGGCGGGNCACCNATCCCAGATCAAGAGCGTAAAAAACGTATNANCTTAATGCTTGATCCTGATGTTGTCGAAAAACTCAAAACAACGGGCAACATGAGCGACCTCAGACCTCTGCTTACTCTGTACTTTCTTGCCACTTTCCTACAAGCTGGGACNTATGGTTTAACTTTTCTACTACCGCCGCTATTTGAAAGCTTTGGCGCGAACGAGAAAGACGTCGGAACTGTTCTGGCATCGACGACAGCCAGCACTTTGATTGTTGTTCTATCTCTGGGGCATATCACCGAACGGCTGGGACGGGTTAACACAATTGTGCTGGCTTCGGTGCTAATCGCGGCGTCACTGGCTTTGTTTGGGCAGGCCACGCAGTACGGACCAATGTTGTTTGTGGCAGGTTTGCTGCTGGGCGCAGGCTGGGGCCTNTTTTATGTTTTGACCCCGGTCGTTCTAGCAGAAATCACGAGTAAAGATGACCGGGTCCGCGCCTTCACCCTTTTATCGGTCTTCATCATGGCTGGGTTTGGATTGTCACCGGTACTGGGTGCCTATCTTTCCAAATCGCAATTTGGAATCGCCTCGACATTCACATTGACAGCAGGACTCTGCCTTATCAGCGGGGTGATATTCATGAAGCTGCGCAAACCTATTGCTAGCTTGTCTATAAGTTCGGTTGATAATGACCATAGCGGCCTAGATTGGACTGGCATAAAGGTTGTAATACAATCACGTGCACTCAGACCGATCGTGATGGTCGGGATCGGCGCATCTGTCTTTGCAGCCGTAACCAATTTCCAGACAGTTTATGCTAGCGAGCACGGGTTAGACTACGCGCAATATTTCCTCGCCTACACAATCACTGTCATCATCTGCCGCGTTCTGTTTGCCGAGTTTGTCGGTGGGCACGCTCCCTACGGGGTCATTGCGATTTTGTTGGCCGTGATGGTCATCAGCGTGGTCTGTTTTCTTTTCTTCACGGATAGCCAAATCCTATATATTCTGGGGGCCGTGCTTTTCGGGATTGGCTACGGTGTCTCCTATCCCATCGTCAAGGCAATGGCTGCCAACGACGCGAATCCGGCTTACATGAGTCAGACGCTACAACTCTTTGGCCTGTCCTATTTCATCGGTGTGTTCGGTTTTCCTTTCGTCGCGGGGTGGATCATTACCACCACCGGGATTGCAACCTTGTTGACAGTGGCAGCAGTGCTGTCAGTCATAGAGTCTGTTTTGGCGGCCCGACGCTATCAACAAGATAGCCAAGATTCACGGCTAACGCATTAAAGAGTAGAGGAACAGAAAAATTATGAATAATCCCAAAATAGCCAACGTCGGGAGTAATTGGGTTCTTAACCCCAACCACACCATCGATGCAATTGAGGAGGAATTTGATCTTTCAGCCTCCGCCTATGAGCAAAGCTCATTCGACTGGGATTGCCGGGGCGCCGATGATGGAGCTGCTTTTTTCGCTCGCCTTGTTTCACCTCATTCTCGTGTTGTCGATGCGAGTTGTGGTTCAGGATTGGTTGGGCAGCGCCTCGGAGAACTTGGTTTTGGCGATCTGACGGGATACGATATATCATCCGCCATGCTGGCCCTAGCGCGAGAAAAGAACATCTATTCCGGTGGACTATACAAGACAGATATCCAAGCGCTGCCATTGGAAGCGAACGCCTATGGTGCGTTGGTTTGCATCGCAGTGTTCCCCACCTACACGGGGATGAACCTGAAAGGAAACGCTATGCCACTGGCTATTGTATTTACAGATAACGATATCATGCCTTCGATTTG
>NYVC01000097.1 GCA_002684375.1 Marinovum sp.
TTCGTCGTTAGAAGCCTTTCGCCTTGTGACACTGCCGATTATCGCGCCAGCCGTGATTTCAGGCTGGCTGTTGGCCTTTACGCTTTCTCTGGACGATCTGGTGATTGCCAGTTTTACCGCCGGGCCCTCGGCCACCACCTTGCCGATCAAAATCTTTTCCGCCGTCCGACTGGGTGTCAGCCCAGAAATTAACGCCCTGTCAACCTTGATGATCGCAGTGGTCACCATCGGGGTAATCAGCGCCTCGTTGATGTCTAAAAGGGCCAATCTGCGCCGGCACCACGAAGAACAGGCAGCCGAACGCGGACAGGATTGAAACGGCTTTGCCAAGCCAATGCTTGCGGATCCGAACCCATCGAGAATTGCTTTTGAAAACGCTCTGTTTCCTTGCCACCACTGCCGTCACTGACCAGATCACTCACGGTAGATGTGGCGTTCATTGTCGCCGGTTTTACTGGGCTATCGACCGCGCTACTTCTGGAACAGGA
This sequence comes from Marinovum sp., assembly GCA_002684375.1. Taxonomy (GTDB): domain Bacteria; phylum Pseudomonadota; class Alphaproteobacteria; order Rhodobacterales; family Rhodobacteraceae; genus CPC320. The sequence continues at coordinate 489 of NYVC01000097.1, forward strand.
CAGGGTTGAGGTGGCAATTGTCAACGCTGAGACACCCTTTTGGGGGGCCTCAGGACGCAATGGTGGCTTTCGCTGACATGGGGCGCTTTAGCCAGTGAAAAAACACGTATCACCCGCTTAGGTGAGGCGAAGAAACCCGAATTTCGGCGCTGCGAAAAAGGCCGCTGTTAAGTTTGTCGCAAATCTGATTGCACGCCATGACATCGAGGTAAATTGCCATTCGAAATGGTGAAACAGNACTGGCCCANCGTCCACGGGATATGACGGCGCTGCGCCGGCAGGCNGCTGACNTCAAAAATGANTATGGTGTCGAGGCCCNCTATATCANNGCCGNNCATCTAAGCGCCCATGGCNTGACGNGGCCATTTCACGGCNCANTGACCATTCCGATTGGTNTTGCCCTCAATCCACGCAAATACGCAAACGGTCTGTTAGGCGTCGCACAAAGCGCCGGGGCCAAAGTCTTNGCGCACAGTCCGGTCACCGGACTGGAAAAANACCAGACGTTNTGCCTGAACCCNCCACAAGGCCAAATCANTGCAGAAAAAGTCACCTTTTCCACCAACGGCTATTTCTTGGATCATTTGCCAGACTGGATGCGCGGCCGGTATTTGCCCGTACAATCCAGCATTATTGTGACCCTGCCGCAGACAGGAGAAGAACAAGCAGCACAGGGCTGGACCAGCCTGAAAATGGCTTTTGACCGCCGCGAACTGTTACATTACTTNCCNCTCATGCCCGAGGGGCGTTTTTTGTTTGGGATGCCCGGCGCTATTTTTGTAACCGCCCGCGCCAACAAGGCGGCAATGCGCAAGATCAGAGCGGATTTTCGCCAGATGTTTCCCGCATGGGCCGACAGCGATATCGTCGATCACTATTGAGCTTTGCCAAATTTGAGCGGTGCTTTCGCTGGATTTNCCTGGCAAGGTAATGGGATCGCAATGGGCAATTATGCCGGCGCCATTCTGGNAGACCTGTTACAGAAAAAACCAGCCAGCACTCCTATCTCGCCAGATTGAAAACGATTCCCAATTGCTTTNCAGCAGTGCCTTTTCGACACNATCTGCTGCGTCCAACCCAGGCAGGATTGGCATTAGAAGATCTTTAAAAATAGACATATTCCATAAAAAAAATATCCCACTTGACATTTCTTATTGTTTTAGTCAGGTTTAACACATTCTAGCAAGGTATCTCTGTTTGAGACGGTAGCCCGAATGTATTCTGAACATTAGGACTTCGAGAATGCCCCGCGAACCGGAAACCAAAGAAAAAAACATGCCCATTCCGAGGGATTGTCCCATGGAATCACGTGATTGGCTCGTGATGTTTTTTGACCGCCCACAGCCGGAAGGTATGGGACTGGAATGGTTCCTAACCCCTTTTATCGAACAGGAGAGAAATTGATGCTCGAACGCAATATTTTGCGCGATGTCGCCCAGCCCGTTATCAAAAAATTACCAACGTATCAGGCNGAGGAACTAACCCAAGGTGGGCAAGAAGCCCAGATCGTGCTGTCAGAGCAAATCTACAACCTGCGCATTACCCGCAGTGGCAAGCTCATTTTAACAAAATGAGCCAAGCTGCTTCTCAACGCGGTGCAGCGGCTGTGGGCTATCTGCACGATTTGACCCCAATTGAGGCGAGCGCCGTGCTGTATCTGCGATTGTGGTGCGAAGGCCCCGATGCGCAGGAGAAGATTAACAGCGATTTTCGCATTGGCTTGGGTGTCGACAGAGGCGATGATGCCTATGCTGCGCTCTCAAGACTGACCCAGTTGATCGTTCAAAACGGACGCCGACCACTGATGCGGCATGCGCTCGAATGCCGCTGTATTGGTGCTGACGAATCATGCTTTGCGACAATGATCGCCAGCGCNGCTGAAAATGACCACGAAGACTCGATGTTGTTGGCCTCGGTTATGGTCAAAGCTCAGGTTGCATCAGTCGCGGCTTGTTTGGCGTTTCAGGTCGCGAGCGCTTTAAAATCTATGACACACAGCTGTGATGCAATGATGACGCATGTCGCCCAACCAGAACCGATGTTCCACTAAGCCAGTCACCTGCACCGGCGACAGGCATATCAGGTCTGAAAATGATACCCGACACAGAACTCAGATCATCCTTGGGGCGTCATGCCGCGGCGCGCGCTACCGCGCTGCAAGCCCAGCTGTCGCTCCCGCCAGATAATCAAAATTCCAGCGCAAATCACTAAAACAACTCCAAACATCATCGTGGCTCCGGGGGTTTCATCAAATATGAAATACCCAATAATCAATGCCCCCAGCATCGAGGCATAATCAAACGGCGCCACAACCGAGGCTTCCGCGAACCTATATGATGAGGTCAGAAATATCTGCCCCAACCCACCAAGCAGCCCGGCCGTTATCAACAAAGCCGACTGCTGTAGCGACGGCAGAACCCAGCCAAATGGGATCGTCAGCAATGATAACGACGTCGACGTGATCGTAAAGTAAAAGACAATGGCCGAAATCTCCTCAACGGGAGCCAATTTGCGCAAATAGACCTGCGCTAAAGCGGAAAATACCGCACTAGTAAAGACCAGTACTGCGCCCAAAGCCGTGGCAATTTCAGCCTCTGGTCCCGACAATACCGTCAGCCTTGGCGATAAAATTACCATCACCCCCGCCAGGCCAAGCGCCACCGCAGTAAGGCGAAATACCCGTACAGTCTCACCCAAAAACATTGCGGCAAAAACCACTGTTAACAGTGGTGCTGCATAGCTGATCGCAGTCACCTCGGGCAGTGGCAACAAACCCAGACCCGTAAAGAAAAGACCCATTGCCGCCGTCCCGGCAAAGCCGCGCCAGAAATGCCCAATAGGCGAGATTACCCGCAGGCCAGTACGCAGGTTGCCACGCATCAAAAGCCAGATAAAAATTACCGGCAAAGCAAAAAACGACCGGAAGAACACCGCTTCCCCAGGTGGTATATCAGCTGAGGTCGCTTTGATCAGTGCGGACATGATAATAAACATGGCAACAGAAATGAGTTTGTATAAGATGCCACGCGCCGACGTCATCGGGGTCTCCTGTTAAAGATACGGCCCAAACCGCGCGACTTCTCTACAAAGCTCAACTGCGTTTGGCGAGCACCCAATCGGGTCGAATGTAATGGCAGGTGTATCCATTTGGAACCCGTTGCAAGTAATCTTGATGCGCTGGCTCGGCCTGCCAAAAATCTCCGGCTTTGGAAATCTTTGTCGTGACGCGCCCTGGCCATTTGCCACTGGCGTTAATTTCGGAAATCACTTGTTTTGCCGCCTCGTTTTGAGCGGCATTAACATAGAAAATTTCTGATCGGTAAGAGCTGCCACGGTCATTGCCCTGCCGGTCCGGGGTGGACGGATCGTGGATCTGAAAAAAGAACTCAAGCAGCTGGCGATAGCTCAGCTTGGCAGGGTCAAAAAATACCTCAATAGATTCGGCGTGCCCGGTATTGCCACGTTTCAGCTTTTCATAGGTTGCATTGGGCACCGTACCGCCCGTATAGCCGACCCGTGTCAGGCTCACCCCTGGAAGGCGCCGGATCAGGTCCTGCATGCCCCAAAAACACCCACCGGCAAAAACTGCGCGCTCCACTACGAATCCTCCACTTGGTTTACAAATTCACCATAGCCTTCTGCGACCATATCATCACGCGCAATAAACCGCAGGCTGGCAGAGTTGATGCAATAACGCAAACCGCCTCGGTCTCTGGGACCATCGGGAAACACATGTCCCAAGTGGCTGTCACCATGGGTGCTGCGCACCTCGGTACGGATCATGCCGTGCGTGTTGTCCCGCACCTCGGTCACAAAATCTTGTGTGACCGGTTTGGTAAAGCTGGGCCAGCCACAACGGCTGTCAAATTTGTCCGTCGAGGTGAACAGCGGCTCGCCGGAAACAACATCCACATACAGGCCCGGATCTTTGTTATTGAGATATTTGCCAGTTCCGGGACGTTCCGTACCACTTTTTTGAGTGACCCAGAAAGCCTCTTCATCCAGTGCTGCGATCACGTCGGGATTTTTTTCGTATTTTGCCATAATAACCTCGTAAACCTTGTCTTGAGTTAAGATGGAGCAGGCGGGCAAAAGTCAAAGGATTCTTTCATCCAGATCAATTGATTGTGATCTGTTCTAGCCTTGCCTTGACCTGTGCCGCCCGTTCCAAAAACGCCCTGCTCAGTCTTTCAGTGACCAAACCAAGTCGTCAGGCCCCGGTAATCGAAGCCAAATTACCTCACCGAATGATCCGCGGGTCACCTAGCCGGCTATACGCGGCCGGCCACTGGCTTCGACCTGTATTGTGGCCTCAAGAAAGACCTCGCGCGCCTCAGTTTGCGCCTGACGGATATCACGCTGCGCAGTGATCTGGATGTTGCCAGCCCCGGCTGTCAACGCCGCCTCTGTAACCGCGCCGCGCAAGTGGTCTTCTAACAGTGCCATGGCCGTTTCGGCGTCGGCAAGATCTTGTGGGCCAGTTTCAAAATGCACCCGATAGCATCCCTCTGACGGCGATGTCACAACCCCAGTTTTACGCAATGTCACCCGTCCGACAACCGCACCAATTGCATTGGCGACACCAGCATGTCGGGGCAGTATCATCTCGCAACCAAGCCGCGTTCCAACCGCCGGATAATAAGTGCTGGCTGAGGCGCCAAGCCCGATCACCGGCACGTTCAAGCCTGCATTCAGCGCGAGTAAACCACGGTGACCGTCAAGCCCCCTTTGCGTCAGGACATGCTGCGCCAACTGCGCCGCAGGCAGGCCAAACGGGGTTTCTTCCGCGTCAAAGGCAGTCTCTAACAGCGCCAACTCAGTTTGACGGGTCAATTGATCAACAATGGCTTTTGCCATCACAGCCGGGTCTTTGGCCAAGCTCTCGCCAGCGCCAGTGCGACGACGCCCAAATAACTGCAGCGCTTTGCGCGCCGCTGCACAATCCCAGAACGTTGCCAGCCCCAACACGTGACTGGCGTCAGATGGTGTCACACTGGACAGTTGCACCAAGCCACGCGCCAGCAAGCGCTGCAAAGAGCGGGTTTCGAGGCGCGTCTTCAAGACAGAATCAAGCGGCTGGACCCCATCAGCTATCCGCGCCAGAACCGCCGCATCACGGCCTTCCAACCCACCTATCTGCCCGTCTTGTAGGTCATTTTCAGACGTGGGCCCGACCCGTCGGACAAAGCAACCATCATACTCACCCGGTACAGGATTGCCAAGTTGCCGCTCCAGCGTCGCATGAACGATATCGCAGGCCTGAACCGCCAAAAGGCTCACTGGCAACACCCGCCGCGGCCCAAGCGTCACCCCGCTTTTCAACCCCTCAGCAATGAAATGCACCTCGCTGTCGCCCCCTAATCCACTGGTGCGCATCGCAACCGCCTCAACCATTGTCCGATAAGGCCCGACCTGTGCGCCTGCCGAATCAATTGCCGGCCGCCCATTGCGCAGAACCGCAACATCGGTCGTTGTCCCGCCAATATCAGACACCAGCGCATGCTCGGCCCCGGTCAGCCAGCGCGCGCCAACAATCGAGGCCGCCGGCCCGCTGAGGATCGTCTCAATCGGCCGCTCCCGCGCCATCGCCGCTGAAATCAAAGCCCCATCACCGCGCACCACCATCAAAGGCGCGTTGACGCCTGATGCGATCAAAGCGTCCTGCGCCCGCCCGATCAGGCGATCAATCATACCGATCAGCCGAGCGTTTAACAGCGCAGTCAACGCCCGTTTTGGCCCGTTCAGTTTTGCCGACAAGTGATGCGAACATGACACCGGCGCGCCGGTAGCCGCGCGAATGATCTCGGCTGCCTTTAATTCATGTTCCGGATTGCGGGTGCCAAACTGACTGGCCACAGCAAAGGCCGACACCCCCACAAGACTGGCAATCCAGACAGACAGCGCCGCGCAGTCCAAAGGGGCTGCTTCGACGCCGGCATGCGTATGCCCCCCGTCCAAAACGATCGACGGATCGCCCGCCAGAGCGTCAGTCAAACCATGCGTTGCAAGATCTTTTTTATTGAAGCCGATATAGACCAGCGCCACCCGGCCACCGTGACCTTCGACCAGCGCATTGGTCGCCAGCGTGGTCGACAGCGCCGCCATGGCGATGGATGCGGGGTCAATACCTGCGCGCTCTACCACCACCGCGACAGACGCACCGATCCCCTGCGCCAGATCGTTTCGGGTCGTCAGGGATTTCGCGCTGGCAAGTACCGTTTCATCATCTTCTACCAAAACCGCGTCGGTATACGTTCCGCCGGTATCAACTCCCAACAACACTGTCATGCGCTGCCTCCGTTTATCTATTCAAGACACATGTACCCTGTGCATCACCGCGCGCCAGCCAATTTGCGTCATTTTTTTGTAAGTCGCTCAACCGCCCAGCGCGCAGCGTCTGCCACCGCCGGATCTGGATCAGCACAGAGGCTTTGGGCAACTGCACGCAATCTGCCCTGTCCCGAATTGCCAATCGCATACAGCACATTGCGCACAAAGCGATCGCGCCCGATGCGTTTAATCGGGCTGCCTGAGAACATTGAGCGAAACTGCGCATCATCTAAAACCGCCAGCTCTGCCAATGCCGGAGCAAGCAGATCATCACGGGCATGATAGCGAATTTCTTGTGCCGTCACGGCAAATTTATTCCACGGACAGGCGGCCAGACAATCGTCACAGCCATAGATTCGATTGCCCATTTTCGATCGCAAACCTAAATCAACCGGGCCCTTATGCTCAATCGTCAGATATGAAATACAGCGCCGTGCGTCCAATTGATAAGGTGCGGGGAAAGCCTCTGTCGGACAGGCTGTCAGGCAGGCGCGACACGACCCGCAGTGATCAACCTCGGCCGCATCCACCGGCAGATCAAGCGTTGTGAAAACCGAGCCGATGAAAAACCAGTTGCCCAAGTCGCGGCTGACCAGATTGGTATGTTTGCCTTGCCAGCCCAGCCCAGCGGCCTGACCAAGCGGCTTTTCTGGTACGGGCGCAGTATCGACAAAGACTTTCACCTCGCCGCCACCCTCGGCAATCAACCAGCGTGCCAGCCGCTTGAGCCGCTTTTTAACCGTATCATGGTAATCACGGTTTTGAGCATAGACCGAGATGGCACCCGCCTCGGACTGTGTCAAAATTGCGCGGGGATCATGCTGTGGCGTATAGCTTTCTGCCAGCATAATCACTGTTTGCGCCCCAGGCCACAAGACCTGCGGGGCGGCGCGCCAATGGGCCCGTTCCTCTAACCAGGACATCTGGCCGTGATACCCCCGGGCCAGAAAAGACGCCAACTGTTCGGGCATTTGTGGTACATCCCACGGCCGGCATAGGCGGCAGGCCGCAAAACCTTGATCTTTTGCCTGATCAACCAAACGGTGTTTGAGCGCCGAAGATGACATGGGCCTATGCCAGGCTCTGAGAGTTAAAAATCCAAATCAGCATAATGCGACGGTTGTGGGAAGCCCGGAACTTGGTCAGCCAAAATCGACCGGAAAGCCGGGCGTGATTTGATCTTGGCATACCAATCCTTGAGGGCCTTGTTGCGATGCCAATCGACGTCAGATATGTAATCCAGCGCCGAGAGATGCGCCGCCGCCGCAAAATCGGCCAAGCTCATCATATCGCCCGCCAGCCAACTCCGTTGTTCCAAAAGCCATGCAATATAATCGAGATGATATTTTATCTTTTTTGCGCCGTCCTTGACATTTTTACTATCAGGATAGCCTTGCCCCATAATCTTTTTGGTCACCCGTTCGTAGACCAACTTCGAGGTCACATCACGATGAAATTTATCATCAAACCATCCCACTAGACGCCGGACCTCATAGCGTTGGTGAATATCCACTGGCATCAGTGCGGGGTTTGGGTATTTCTCTTCAAGATATTCGCATATCGCCGCACTCTCGGACATGATCTTGCCGTCAATTTCCAAAACCGGGACTTTTGCAGCCGGGTTGCGCCGTAGAAAGCTTGGGTCCCGTTCCCAATAGCGCTCCTCGATCAATTCGCACTCAATGCGCTTTTCAGCCAATATCAGGCGGACTTTGCGACAATAGGGGGACATTGCAATATGATAAAGACGGGCCATCGGGCGGGGATTCCACTTTTTTTCGCTCTGCCCCATCAATGCCCTGCAAACCAGAAGTTTTCAATCCTCGAAACACGCTGATCTTTGATCCTTAAGAATAGTTGCAGCACCATCTGCAATGGCAACAGCGCGCGCGCGGACATAAGACGTGGGCTTGGCGGCCGACCGCGTTTTCGGCGACGGCAATATTGCCGCAAGCCGCGCTGCCTGAACTGGTGTAAGGTTTTTCGGCTCAACCCCAAAATAATGCCGCGAGGCGGCACCAACCCCGAACACGCCCGTGCCGAATTCGGCAACATTAAGATAAACTTCCAATATCCTTTTCTTTGGCCATAACACCTCGACCAAAGGCGTTAAAACCGCCTCAAACGCCTTGCGCAGCCAACTGCGCGCCGGCCATAAAAAGACGTTTTTAACGGTTTGTTGGGTCAGCGTCGAAGCACCCCGCCGGCCACCATCTGCAAGAGCAGTACGAATCGCAGCTATATCAAAACCCCAGTGCAGACAGAAATTCGCATCTTCCGCCGCAACAACAGATCGCGCCAAAACCGGTGCAATGTCGTCCAATGGTGTCCAAAAAGCCTCAACATTCCCAAGTCGTTGCTTTTCCTGCCAAATGTAATAAGTTTTCGTCGGATTTACCCAATTCATCAGGAATACAACGGCGATACCTCCGCCAATCATCGCAAGCAGCAATGTCTGGAGGCCACGTCCAAACGACGATAATAGCAGGGGCACCTCGTCAGGCGCTGAAGCCGGTTTTTGTGACATCTCTCTTTTATAAACACCGCCGGAGACATAGAAAAGACACCAAAAATAAGACGGCACCCCCAAGCAATAATCAGGGGTGCCTATACGGTTATTCAGCCGGAATGGACGTCGCCTCAACCCCCAAGGGATGGATGAGTTTATTAAGCATTTCCTTGGGACAGATTTGGATGAACTTAGAAAGTTCGAGATCCCAGTTTTGCAAAATATTCGATGCGCGTTCACTGTCAGTTTCCGCAGCGTGGCTTTCGATCAATTCCTTCAACTGGCCTTGCCAATGCGGGACCGCCACCGGACAGCTCACCAGCGTCTCCATGTTCAGACGCGAGGTCGCAACACCATCGGGATCATACAGATAACCCATACCACCGGTCATACCCGCCCCAAAGTTTGCACCGATCGACCCAAGGATAACCGCCACACCACCAGTCATATATTCACAGCCGTTTGAGCCACAGCCCTCTATCACCACATGAGCGCCGGAATTGCGCACCGCAAATCTTTCGCCGGCGCGGCCGGCAGCAAACAGATACCCTGCGGTTGCCCCATAGAGAACTGTATTGCCAATAATCGTGTTTTGAGCCGCGACCAAACGGCTTGCCAAAGCCGGCCGCACCACAATCATCCCACCAGACAAGCCTTTGCCAACATAATCATTGGCATCACCCGACACCTCGAGCTTGAGACCACGGGTTGCAAAAGCCCCAAGCGACTGACCAGCACTGCCGGACAGTTTGATCGTCAAATGGTTGTCTTGGAGACTGTTATTCATCCCAAATTTTTTCACAATATGACTTGAAACCCGCGTTCCCACCGTCCGATGGGTATTTTGCACGGCATAAGACAGCTGCATTTTCTCCCCATCATTGAGAAACCGTGCCGCATCAGAGACAATTTCAGCATCTAATGTATCGGGAACCTCGGTGCGGATTTTGCTGCGGTCATAGACCAGCTGATTGGAGCCGTCGACCTTGATAAGCAAAGGGTTCAGATCCAGATCATCCAAGTTATCCGCCCCGCGACTGACCTGCGACAGCAGGTCTGCGCGTCCGATCACATCACTCAGGGACCGCGCGCCAATCGAGGCCAAAATCTCACGGACTTCCTGCGCGTAGAAGGTGATCAGGTTGACCACCTTGTCTGCAGAGCCGGTGAACTTATCCCGCAGCTCCTGATTTTGTGTACACACACCAACCGGACAGGTATTGGACTGGCATTGTCGCACCATAATACAGCCCATTGCTATCAAGGCCGCAGTGCCAATGCCGTATTCCTCGGCCCCCATCATTGCCGCCATCACGATGTCGCGCCCCGTGCGTAACCCGCCATCGGTACGCAGCGTCACCCGTCCGCGCAGATTGTTCATCGCCAGCACCTGATGCGCCTCAGTCAAGCCCATTTCCCAAGGCAGACCGGCAAATTTTATCGAGGTTGCCGGCGACGCGCCGGTGCCGCCGTTATGGCCCGAAATCAGGATCACGTCGGCTTTGGCCTTGGCCACACCCGCGGCAATCGTGCCGACACCAGAGGCTGCCACCAATTTTACCGTCACCTTACAACGTGGATTGATCTGTTTCAGATCATAGATTAATTGCGCGAGATCTTCGATGGAATAAATATCGTGGTGCGGCGGAGGCGAAATCAGCGTGACCCCCTTGGTCGAATGACGCAACCGCGCGATCAGATCAGTGACCTTCATACCGGGCAGTTGCCCGCCTTCCCCGGGCTTTGCACCCTGTGCCACTTTGATCTCAAGCTCTTCGCATTGGTTGAGATATTCCGCCGTCACACCAAAGCGTCCCGACGCCACTTGTTTGATCTTGGCAGAGGGATTGTCGCCATTTGGTTCGGGCACAAAATGCGCCGGATCCTCTCCGCCCTCGCCACTGTCAGATTTCGCACCAATTCGGTTCATCGCCACGTTGAGGGTTTTATGCGCCTCTGGGCTCAACGCTCCCAGGCTCATACCCGGCGTAACAAACCGCTTGCGGATCGCAGTGATGCTTTCGACCTCTTCCAACGGCACCGCGGCACCCAACGCTTTGAAATCCATCAGGTCGCGCAGATGGATGGGTGGGGTAGCCTGCATGCGGCTGGCATATTTTTTCCACAGCTCATAACTGGCCGAGTTACAGGCCGACTGCATCATATGCATGGTCTGGGCCTGCCAGGCATGGGTCTCGCCGGCACGGCGCGTTTTGTAAAACCCGCCAATCGGCAACACATCGGTGCCACTTTTCCATCCAAGGGCATGAATCTCTTTGGCTTTATTCTGGATGCCGCTGACACCTATACCCGATATACGACTGGTCATACCGGGGAAATATTCCGCACACATCGCCCGCGACAGACCTACGGCTTCAAAGTTCAGACCGCCCCGATAAGAGGACACCACAGAAATACCCATCTTGGCCATAATCTTTAACAGCCCCTGATCGATCGCAGTCTTATAGCGGTTCACCACCTCTGTCAGCGGTCCATCCAAAAGTCCACGTTCAATGCGCTGAGCCAAAGAGTCCTCGGCCAGATAAGCGTTGACCACGGTGGCGCCAGCCCCAACCAGCACGGCAAAATAATGTGGATCAACACATTCAGCCGCCCGCACATTCAAGGAACAGAACGTCCTTAGGCCCTTGGTGGTCAAATGGCTGTGCACCGCCGATGTCGCAAGAATCATCGGCATCGCCACTTTTTCGGCGTCTGAATAATGATCGGTGAGCACCAGATGCCCCGCGCCCGAGCGCACGGCATCCTCTGCCTCGGCGCGAATGCGCTCTAAGGCAGCTTGCAATGCATTGGGACTGGCATCTGCAGGAAAGCTACAATCGATCTCGGCCAAATCTGCATTAAAATGGCGGGTCAACTCATCCCATTGCGCATTGCCGACAAACGGGCTGTCGAGCACCAGTATCTCGGTCTGGGAACTGCTTTCATCCAATACGTTTTTTAGGTTACCAAAGCGCGTCTTCAGGCTCATCACCCGAAACTCGCGCAGGCTGTCGATCGGGGGGTTGGTCACCTGCGAAAAATTCTGACGGAAGAAATGCGACAGCGGGCGATAAGTTTTTGACAATACCGCGCTGGGGGTATCATCACCCATCGAAGCCAGTGTTTCTTTGCCATCCTCGGCCATCGGCGCAAGGATCTGCTCAAGCTCTTCGATCGAATATCCCGCCGCGATCTGGCGCTTGCGCAACTCCGCGCCGGTAAACAGCGGCGCCTCGGTGATCTTGGACAGATCGCTGTCCAGTTCGGTGATCCGCCCGACCCATTCGCCAAATGGCTGGCTCGCCGCCAGTTTATCCTTGATCTCTGTGTCGTGATACAATCGCCCTTCCTGCATATCCACTGACAGCAACTGTCCCGGTCCAAGAGCGCCCTTTTCGCGGACATTTGCTTCATCAATCGGAACCATGCCAGCCTCTGATCCTGCGATCAGCAGGCCGTCGCCAGTCACGACATACCGCATGGGGCGCAGACCGTTACGATCCAGACCAGCGCAAACCCAGCGCCCGTCGGTCATCGCCAAAGCTGCCGGCCCGTCCCATGGTTCAATCACTGAATTGCAATAGGAGTACATGTCTCGCCATGCGTCGGGCAGTTCAATCGCTTGTTTGGACCAACTTTCGGGGATCAGCATGGTTTTGGCCATGGGTGCATTGCGCCCGGCACGCACCAACATTTCAAACACCGCATCAAGAGCTGCGGAATCTGACGACCCGTTCGGGACGATTGGCTTGATATCGTCTGCCATGGCACCAAACTCGGCTGAGGCCATCTTGATCTCGTGGCTTTTCATCCAGTTGATGTTGCCTTTGAGGGTATTGATCTCGCCGTTGTGCGCCAACATGCGGAAAGGCTGCGCGAGCCACCATTGCGGAAAGGTGTTTGTTGAATACCGCTGGTGATAAATCGCAAAAGCCGATTTAAAGCGCTCATCCATCAAATCAGGATAGAACACCGCGACTTGCTCGGCCAGCATCATACCCTTGTAGATGATCGACCGACAGCTTAATGACGCAATATAAAGCCCTTGCACGCTAGCATTTGCGGCCGCTTTTTCGATTCGACGACGGATCACGTAAAGTTCGCGTTCAAAGGTTTGCTTATCGACACCTTTTGAGTTTGAGATCAAAATTTGCTCAATCTCGGGCCTTGTCGCGTTGGCTTTTTCGCCCAAACATTCGACATCAACCGGCACGTGGCGCCAGCCAAAGATGTAATAGCCCATGCGCAGGACCTCGGTCTCAACGATGGTGCGACAGGTTTCCTGCGCTCCGAAATCATGGCGAGGCAAAAATACCTGACCCACCGCCAATAGTTCATCACCGCGCGGCTCGTGACCCGTACGGCGTATTTGGTCTTGGAAAAACCCAACCGGAATATCAATATGAATACCTGCGCCATCGCCGGTTTTTCCATCCGCATCCACCGCACCACGGTGCCAAATCGCTTTGAGCGCGGCGATGCCGTGTTCGACAACTGTGCGGCTGGGTTGGCCATTGATCGACACCACCAGACCAACGCCACAAGAGGCATGTTCTTCGGCCTCGGAGTACATGCCATTCTCGGCCATCCAGGCGCGCTTAGCTGTTTCTGCGGCTACCCAATCAGCGTCATATTTTGTCATTTCGGTCTCCCTAATTCCGCGTGGTAACGCTCATATGAGGCCCAGCGCGGTTGATTTTCTTGGTCTTCGTTAAAACGGAGGTGGCGGGCGGCTTATTCTGCCGCCATCACCCGGGTCTGGCTTAGATGGTTCAAGACGGCATCGGCACTGTCGCGGCCATCTTTGATCGCCCAGACGACAAGCGACGCCCCGCGCACGATGTCTCCCACGGCGAACACCCCATCAAGCGCGGTTTTTCCAGTGTTGAAATCTGCCTTGATCGTGCCCCAACGGGTGACATCTAATCCATCCACATCCCATAGTTTCGGCAAGTTTTCAGGCTCGAAGCCAAGCGCTTTGATCACCAGATCGGCCGGTTCGTCGTAGTCGGAGCCCTCAATAACCTCAGGCGACCGACGGCCGGTGGCGTCGGGTGCGCCAAGGCGCATCTTTTGCACGCACACTGCGGTGACAGGATCACCAACAAATCCGTTTGGTGCGGCAAGCCATTCAAACACCACGCCCTCTTCTTCGGCGTTTTGCACTTCCCGCTGGCTACCCGGCATATTGGCACGGTCACGCCGGTATAAGCATTTCACGCTGACAGCACCTTGGCGAATCGCACTGCGAACACAATCCATCGCAGTATCGCCGCCACCGATCACCACGACGCGCTTGTTGGCCGCATTTAACTCACCGTTGTCGAACGCAGGCACCGAATCTCCAAAGCCAACGCGATTTGAAGCGGTCAGATAATCAATCGCCCGCACCACCCCAGCCGCGGCGCTGCCCGGCGCGTCGAGGTCTCGGCTTTTGTACACGCCAGTGGCAATCACCACAGCATCATGTTTGGCGCGCAGATCCGCAAAGCTGATATCCTCACCTACCGTGCAATTCAGGACAAACTCCACCCCGCCGGCCTGCAGCTGATCATTGCGCCGAAGCACGATATCTTTTTCAAGTTTGAAACCCGGAATGCCATAGGTCAAAAGTCCGCCCGCCCGGTCATAACGATCATAGATTGTCACCTGCACACCCGCCCGCCGCAGCCGGTCTGCAGCAGCAAGGCCGCCTGGGCCCGCTCCAATAATTCCAACAGTTTCAACACGTTCAATGGCGGGTTTGAGCGGTTTGGCCCAGCCTTTTTCCCAGGCTGTATCGGTAATGTATTTCTCAATTGCCCCGATCGTCACCGTCCCATGGCCGGATTGTTCAATAACGCAATTTCCCTCGCACAGGCGGTCTTGCGGACAGATACGCCCACAGATTTCCGGGAAGGTATTGGTCGCCTGGGACATGTTGTAGGCTTCCTCAAGTCGGCCTTCTGCCGTCAACCGCAACCAGTCGGGAATGTTATTGTGCAAAGGGCAATGGGTCTGGCAATAAGGAACGCCACACTGACTGCAGCGGCTGGCCTGCTCTTGGGCTTTGACAGACGCATATTCTGCATAGATTTCGTTGAAATCCTGATTGCGAAGTCCCGCATCTCTTTTGGTGGGCATGTCCCGATCCACAGAGACAAATTTCAACATCGGTTGCTCAGCCATCCCTTCGGCCACTCCCTATACTCATTCGTTGGCGGACCCATATCGCAAACCATCCCAGAATAAAAGGCAGTAAAGCTGCCCTTATTTGGACCGCTGAATGTAGTCAGCTAATTTACAAGCGGAAATTCGCGCACATTAGGACCGAAACGGAACTAACTTGGGGGGTTTCCTTCGCGATCCACCCGATATATCCAACAGATAGGGCTTATATCGGATGCACCCAATGGCGTCTTTTCACCTTCTACTCATTGCTATTCTGCAAGGTCTCACTGAATTCCTTCCAGTTTCGTCGTCTGGTCATTTGATCCTATTGCCTAAGCTGACCGGATTAGAGGATCAAGGTCAAACCATTGATGTTGCAGTACATATCGGAACGCTTGGTGCTGTTATCTTGTATTTTTGGCGTGATGTCCGGATGGCTGTAGGCGGCGTTCCACGGATGATTTACGGGAAACTTGATACGCCGGGGGCCAATCTGGCCTTTTTACTCATAATTGCCACCGGACCGGTCGTTCTGTTCGGCTTGATGCTGAAACTCACCGGTTTAAGTGAACTGATGCGCGGGTCGATAGCCTTGATCGGTTGGNCTATGNTGGGGTTTGGGGGGCTGTTGTGGTGGTGTGATAAAANCGGCGCCACCGAAAAGACCGCGGAAAACTGGTCGCTNCGCCACGCGATCATTCTGGGACTATGGCAGGCGCTGGCACTGATTCCCGGCACCTCGCGCTCGGGTATCTGCATCACCGGCGCGCGGCGTTTGGGCTATGGCCGCNAGGGNGCCGCCAAACTNTCGATGCTCATGTCAATCCCGACCATAATCGCCTCAGGGGTGCTGCTGAGCGCCGAAGTGGCCACAACGNCGGATTACGCGCTTGTTAAGGATGCGGCGCTGGCGGCGGTGTTTGCATTTATCGCTGCACTGGGCGCTTTGGTGCTGATGATGCGCCTGNTAAAAACTGTCAGTTTTACGCCGTATGTGATTTACCGCGTGGTTTTGGGACTGGGATTACTGGCTTGGGCCTACGCGTAACNCCGNGACNGATCTGAAACCANACCGACCCNGAGCACCCTGTGGCAAACTGGGGACCAGGCCGATCCAATTACNCNGACACTGCAAAAATAAACACAAACATCTGGCTGTTTGCCGTGGCGCTGCATAGAGGCCATGCCCGAATTACGGTAAAGCAATTCAAAAAGTTATCTTGCCGCGAAGTTCGTTTACGGACTGACATTTTCTAACGCAAATTNGTCGGCATCCCGTTTGCTCGTCATCAGCTAAACGGCGACCAGAAAAGGCACCAAAAAGACGTGATCGCGTTTAGGCATGCAAAAAACCCGCAATCCTATGCTTCATTCACAGGGAACTGGGCCAATCCAATTGCCAACCTGTTGCGCAAACTCGCAAATGCGCTTGGCTCTCAGCTGTGGCTGCCTATAGCTTTCATGGGATAAACCAGCATACCCCGTTCGAAAAAACTGCCATCCNGCGAATACCACCTGCGGCGATGCATTTATCGCTGCGATTTTATCAGCTTCACGCTCGAGAACCTCCAAATCTTGCCCCAAAGCACCCGCCTTGGCAGGTTGATATCCCAATTCAATCCGTCCGTGTTCATGGATCTGCAAAAACTTGCAAGCCATGCCAATTTGTCGGCACTTTGACGGATTATAAGCGATAACTGCCCCAGTTGGCGACGCAGCGTCCGGAAAAACCTGCGTAATTTTACGGAGTTCTGGGTCTGCAATTTCTAATGTTTGCGCCTGCGCAAAAGCAGCCAAGCCAAACAGGGCAAAACAGGCTGCTGGTAAAACAGTATTGATAAGTTTCAACATATTGCATGCTTTCAACTAAATAGTGAAAAAAATCAATAAAAATATCTCTTAAGTTGATCATACCCCNCAAACAACTGCGAGGCAATNACATTCAAGGCTGAATTTTTATAAACACAACATTNTAGCGTAATCTATCCTTGCAGAGATTTGACCACCAAATCGCCCTCGTCGCGCGCGCGCATCGCCATGGCCGCCGCATGCGCCGCCGCCGCTGTCGTAAAATACGGAATGCCATCATACAGAGCCACCGAGCGAATTTCGCGGGAATCCTCAACGGCTTGCACACCCTCTGTGGTGTTTATGACGAAAGCGATCTCATTATTTTTCAGCATATCAACAATATTTGGCCGGCCCTCATAAACTTTATTAACCACATCACAGGCAACACCCGCCACGCTGAGCCAAGCGGCGGTACCGCGAGTGGCAATCAAAGTCATGCCGGTCTCAATCAACAGATTGGCTGCCTCGATCATCTGGGGCGTCTTATCGGTATCGCGAATCGATACGAAAGCGCGCCCGCTGAATGGCAGCTCCATTCCNGCACCCATCTGCGCCTTGAGAAACGCCCGCGCAAAGCTGCGATCCCAACCCATGACTTCGCCGGTCGANCGCATCTCGGGACCAAGGATTGTGTCAACACCGGGAAAGCGCGCAAACGGCATCACCGCTTCTTTAACCGAGAACCACGGCATATTTGGATCGGCCAAGGTCATCTGATCGGCCATCGGCAACACTTCGTCGTAGGAGGCGTCTTTATATGGCGCGCGGTGCGGGAAATTGCTCAGCGGCTCTCCCGCCATCAAGCGCGCCGCGATTGAGGCAATGGCGCTATCAGTGGATTTGGCGACAAACGGCACCGTNCGCGANGCCCGGGGGTTCACCTCAATCAGATAAATTTCATCGTCTTTGACGGCAAATTGCACATTCATCAGACCCACCACGTTCAGTGCCAATGCCAACGCCCGGGTTTGCACATTCAATTCGGCTATAATCGCGGGCGACAACGAATAGGGNGGCAGCGAACACGCGCTGTCACCAGAGTGGACGCCCGCCTCTTCGATATGCTGCATGATGCCTGCGACATGCACATCGGTGCCATCACACAGCGCGTCAACATCACATTCCACCGCGCCGGCAAGATAACTGTCCAACAAAACTGGGCTATCGCCAGAGACCACCACCGCCTCTTTTATATAGCGTTCGAGCTGGGTCATATCGCGCACGATCTCCATTGCCCGCCCCCCCAAAACATAGGACGGCCGGATCACTAGCGGGAACCCAAGCTCGTTGGCAATCTCCAGCGCCTGCGCATCGGTCGAAGCAATGCCATTTTTTGGCTGCTTTAGCCCCAGATTGTTGACCAGAGCCTGAAAGCGTTCGCGGTCTTCGGCCAGATCAATCGCATCCGGCGTGGTGCCCAGAATAGGAATGCCCTCCTGTTCCAGCGCATTGGCCAGTTTCAAAGGCGTCTGACCACCAAACTGCACGATCACACCATGCAGGGTGCCATTGTCTTGCTCGACCCGCAAAATTTCCATCACATGCTCAAAGGTCAACGGCTCAAAATACAAGCGGTCCGAGGTGTCATAATCNGTTGAAACGGTCTCGGGGTTACAATTCACCATAATGGTTTCATATCCCGCCTCNGTCAGCGCATAGCACGCATGACAACAGCAATAGTCAAACTCGATCCCCTGACCGATACGATTAGGACCGCCCCCCAAGATCACAACTTTTTTCTTGTCAGATGGCCGCGCCTCGCACTCCACATCGCCAAAGGCAGGGGCCTCATACGTCGAATACATATAGGGTGTCTGCGCCTCAAACTCGGCAGCACACGTGTCGATTCGCTTGAACACAGCGTGCACACCNACGCCGAGGCGTGTCNGGCGCACATCCGCCTCACCAAGCCCGGTCAACGTCGCCAATCGAGCATCGGTAAAGCCCATCATTTTCAAGGTCCGCAGACCCTCTGCGTCTTTTGGCAGGCCACTGCTGCGCACCTCGGCTTCGGCCTCAACAATCTCGCGGATACGAGCCAGAAACCATGGGTCGAACATTGTGACGCCATGGATGTCTTCATCGCTCAATCCATNCCGCATAGCCTGTGCAATCGTGCGCATTCGGTCCGGTGTTTGCTGGCTGATTGCCCGAATAACAGCTGTTCTGTCGGGCGCACCCTCAATCTCAACCTCGTCAAATCCGGTCAGCCCCGTCTCCATCGATGCCAGCGCCTTTTGTAGCGATTCATGGATGGTGCGTCCAATGCTCATCGCTTCGCCCACAGATTTCATCGCCGTGGATAACAAAGGCGCAGACCCTGCAAATTTTTCAAACGCAAAGCGGGGAATTTTAGTGACAACATAGTCAATCGTGGGCTCAAAACTGGCCGGCGTGACTTTGGTTATGTCATTGTCCAACTCGNCCAGCGTATAGCCCACCGCCAGCTTGGCGGCAATCTTGGCGATCGGAAAGCCCGTGGCCTTTGAGGCCAGCGCCGAAGAGCGTGACACCCGCGGGTTCATTTCGATGACAACCATGCGACCGTCCACCGGGTTTACCGCCCATTGCACATTAGAGCCGCCGGTCTCGACACCGATTTCGCGCAGCACTGCGATCGAGCCGTTGCGCATGATTTGATATTCTTTGTCGGTCAACGTCAGCGCCGGGGCCACGGTGATCGAATCACCCGTATGCACCCCCATGGGATCAACGTTTTCAATCGCACAGACGATAATTGCGTTATCGGCNGTGTCGCGCACGACCTCCATTTCAAATTCTTTCCAGCCCAACAGAGATTCGTCGATCAAAATCTGATTCACCGGGCTGGCATCAAGCCCGGACTTGCAAAAATGTTCATAATCTTCGCGATTGAACGCCACACCACCGCCNGTGCCCCCAAGCGTAAACGCCGGGCGGATAATGGCCGGCAGNCCGACATGCTCCAACGCGTCGAGACATTCTTGCATGGTATTGGCAATCACCGCTTTGGGGTTTTCCAGACCCAACCGATCCATCGCCTCGCGAAACAGCTTTCTGTCTTCCGCCATCTCGATGGCCGGACGCTTTGCGCCGATCATCTCGACACCAAACTTATCCAGAACGCCCATCTCTTCCAGCGCCAGCGACGTGTTCAACCCCGTCTGCCCACCCATGGTTGGCAACAGCGCATCAGGTCGCTCTTTTTCAATTATCCTAGCCACCACTTCAGGCGTGATNGGCTCGATATATGTGGCGTCTGCCAGNCCCGGGTCCGTCATGATGGTGGCCGGATTCGAGTTCACTAAAATAACCCGATACCCCTCTTCGCGCAGCGCCTTACACGCCTGCGCCCCGGAATAATCAAACTCGCAGGCCTGTCCAATGACAATGGGCCCGGCGCCGATAATCATGATAGAGCTGATATCGGTTCTTTTGGGCATGGAAGACCTCTTACTGTTAAAGTGTGATGCGTATGGGCAGACGACGCAAATTGTCGTGGGTTATAGAGATCAGCCAACCACGTGCAAGGGGGGTGACAAATTTAACGCTTTCGCCACCTTTAACGCCTGTTCTNCCCNCCGATAAAGTCTATCCGCAGCACCCTTAAGTAAAGGTCCAATATGCGCTTACGATTTNATAGCGTCCCATCCAGCGTCGACAACGATTTCCGCGTGCCCCCCGAGATTATCTGCGCCCAAACCACCATNGAACNATCGCGCGCGCGCGCGCGTCTGGACAAGGCGCGCCGCGACGGTTTCTGACTGGCAGGATATACCAGCTATGAACTAANCTATGTGCTGGAGCCGCGGCTCTCANTGCGCCTGCCCANACAGCGCCGCCTGCCATTGCTCCGATTTGGGGTCAACGGTCCACTCCGTCAGACTGCCCTCGCAACCGGCACCGCACAGTTGATCCAGTTTACGCCCCTTTGGGACCGCGCAGCATATGAGGCCGCTGTTGCAGTTGTGCATGATTTCATCGCGACGGGTGATATCTATCAAGCAAACCTCACCTTTCCTCTGCGGCAACAACCGACAGCTGCTCACAGTCCCTGTACGCGGCCCTGGCCGCGGTGCAACCCGTGCAATATGGTGCGTTAATCTTGCAAGACGGGCTGCCCAATAATCTGTCACGCGCACCCGAGTTATTTTTTCGTACCGACGCGCAGGGCAACATACAGACCCGTCCGATGAAAGGCACCCAACCGCGGCACAGCGATCCGGCCAAAAGATCGCGCCCACCGGGGTTTTCTTGCGACCGACCCAAAAAACCGCGCTGAAAACCTGATGATCGTCGATCTGCTACGCAATGATATGGCGCGCGTCTGCCAACCCGGATCGGTCAAAGTGCCCGGCCTGTTCAAAGTGGAAACCTAGACCACTCTGCATCAGATGATATCGCTGATCAAAGGCCAATTGCGGCCAGATNCNACCTTTTCAGCACNTAATCCAACGGCGAAATGGTGACACCTGGCTTCAGTTGCGGCGTCTTGCCGGGGATTTTTCACCAGACACCGCTGACCAAGGGCCCATGCACAGAACAGGCGGTCACACGCCAAGATCTTGCACACTGCCGGGCAATATCGGTCAGAAATTCGCCGGGCGGGGGGATTGGCGCGGTTCTATGTAATGTGAAAGCTTGACTTTCATCGCGCAGCACGGTGTACCGACGCGACACGAGATGACACCCGAGAGGACAAACGCCATGCATGCCTTCCGCAGCCACACTTGCGCCGATTTGAACAAAACCCATGTCGACCAGACCGTGCGCCTGTCGGGATGGGTGCACAGAGTGCGCGACCATGGCGGCGTTTTATTCATCGACCTGCGCGATCACTATGGCATGACGCAGGTGTTGTGCGATCCCGACAGTCCGGTCTTTTCACAAGTTGAGGCCGTGCGCAGCGAATGGTGCATTCGAATCGACGGCAGCGTCAAAGCCCGCGACGAAAGCCTGATCAATACCAAACTGNCGACCGGCGAAATCGAAGTCTATATTCGTGACATCGAGGTTCTGGGTGACGCAGCCGAATTGCCGCTGATGGTGTTTGGCGATCAGGATTACCCTGAGGAAACCCGCCTGCGCTATCGATATCTGGATCTGCGGCGCGAAAAATTGCAGCGCAACATGACACTGCGCTCGGATGTGGTTGCCTCGATCCGCAAACGTATGTGGGATTTGGATTTTCGCGAATATCAAACGCCGATTATCACTGCTTCGAGCCCCGAGGGCGCACGCGATTTTCTCGTGCCCTCNCGCCAACACCCCGGAAAATTCTATGCGCTTCCNCAAGCCCCCCAACAGTTNAAACAACTTATTATGGTCTCGGGCTTTGACAAATATTTCCAAATCGCCCCCTGTTTTCGCGACGAAGATCCCCGCGCCGATCGCTCGCCCACCGATTTCTATCAACTCGACCTCGAGATGTCTTTTGTGGAACAACAAGACGTGTTCGATACTATCCAACCGGTGGTGGGCGGTATTTTTGAAGAATTTGGCGGTGGTCGCAAGGTCGATCAAACCTGGGAACAAATCTCGTATAAAGATGCCGCGCTTTGGTATGGCACAGACAAACCCGATCTGCGCAACCCGCTGAAAATGCAGCGCGTCAGTGACCATTTTCGCGATTCGGGTTTTGCCATCTTTGCCAAGCTGCTTGAGCAGGAGGGCACTGAGATACGCGCCATCCCCGCGCCAACAGGCGGCAGCCGCAAATTCTGTGACCGGATGAATGCCTTTGCACAAAAAGAGGGTCTGCCCGGCATGGGCTATATCTTCTGGCGCGAAAGCGACGGCGCAATGGAAGCAGCCGGCCCGCTGGCAAAAAACATCGGACCAGAGCGCACCGAAGCCATTCGCCAGCAATTGGGGCTGGGCGTCGGCGACGCGGCGTTTTTCTTGGGCGGTAAACCCGCGGCCTTTGAAAAAGTGGCCGGCAAGGCCCGTGTCGCGATTGGGGATGCCCTGAAACTGACGGACCAAGATCGCTTTGCCTTTGCTTGGATTGTGGACTTTCCAATGTATGAAGCTGACGAGGAAACTGGCAAAATCGATTTCAGCCACAATCCATTTTCAATGCCACAAGGCGGTTTAGCAGCTCTAGAGGCCGACCCCCTCAACGTCTTGGGGTACCAATATGATTTGGCCTGTAACGGCTATGAGCTGATTTCCGGCGCGATCCGGAACCACAAGCCGGAAATTATGTTCAAGGCGTTTGAGCTTGCGGGATATGGTGCCGACGAGGTCACCAAGCGGTTTGGCGGCATGGTCAACGCGTTCAAATACGGGGCCCCGCCCCATGGCGGTTGTGCGGCAGGCATCGACCGGATCGTGATGCTGCTGGCCGATGAGGCCAACATTCGCGAAGTGATCATGTTCCCGATGAACCAGCGGGCCGAAGACCTTATGATGGCGGCGCCGTCTGATCCGATGGCGGATCAATTGATGGAATTAGGGCTGCGGGTGTTACCACAGGGCTGATCAAACCCTGCGCGTCTTTTAAGGCTGTTGCGATCGCTAAGCCTGCAAAGGACGCGCACATCCAGACTTCGGCTTTGACATAGGCAATCGGGCGGGTATGCTGTCATAAAAGGACAGCGCTCATGCCACCTCTGCCGGATCTTTCCCTACCAGATCTTGGCCCTCCGGTTGCGGATTGGGTCGCGCCGAGCGCACCCAAGGGAGAGATTCTGTCGGGGCAATATTGCCGTCTTGTGCCCTTGCAGGCAGAAGACCACGCGGCGCTTTTGTTCAACACCTACCAAGGCCACAGCGCGCTTTGGCATTACATGCCTTACGGACCTTTTTCATCGGCAGCGCAATATCACCGCTGGGTACGCCAAACCGTTGAAAATAAAGCGCATCTATTCTATGCAATTTATGATTTGGATATGAACATGTTTGGCGGTGTCGCCAGCTATCTGCGGATCAACCCCGAAGCAGGCTCTATCGAGATAGGCCATATCAATTTTGCCCCACAACTTCAACGCAGCCGCGCGGCAACCGAAGCCATATATCTTATGATGCGCTGGGCCTTTTCAGCAGGATACCGCCGCCTTGAATGGAAATGTAATGCCTGCAACATTGCCTCACGGCGCGCCGCACAACGATTGGGATTAAGCTTTGAAGGTATTTTTCGGCAGGCCTCGGTTGTGAAAGGCCACAATCGCGATACGGCCTGGTTTGCGGCAATCGATGCTGAGTGGTCGGCGCTGGAGCAAGCCTTTTCGGTCTGGTTAGCCCCGAGAAACTTTGCGCCAGACCGAACCCAAAAAGAGCGTCTTTCTGATCTCACTCGTCTGGTAAGGGTCAGCGGTGATCCGGCCCTGCAGCGCTGATCAAACCACCGTACGGTCGATCAGACGCTCTTGTACCAAGCCTGCCACACAGGCCAGTTCTGATGTCAATTGACGCTGCTGCTTATGAGCCACGCCAAGCCGTTCGGTCGCATCCAGCAGCGCGTCGTCAGAGGCACTGCGCGCCACCCCACGCAAGAATAATGTTAGGTATTCGACCTGTTGCGCAGCAGTATCTTTTTGAAGGACTTCGGCAGCATGCGCCATATCATCTTGAAACGCGATCAAGTCCGGTTCTACGTTTTCGTTAGAAACAGTCCTAACGATATCCGTACCTGCATAGTCTTTTGGCATCAAAGACAGTATTTTTTCTTGAAATACCGATAGGCTTACCAACGGTTTAGCAAAAAATCCATCTGCACCAGCGGCAAGCGCCACTGCTTCACCAAAACTATCGCCACTGGTTGCCAGTACAATCCCAACCCGTGGAGAGGCTGCATTAATTTCTTCAATTAGCTCGGTTCCGTTGCCATCCGGCAAGCCAAGATCGATAATCACCACCGAAGGGCGGTAAACCTGAAGATGGCGTCTTGCAGAGCGCAGGCAATCAGCCCGGCGAATCCGCGCGCCACTTCGCAGGCACAAAAGGCGAATTCCTTCACAGGCAAATTTGCTGTCTTCAACCACCAGCACTGTCAGTCCAAATAACGGACGGTCGCTGCGTGGGTAATGTGGCGTCGCATTTTGCGTTAGATCATCCATAATCTCATCTCCTTTGCGTAGTTGACTCACTTTGCACCGAGTGGACTAACAAGCGATTAATGTCGCGCTGCGGCCGCCAGGCTCTTGCACACAGATCCGACAGGGGACATAGAGTGACGGCAATGAGTGCTTGATCCAGCACGCCCGACACACAGGAGTTTGGAATGATTGGTCGCTTAAACCACGTTGCAATTGCCGTCCCGGACCTTGAGGCGGCCATCGCGCAATATCGTGACACTCTTGGTGCCGAGGTTGGGCCACCACAGGAGGAACCCAACCACGGTGTGACGGTGGTGTTTATTGCATTGCCCAACACGAAAATTGAACTGCTCTATCCGCTCGGTCAAAACAGCCCCATCACCGGATTTCTGGAAAAAAATCCGGCAGGCGGCATACACCACATGTGCTATGAGGTGCCCGATATCATCGCAGCCCGCGATCAGCTTCAAGGTGCTGGCGCCCGTGTTTTAGGCAATGGCGCGCCCAAAATTGGTGCCCATGGCAAACCAGTTCTGTTCTTGCACCCCAAAGATTTCAACGGCTGCCTGATTGAGCTTGAGCAAACCTAACCTCGCCCTTTTAAAAACTTGCACTATGTTTTAAAGGACAAAACAGCGCCAAGCGCCGCGCCTAGCTAGGATGTTAAATGTCGATCACCTCTGCCATCGTC
>NYVC01000098.1 GCA_002684375.1 Marinovum sp.
GCTGTGATCTGGAGTTGGCAGGGGTGGTTTCCTCGGCCTATGTGTCTGGCCTGTCCAGTTTGATTGAAGATGAACAAGAACTTGGGGCGGCCTGCGTCGATATGGGTGGGGGGGCTACGAGCCTGTCGATTTTCCTGAAAAAGCATATGATTTATGCTGATACGGTGCGCATGGGGGGAGATCACGTTACCAATGACATCTCCTTGGGTTTGCAGATTCCAGCAACCAAGGCTGAGCGTATCAAGACGTTTTATGGTGGGGCCCATGCCACCAGTATGGATGACCGCGAGCGGATAGAGATCGGGGGCGATACAGGGGATTATGACCGCGACAGTCGCAGTGTCAGCCGTACTGAATTGATCGGCATCATTAAGCCGCGGATTGAAGAGATCCTTGAAGATGTTCGCTCTAGGTTGGATGCTGCGGGGTTTGAGCATCTACCCAGTCAGCAAATTGTCTTGACCGGGGGTGGTAGCCAAATTCCCGGTCTCGACGCGCTTGCCAGCCGAATTTTGGGCCAGCAGGTGCGTCTTGGACGCCCGCTTCGGGTGCACGGTTTGCCTCAGGCGACAACCGGGCCGGGCTTTTCTGCTGCGGTCGGTCTGTGTTTGATGGCGGCAAATCCGCAGGATGAGTGGTGGGATTTCGATATGCCGTCTGACCGTCATCCCGTGAGATCAATGGCCCGCACGGTCAAATGGTTCCGTGACAACTGGTAGCCACCAAATGCGGGGCATTTTGCGACATTGTCTATGGATGTGCGACGAAACTACAATATTTTGTGCCCTGCACGGCGTTTTTTTACGTGACCTTGCGCCATTGTCGCAGTATCATAGGGCGATATAGCAGATAAAAAAATCTACTAGGATGTAGCACAGGCGGACGAACCAATGACCTTGAACCTCTCGATGCCGGGATATGACGAACTCAAACCGCGAATAACGGTTTTCGGAGTGGGCGGTGCGGGCGGCAACGCGGTCGATAATATGATCGATAAAAATCTCGATGGAGTGGATTTTGTTGTCGGTAACACCGATGCGCAAGCTTTGCAGCAAAGTAAATCAGAGACCCGCATCCAGCTTGGTGTCAAAGTAACAGAAGGTCTTGGCGCGGGCGCAAGGGCCAGTGTTGGTGCCGCAGCGGCAGAAGAGAGTATCGAGCAAATTGTCGATCATCTGGCGGGCGCTCATATGTGCTTTATCACCGCTGGTATGGGCGGGGGTACAGGAACCGGGGCAGCGCCAATTATTGCACAGGCGGCGCGTGAATTGGGTGTGTTGACCGTTGGCGTTGTGACAAAGCCGTTCCAATTTGAGGGTGCCAAGCGCATGCGGCAGGCCGAAGCGGGTGTGGAGGCGCTGCAAAAAGTTGTCGATACCCTGATTATTATCCCAAACCAGAATCTGTTTCGTCTGGCGAATGAAAAAACCACTTTTACCGAAGCGTTTTCACTGGCTGATGATGTGCTATATCAAGGCGTCAAAGGGGTGACAGATTTGATGGTGCGTCCCGGCTTGATCAATCTGGACTTTGCCGATGTGCGGTCTGTGATGGATGAGATGGGCAAGGCGATGATGGGCACCGGCGAGGCCGAGGGCGAAGATCGTGCTGTCAGTGCGGCCGAAAAAGCAATTGCCAACCCGCTGCTGGATGAAATCAGCTTGCGCGGCGCCAAGGGCGTTTTGATCAATATCACGGGCGGCGGTGATCTTACCTTGTTCGAACTGGACGAGGCGGCCAATCGAATTCGCGAAGAAGTCGATGCAGAGGCCAATATNATCGTGGGNTCTACCTTGGATGTTGAGATGGGTGGATGGATGCGTGTCAGCGTTGTTGCGACGGGAATTGACGCTGTTGAACCACCTGAAGAACTGCCGCGGCCACGACGCAGCAAACCCGCGCCACACGATGGGGCTGAGCCGCACCAGTCCGAGCATGATGCGCCATCAGACTATCATGCTGCGAGCGAACCAAAGCTTGGCCGGCATGAAATGCGGACGCGGGATGAGCAGCCGCAGTATGAGGCACGNAGCACTGTNGGCCAGAGTGCTGCNNNCGAAGAAGCATTTGAAGCGCCNAGCGTTGATCGCAATTCCGAACAGGCTGCCGATCCTTATGTGCTGGAAGAGCCAACATTTAACGCCAATGAAGAGGCCTATGACTCTGAGCCTGAATCCTTTGTCGCGCCGCGTCCGCGTGAGCCGGGCACACCGTCGCCTGAGACAATGACGCGGTTGCAAGAGGCAGTCAGGAATGCGCCGAATAGATTGCAACAGTCTATGAGTCGGGTCGATGACGTCCCAGCCGATACCGATCGTTCAAGATTCGGGATCAACTCTCTGATCAATCGAATGACCGGTCAACCCGGGGACTCGGCTGAAAAGCCGGTGGCCACTCGGCGGCATCCCACCAGCCAACAGGCTGAGCCGGAGTTTGAACCAGAGCCCGAACAGGGTGTGGATCCAGATCAGGATCGCATTGAAATCCCAGCATTTTTGCGGCGTCAAGCCAACTAGATCGCAAGNCTTNNGGCATTAAGCTTAACCGCTTGTTGGCGGATAGGCGGAAATTCGCCGCCTATCTGGGGTGGTTGTTTCAGACCGATACAAAGTTTGAGTTGTCTATTTTGCGGGTCACCTTTAGTCAAAGGCCAAGNCAGACATCGGCAACGGTGTGATAACGGCGAGGTTAAATTTGCAATCCACCNTAGAGAGATCGGTCAAGTTTACTGGCATTGGCTTGCATTCGGCTTCGCCTGTGACTTTGGTCATTCATCCAGCCGACGTTGGGTTTGGTCTGCAGATCAGACGAACTGACGTGAAAGAAGGTGGCGCCGGTTTCGCTGCCCATTGGACCTGTGTGTCCCACTCGCCTTTGTGCACACGTTTGGTCAACGACGAAGGTGTATCGATCTCAACCGTTGAACATGTCATGGCCGCGCTTGCGGGTTGTGGTGTTCACAATGCGTTAATTGAATTGAACGGACCNGAAGCGCCGATTTTGGATGGAAGCGCCGTACCGTTTGTGCAAGAGATTTTAGCCGCTGGTGTAAAGCCCCAAAACGTGCCGGTCACCGTGTTTAAAGTGCTTAAGTCGGTAGAATTTCATTGNGATGATGGTTGGGCGCGCCTTGCGCCTGCAGACACATTGCAAATGGATTTTCATATCGAATTCGAGGATGCTGCTATCGGCATTCAAAGTAAAAAGCTGAACTTGGCAAATGGCGCGTTTGTGCGTGAACTTTGTGACAGCCGCACTTTTTGTCGCCAATCGGATGTCGATACTATGCGCGCCAACGGCCTTGCTCTGGGTGGTACTTTGCACAATGCCGTGGTGGTTGATGGTGAAAGCGTTCTGAACCCTGGTGGTATGCGGTACAGCGATGAGCCAGTTCGTCATAAAATGCTGGATGCACTGGGGGACCTTGCCTTGGCAGGTGCGCCAATCATCGGNCATTATACCGGGTTTCGCGCCGGTCACGAGATTACGAATAATTTGCTGCGGGAATTATTCAGCGTGCCGGGTGCTGTTGAACAGGTTCAGTGCACCCCTGATATGCTGGCCTGTCTTCCGGGCGTAGGTGTCACCGAGCAGGAAATCCCAAAATCCGCGTGAATTGATCCGCAATTCGTCCTATGAACTTTTGCACCGTAACTATCTATGCTAAAGCAAAAACAAGCGCATAAATTGGCGTGTTTAAGGTGGGGTGAATTGGCATGAACGGACGCTGTGCACGAGGCCGGATGATAGGCATTGGTCTCGCTTTGTGTATGCTAATAGGGTGTGGTAACGGTTCAAACGTAAAAGGTGATCTTGGGATTAACGGTTTGCCGATTGAAAAGTTTTCGGCCCTGCAGATCTACACGCGCGGCGAATTCGAATTGGAGAGCGAACGCCCCAAGAAAGCGGCCAGATATTTTGCACAAATCGAAAGATTATACCCTTATTCTGAATGGGCCAAACGGGCCCTGATGATGCAGGCCTTTGCCCATCATCAGGCCAAAGAATATGATTTTAGTCGTGCGGTCGCACAGCGGTTTATCGATTTCTATCCGGCAGATGATGACGCTGCCTACGCACAGTTTCTTTTGGCTCTGAGCTATTATGACCAGATTGATGATGTCGGTCGCGACCAGCAATTGACCTATCAAGCCCTGCAGGAGTTGCGGACTTTGATCGAGCGCTATCCCGAAAGCGAATATGCGCGCTCTGCGATTTTAAAGTTTGACCTTGCCTTTGATAACTTGGCGGCAAAAGAAATGGAGGTGGGGCGCTATTATCTTAAGCGCGGGCATTTTTCGGCGGCAATCAATCGGTTCCGCGTGGTGATTGAGGACTTCCAAACCTCGACCTTTACCGCCGAGGCGCTGCACCGGTTGGTTGAGGCGTATTTGTCGCTGGGCCTGACCAATGAGGCGCAGACAGCCGGAGCGATCTTGGGTCATAATTATGTCGGAAGTGATTGGTATCTCGAAAGCTATAATCTGCTGACTGAGCGCGATCTTGAAATGGAGCCCTCGGGCGACAGTTGGTTGCGTAAAATCTACCGGCAGGTCATTCGGGGTGGCTGGCTTTAAGCTTTAAAATGGGAAAGAGACCAGGCAATGCTCAAGGCGCTTGATATTCGCGATATGCTGATTATCGATCGGTTGGAGGTGAGTTTTCAGCCGGGGCTAAATGTACTGACGGGTGAGACCGGCGCGGGAAAGTCGATATTACTGGATGCGCTCGGCTTTGTTTTAGGCTGGCGGGGGCGGGCCGAATTGGTGCGCCAAGGGGCTGAGCAAGGCGAGGTCGTGGCCGTCTTTGAATTGCCAAAACAGCATCCCGTTCATGCTGTTTTGGCCAACATCGGCGTGCCGGCTGGAGCCGAATTAATTCTGCGTCGGATCAACAGCAAAGAGGGTCGCAAGACGGCTTGGGTAAACGACCGCCGATGCTCTGGCGAGGCGTTGCGGGCTCTGTCAGAACATTTGGTCGAATTGCATGGGCAGCATGACGACCGTGGGTTGCTGAACGCCCGCGGTCACCGGACTTTGCTGGATGAATATGGCGGCCACCAAAGACTTTTAAAGACGACAAAAGAAGCTTTTGCAGCTTGGTCTAAGGCGCAGTCAGATTTGGCAAACGCTCTGTCTGAGGCGGCACTTATTCGCGAAGAAGAAGATTTTTTACGATATGCTCTCAAAGAGTTAGAAGCCTTGGCCGCAGCGCCGGGCGAAGAGGTCGAACTGGACGCGAAACGGCGAATGATGCAGGCGTCTGAACGGATCCGGGATGATGTAACGCGGGCCCATTCGGCGCTGACTAAAGAGGGTGCAGAGGGGCAGATAACGGATGCAGTGCAATGGCTGAATGGTGCCGCGGATGGCGCTGAGGGTCGGTTGGATGGTGCTTTGGGAGGGCTTTCTCGAGCTCTGACAGAGTTGGACGGCGCTGTGCAACAGATCGAGGCCTGTCTCGATGAGATGGCGTTCAACCCCTCTGATCTTGAGGATGCCGAAGAGCGACTGTTCGCGATACGTGGTTTGGCGCGCAAGCATCAGGTTTCACCGGATGCTGTGCCACAACTGGCGCAAGACTTGCGCACAAAACTTGATCGACTGGATCAAAGTGATGAAGATCTGGCTGACTTGCGGACAGTAGTGAACACCGCTGAGGCGACCTATGAAGCTGCGGCGCACCGTCTGACAGAGGCGCGAAAAACGGCCGCCGTGATGCTTGATCAGGCGGTCATGGCCGAGCTTGCACCGCTCAAAATGGATAGGGCGGTCTTTGCCACAAGGGTCACGACAGCCACAACTGATAGTGCAGAGGGACGCGATGTGGTGGCTTTTGAGGTGGCACCCAATCCGGGTGCCCCATCCGGCCCTTTGGCCAAAATTGCCTCCGGGGGCGAATTGAGCCGTTTTTTATTGGCACTCAAGGTCTGTCTGTCGGAAGCTGATGGTGGGCGGACGATAATTTTTGATGAAATTGACCGCGGGGTTGGCGGTGCCACAGCGGATGCCGTTGGCCGCCGTCTGAATGATCTGGCCCAGCAGGGACAAGTGCTGGTGGTGACCCACTCGCCACAAGTCGCCGCCTTGGGTCAGCACCATTGGCGGGTTGAAAAACATGTTGTTCAAGATGTGACCACTTCAACTGTAGTGCCGCTTGACGACGCGGCGCGGATCGATGAGATTGCGCGGATGCTGTCTGGTGATACCATCACAGACGAGGCGCGTGCGGCTGCACAGGCGCTGCTGCCATAGTGATAATTCTGCGTTGAGGGCTAAGCCCGTGCTGCCCNAGGGTGGTTTTGAAAATGTTCAGTTTTGCCGCAGTAATTTACCCGGNTTCATGATGTCCTGAGGATCCAATGCGCGCTTGATACTGCTCATTACCGTCCATCCGTGACCGTGTTCTCGGGCCATATAGTCCAGTTTTCCAACNCCGATGCCATGCTCTCCGGTCGCGGTGCCGCCCATTTCAAGCGCGCGGGTGACCATGCGCTCGGAGAGATCTTTGGCGGTTTTCAAGTCGTCGGGNTTTTCGGGGTCGATCATAAGGATAGCATGGAAATTTCCGTCTCCGACATGACCCATAATGGGTCCGGCAATGCTCGATTGGTTAATCTCGGCGCTGGTCTGTTCCACCGCGTCGGCCAGTTTCGAGATCGGGACACATATATCTGTCACCATTGCCCCTGCTCCGGGGTGGGATGCCAGAACNGCGTAATACGCCGTATGCCGCATTTTCCAAAGNGCGCTGCGGTCTTCGGCCTGTGTGGCCCATTTGAAATCATGNGCGTCATGCTCGGCAACGATTAAACCAAAGGTTTCTGATTGCTCGGCAACCCCGGCCTCAGANCCGTGAAACTCAACCAAAAGATGCGGCAGTTCTGGCAGGCCTGCGCTGGAATATTGGTTGACCGCCGCAACNGTTGCGGCGTCGATAAACTCGATCCGCGCCATCGGCAGCCCCATCTGGATGGTGTCAATAACTGCGGCCACCGCTTGGTTTATGGTGTCGAAACTGCACACGCCGGCCGAGATGGCTTCGGGTTGGCCCTGCAGGCGCAGGGTCAGNTCGGTAATCAGCCCCAGCGTGCCTTCGGAGCCAACAAATAAACCGGTCAAATCATAGCCGGAAGCAGTTTTTCGGGCCTCGGTNCCAG
Organism: Marinovum sp.; assembly: GCA_002684375.1. Taxonomy (GTDB): domain Bacteria; phylum Pseudomonadota; class Alphaproteobacteria; order Rhodobacterales; family Rhodobacteraceae; genus CPC320. The sequence goes on from NYVC01000098.1 coordinate 7,160, forward strand.
TGCGCACCACCGCGCCGTCGGCCATCACAACTTCTAGGCCCAGCACATTGTCGCGCATCGTGCCATAGCGCACCGCTGTGGTGCCGCTGGCTCGGGTGGCCGCCATACCACCGAGCGATGCGTTGGCGCCGGGATCAACTGGAAAAAACAGGCCGGTCGCGCGTAATTCTTCATTCAACGCCTCGCGCGTCACCCCCGGTTGGATGCGCACGGTCATGTCCTGTGGCGACACTTCAAGTACGGCGGTCATGNGCGAGAAATCTACAGTGACACCACCGCGTACGGCCAGAGTATGCCCCTCAAGCGACGTGCCGGTGCCCCAACCGATTATTGGGCAACTATGTTGGTGGCAAATTTCGACAATGGCGCGTACTTCATCGGTGGAAGTGGGATAAGCGACGGCGTCGGGTGGGGTGGTGGCGAAGTGGCTTTCGGATTGGCCATGCAGGTTGCGATCTGAGATTGACTGGTTCAGGCGGTCTCCTAAAAGCGCCTTTAACGTATCTATAGCATCTGAGATCATCTTATGCGCTCCTTTTAAAGTACAGCTTTAACAGATCACTGATCGGAGGAAAGTCAGAAAAGCCTGCGGGAATACAAGAGTTGTAAGGGTTTACTGTGGCCGTTGCCGCTTGTTACACACATGGATTTTAAGGCCAGTGTACCCAATTTTGCCCATGGCCGTGTCCCGGAACGCAGGGCCTGAACTTTCGAGACGGCGCTGAAGATCGGCAAGATTTGCAANGTAGAAACCGATCGGTTCACAAACTGTTGGTATTTTCAAACGCTCTAGGCCAAACCTTTTGTATCAAATGCGTTCGACGGTCACCTGGTCAGAGGTTTGAAAGGTCACATGGTCTTTGATAGCTGCCAAAGCCTCTGTTGGGTTGGCATAGCCCGATGCCACATTTGCAAGTTTAGTGCTCTTGGTGATGATCGAGAAATAATGTGCAGTGCCTTTATGGTCGCAATGGCTGGTATGATTGCTGGGTTCCAGCAAGGCCATCGCGACATCGCGGCATGGAAAATAGATTTGTGGCGGCGCATTCTTCTCTGTCAGTTCAAGGGCTGTCGTGCTTTCTGCAAGAACCGCTCCACCGGCGCGCAGGGTCCACGTGCCACCGGCTTTGCGGAGTGTTATGGCATGATCCATGANGTGTCCTTTCCTGTCTAAATTTTTTAAATAAATATGTAATACATTTGTCTTAAATTTCNGCACATGCCGCCTGCATCCACTGCCTTGCGGCAGGGCTTAGCTCTGCTGAAACATGTTGATAACAGGTTTGATGATAGATGTTAAGCCAAGCTCTTTCCTGAGACGACAGCAGATCGGTCTCGATCAAACGGCGGTCAATCGGCACCCANGTGAGNGTTTGNAAATTCAGCATATCTGACACGGTCTGGTTCGGCAATCGCGCTGCCTCGCACACCAAAATCAGGTTTTCAATTCGGATGCCAAAGGCGTCTTCTTTATAAAAACCGGGTTCATTTGACAGGATCATACNGGGCTTTAGAACCTGTCCAGAGGCACGCGAAAGACGCTGGGGTCCTTCGTGTACGCTGAGAAAACAGCCGACGCCATGCCCTGTGCCATGGGGATAATCCTGTCCTGCCATCCACAGCGGTAGGCGCGCTACCAGATCCNGATCGCGCCCAGACAACCCTGCCGGCCAGCGGATGCGTGACATCGCAATCATCCCTTGCAGAACCCGCGTAAAGCTGGACTTTTCGGCCTTACCGACTGCGCCGATGGCCACAGTGCGTGTGATGTCTGTGGTGCCGTCAAGGTATTGACCACCACTGTCAATCAATAAAAGATCGCCGGATTTAATCCTGCGATTGCTGTCTTCGGTGACGCGGTAATGGATAATGGCGCCATTTGGGCCGGTGCCGCAGATGGTATCAAAACTGATATCCTGCAGGGCGCCTGTGGCTTGGCGAAACCCTTCAAGCGCGCGCACCACATCTATTTCCGACAGCGTATCTGCGGGCTGCGCATCCAGCCAGGCCAAAAATTCGCACATGGCGCCTGCATCGCGCAGATGGGCGGCGGTTGTGCCGGCAATCTCAACCGAGTTCTTACAGGCTTTTGGCAACACGCAGGGGTCTGCGCCATAACTCAGGCTACAACCGGCATCCCTCAATACGCTTTCAACGGCGCTGGGACATGAGGTCGGATCGACCCGTACTACACCGGACAATGCCGAGAGGCCGGCGACCATTTTCGCCGGAGCGGTTACGGTGATACCTGCATCCAGCGTTAGGTCCGCCGTTGNCGAGGGCTCAATAAACAGCTGCACCGCGCCAGTTTTGTGCAGTACGGCAAAACACAGCGCGACGGGAACCCGTGGAATATCGCNGCCGCGGATGTTGAGCAGCCACGCGATACTATCGGTTTGACTGAGAAACACGCTATCATGGTCGGCCTGTGCAAGTTCANCGCCACAGCGCGCACGTTTTGACGTGGCACTTTCGCCGGCATATTNTGCCGGATATGCACTGACAGCGCGGTTGGGCANAGGGGGCTGATCGCCCCATATCCGGTCAATCAGATTGTGTGATATTGCGACAAGTTCAATGCGATTGCCTAGCTTATCGCGCAGCTTTTGCAGTTCTGCGATTGTATGCAGCCANGGATCAAACCCTATTTTACCCCCCTGCGGCAATTGTGCCAACAGCCAGTCTGAGAGGTCAGTTTCGGGCCAGTCTACGGGGCTAAAACAACTGTCGACTTGTTGTTTGACCTGCACCCGATAGCGCCCGTCGACAAACACGCCAGCGCAATCCATAAGCGCGGCGCAAAATCCGGCCGAGCCGGTAAAGCCGGTCAACCACGCAAGTCTTGCATCCCGTGCCGCGACGTACTCACCCTGATGGGCGTCGGCGCGTGGTACTATAAAGCCGTCCAGTGCCTCGGTGCGTAGCACGTCGCGCAGCTGTGCCAGCCGCATTGGTCCCTGTGAGGGATCCGAGGGGGTGTCGAAGGTTTGGAACATAAAGCGTCCTCCGGTGTTACAATGTTTGATGCCGCCTGTCTGTGCGACGTCAGGGGTTTGTAATCTCGACGCATCCGCTCAAGCCCGCAGCCAGTACAGGTGTTAGCGCCCTGCTCTGTTGCGCGTTCTTGGATTGCTGTCAAACAGGCAGGCCAATTGTTCGGTCATCGCCCCAGCCANTTGTTCCACATCGGTGATTGTCACGGCGCGTTCATAATAGCGGGTGACATCATGGCCAATGCCAATCGCAATCAGTTCAACAGCACGTCTGCGTTCGACCATGTCGATCACATCGCGCAGATGCTTTTCCAGATAATTTGCAGGGTTGACTGACAACGTGCTGTCATCAACTGGGGCGCCGTCGGAGATNACCATGAGGATTTTACGCGCCTCGGGGCGCGCAGTCATTCGCCGGTGCGCCCATTCCAGCGCTTCGCCGTCNATGTTTTCNTTCAGCAGCCCCTCTTTCATCATCAATCCCAAATTGGGCCGCGCCCGCCGCCAAGGCGCATCAGCCGATTTATAGATGATGTGGCGCAGATCATTCAGTCGGCCGGGTTGTTGCGGGCGGCCTTCGTTCAGCCATGCTTCTCGGCTNTGGCCACCCTTCCAAGCCCGGGTGGTGAAGCCGAGAATTTCAACCTTGACGCTGCAGCGTTCCAGCGTACGCGCCAGCACATCCGCGCAGATCGCGGCAATGCTGATTGGCCGCCCCCGCATAGAACCGGAATTGTCCAGCAACAAGGTGACGCAGGTATCGCGAAATTCGGTGTCTTTTTCCACTTTAAACGACAGTGGCGTGGTCGGATTGGCAACCACACGCGCCAAGCGTCCAGCATCAAGAATACCTTCTTCTAGGTCGAACTCCCAACTGCGGTTTTGTTGCGCCTGCAAGCGGCGCTGTAGTTTATTGGCCAATCGGCTCACAGCTCCCTTCAGCGGTTCCAGCTGTTGATCAAGATAATCGCGCAGCCGTTCCAATTCGACGGGGTCTGCCAAATCATCGGCGCGAATTTCTTCATCGAACCGGGTGTCGTAGACGGTATAGTTTGGATCTGCGTCCGAAATGGGCTGCGGTTGTGGCGGCTCAAGTGGGGCATCGCCCTCGGGCATATCGGTCTCATCGCCGAGTTCCTGATCGGCCATTTCATCCATGCTTACCTGCGCTTGGGCGGCATCCTGCTGATCTTCTTGGGTGTCTTCGGGACTGGCGTCCGAGTCTTCCTCCTGACTGTCATCCTGGCCAGTNCTGTCTGGATCTTCTTCCTCTTGGCCGTCGTCNTCGCTGTCGTCGTCCTGATCATCAAGTTGGTCCGGATCGTCGCCCAACTGGTCGCCATATCCCAGGTCACTGATGATTTGGCGGGCAAATTTGGCAAATTCGGCTTGATCAGACAGCTTGCTGTCAAGATTTTTAAGCGTGTCACCGGCCTGATTTTCCATGAACTCCCGCCAGAGGTTCATTACGTTCTGTGCTCCGGCGGGCAGGTCACGGCCGGTTGCGAGATTGCGCACCAAATAGCCAGCAGCGACGGCCAGTGGCGCTTCCTGTGCGGTACTGATCTGCGCATAGCCCTTGCGGTCGGCCTCGGCCGAGATCTTGGCGTCAATATTACCAGCGGTGCCGGGCATGTCGCGCGCGCCCATTGCCTCACACCGCGCGGTTTCCATCGTCTCATAAATGTTGCGTGCAGTGTCACCTTGCGGCACATAGCGCTGATGCGTAGCCTCATTGTGATATCGCCGGTGCAGCGCCAAAGCGTCGGCGGTGCCACGGGCGATCAATACCTCGTCGCGGGTCATCCGGCGGCTGACCTGTGGCAGGCGCATGGTGTCCCCCGCCAAACCCGAGGGATCGACCGAATAGCTGACAGAAAGATCGGGGTCATTGGCCATCACTTTGGTGGCCTCGGCGAGGGCTTTTTTGAACGGATCAGCGGGGTTGTCAGTGCTTTTCATCGGTTCATTCTATTGTCTTCAGTCGGGGTGCCNGCCCCGGCTACTCCGAGGCGAGGCTGCTTTGGTCCGGCTAGCCTAAGCTGACGCTGGCGGCGCTTTCTGGCAGTTCTTCGTCGAAACAGCGCTGGTAAAACTCAGCCACGGTTTGGCGTTCCAGTTCATCGCATTTATTGATAAATGAAAGGCGGAATGCATAGCCGATGTTGCGAAAAATCTCGGCGTTCTGTGCCCAAGAAATCACTGTTCTCGGTGACATTACAGTCGATAGGTCGCCGTTCATAAACGCGGTCCGGGTCAGATCGGCCACGGTAACCATCTGTTTGATCGTCTTACGCCCGGCCTCATTNTTGTAATGGGGGTTTTTCGCCAGAACAATTGCGCTTTCAGCGTCGATTGACAGATAATTCAGCGTTGCCACAAGGCTCCAGCGGTCCATCTGAGCCTGATTGATCTGCTGGGTGCCGTGATAGAGACCCGTAGTATCGCCCAGGCCGACGGTATTGGCGGTGGCGAAAAGCCGAAACTGAGGGTGTGGCGTGATTATCTCATTTTGATCCATCAACGTCAGTTTGCCATCATGTTCCAGCACGCGTTGGATCACGAACATGACATCTGCGCGTCCGGCATCATATTCGTCAAAGACAATCGCTACCGGATTGCGCAGGGCCCACGGCAGGATGCCTTCATGAAACTCGGTAACCTGTTTGCCTTCGCGCAGCTTGATGGCATCTTTGCCGATCAGATCAATGCGGCTGATATGGCTGTCGAGGTTGACCCGCACGGCCGGCCAGTTGAGATGGGCCGCCACCTGTTCAATATGGGTGGATTTTCCTGTGCCGTGATAACCTTGAATCATTACCCTGCGATTATGGGAAAACCCGGCAAGGATGGCCAGAGTGGTGTCGGGGTCAAACTTATAGGTCGGGTCAATTTCCGGCACGCGGTCGCCTTTTTCGGCAAAGCCTTTTATCACCATGTCGCTGTCGATGCCGAAGACCTCGCGCACTGATATATCTTCGGTCGGTTTTGCACCAATGTCGATCATGCCGTGTGCCATCGTTTCATTCCTTCTCGTCACTTTTCCGCATGTTGTGNTGCAACATAACTTGATTAAGAGCGAGGGAAAGAGCAAAAGAACGTAGGGGACAAGTTCGTAATGGCTGCCCGGGGGGCAAAGTGACTTGCAGGAGGTGAGGTATGGCAAAAACTGAGGAGTTAGAGAGGCTGCTGACGCAAGTGGCCGCTGGGGATCGCGATGCTTTTGGCGATCTTTACGCATTGACCAGTGGCAAGTTATTTGGCGTTTGCCTTCGTATTCTCGCCTCGCGCCCCAAGGCTCAGGCTGCCCTTTGGTCGACCTTTGTGGAGATTTGGCAAGACGCCAAGTCGGTACCGACCAGCGGGCTTAGGCCGATGACATGGATGATCCACGTAGCCCATCAAAAATCGATGCAGAGGTTGCGTCTTGATTTGGCTGAGGTCAGTCCAGAAATGCTCGCGGATGAGGCCCAAACCAAAGGTGAATGGCCCGAAGACTTGGTCTTGAAGCCGTCGGAATATGGTCAGTTGATAAAATGTATGGAGGTGCTGCCCTGGGAGCGATCCGCGGTGTTCAGATTGGCGTTTGTCGAGGGCGAGACCTATCCTGATCTGGCGGCACATTTTGACCTTCCTGTGGATACCATGCGCACTTGGGTGCGGCAAGATCTGCAAATCCTATCGGAGTGTTTGGAGCGATGACACAGAGTGAAGCCAAAAATACTGATAAAATTCTTGCTGGGGAATATGTGCTCGGATTGCTTTCAATTGAAGAAAACACTCAGTTTGAGGCGCGGCTTGAAACCGAACCGCACCTGCGACGTTATTACGCCGACTGGTTAGAGGATTTCGTCACCCTGACCGATGATATTGGCGAGGTGGCTCCGCCAGCCGGGTTCTATGCCGGGTTGGAAAAACGGCTGTTTGATACTCAACAGGCGCCCGAACTAGCCGCTAAGAGCGGCAGTTTAATTCGCTTCGTGCTGGGTGCTGCTGTGGCAATGGGGATCTGTGTCCTTATTCTTGTGGCGCTGTAATTGGGCGTTTGCTGTAATTGGGCGTTTCTAGATAAGTTTAAATCTCAGTGGACAGACGGTAGGGTTCTTCAAAGTCAATAAATTCAGCTGTGTCTATGGCGCTGGTGATCCACTCTGCGACTGCGGGATGGGCGCAATGGATATCGATATAGCGTTGCAAAGTTTCCGATACCGGCAGGTCATAATATTTCAAGCGCATGATGACCGGTGCGAAAAATGCGTCGATTGCTCCGAAATTTCCCGCAAGATATGGTCCCTTGGACCATAACATAATCTCTTCGCAGGCGTTTTCTATCCGCGCGATATCCCTGCGCAATGCGGGTTGATCGCGCCACAAGATACGCCCCTGGCGCGATAGATCCACGCCAATATTCATAATGCAATGGTTGCGCAGGGCCGAAAAGCCGCAGTGCATTTCCGCGCACAGGCTGCGCGCCCGTGCCCTCAATGCGGCGTCTTTGGGCCAGATAGGAAGGTCGGTAAACCGGTCTGCGAGATATTCTATAATCGCCAATGTGTCCCAAATAACCAGCGGTTTGCCACTGGCATCTGTAACAGTGTCATCAACTAAAAACGGCACAGAGCCGGCGGGTGAAAATTCTGCCACCTGACGTTTGAAGGCGGAACCCGGCGCAAAACTGTCAAATCTAATAAATCTCTCGTAGACGTCGATTTCAAAGGCCCGCAGTAGAACGCCCGCGCGCATGGACGAGCTGGAATAGTTTTTATTGCCGATAAACAAGGTCAAAGACATGGGCGTTCCTAATTTTGTGTCGCATTGGCCGCGTTCCGGATAGTTCGCGGGGTTCAGCAGGTTTGCTATACAGGCTCAGGGTCGTCGGTAGACAGTCTGAAAGGTTCCTCGAAATCCAGAAACTCTGCCGAGGTCACCGCGCCGCCGACCCAATCTTCTATGGCGGGATGTTTAAAAATTCTATTCATATAGGTTTGGCTTTCGCCGGTGACGGGCAGGCTGTAATATTTCAGACGCATCACAACTGGCGCGAAATAGGCATCCAATGCGCTGAAATCACCTGCCAGATACGGCCCGCCGGACAAAGCCAGCATATCAGCCCATGCGGTCTCGATCCGGGCGACATCGCGGCGCACAGCGGCGTGATCGCGCCAAATAAGTGCTCCGGCGCGGGAAAGGTCCGGGCCAATATTCATCATGCAGTGCTGACGCAGCGCGCCAAAACCGCTGTGCATTTCGGCGCATAGGTTGCGGGCTTTGGCCCGCATGGCGCGATCTTTTGGCCAGATTGCGTGATCGGCAAAGGTTTCGGCAATATATTCGACGATCGACAGCGTATCAGTGATGATCAACGACTGATCGTGTCCATCCTGCACTGACGTGTCGATCAAAAACGGCACAGTGCCTGTTGCTCCGATCTGGTTCACTTCGGTTTTGAAAGTGCTGTTTGCGTCAAATCCGTCAATCCGAATTAGGATCTCATCATGTGCAATGCCGAAAGCCCGCAAAAGCACCCCCGCGCGCATGGACCAGCTTGAGTAGTTCGGGTTGCCAATATACAACTTGAGAGTCATGAAAATAGACTTCTAAACACCAAATGCGTTTAGCTTAGCGATCCGCTGTTTTCCCCACAAGGCTTATTTAAAGTTACGGCTATCTTTGATCTGGTCCCAGGCCCAGACAACCTCTTGCAACTGTTCTTCTTGATTGCGATCGCCGCCGTTCATATCCGGATGCAGAACCTTGATCAACGCCTTGTAAGATTTGCGCACCTCGGCTTTCGACCAATGGTCTTTGGCTTCGAGAATTTCAACCGCTCGTCGCTCTGTCGGTGGCAGGCGTTTGGTGCTGACGCCGTCGGCGTTTTTGCCTGGGTTGCGCGTGGCATTTTCGCCCAGCACTTGATGGGGATCTTCGATGCCCAAACGCGCCCATGCACGGGCCTCGGGGTCGCGAAAATCCTTGGTCTCGCGTTCCCAGACCTTGTCTTTTGACATCTGCGCATTCATTTCGGCCTCGGTCGTGCCGTCAAAGAAATTCCATTTCAGGTTATATTCTCTCGCATGTTCTTTGCAGAACCAGAAAAAGTCATCCAGCACGTCGGGGGCTTTGGGCGCCCGGTATTTGCCGGCCTCCTGACAGTTCTCATGCTCGCAGACCCGACGGGATGTTTCAGACTCGCCAGACAACCCCCGTTTGCCACGCGGGTTTTTCTTTTTTGAGGATGAGACAGACATATCAAATCCGAAGGGGTCTGGTTTGGCCATGTTATTACCTTTTCGACTCAGGTAAGAGAGCATAGGGTATTGAAGATTAATTTGAAGGGGCTTTGAGCAAAAAAATGTCACGAACAGAAGAAATTCGCAATGCATTACAACATGTGTTTCATCCAACGCAATTGGACGTTATTGATGAAAGTGAACAACATCGGGGACATGCTGGATATCAAGAGGGTGGCGAGAGCCATTTTCACGTTGTGATTCGTGCTGAGGCGTTTTCCGGGCAATCGCGTATTGCCCGCCACCGGTCTATTCACAGCGCGCTGGGGGCTGCGTTAATCGCAAAAATCCATGCGCTGTCACTGGACGTAGATGTGCCCTAAGTCTGCGCTGATGTGAGTGCCTCTGCATCGCTGCACGTTTGGTCGCCTTAAGTTGCGAGTTTTTTCGCGACCAACTGGTTTACCGCTTTTGGATTGGCCTTGCCGCCCGTGGCCTTCATCACCTGACCAACGAACCAACCCGCCAGTTTTGGATTGGCCTTGGCCTTTTCGACCTGCGACGGGTTGTCGGCAATTACTTGATCGACTGCCGCTTCAATCGCGCCGGTGTCAGTGACCTGCTTCATTCCGCGCTCTTCGACGATCTGTGCAGGATCACCGCCCTCGGTATAGACAATCTCGAACAGGTCTTTGGCAATCTTGCCTGAGATATCTCCACTGGCGATCAATCCGATCACGCCAGCCAATTGCGCGGGACTGACCGGGCTGGAGGTGATTTCAAGGTCGTCTTTTTTCAACCGGCCAAACAATTCGTTGATCACCCAGTTGGCGGCCATTTTACCATCGTGCCCAGCGGCCACATGCTCAAAGAAATCCGCCGAAGCGGTTTCTGCCGTCAGCACAGAGGCATCGTATTCAGACAGGCCAAAATCGCTGATAAAACGGGCCCGTTTTGCATCGGGCAACTCGGGTAGGTTGGCGGCAATATCGTCCACCCAGCCCTGTTCAATTTCAAGGGGCAAAAGGTCGGGATCGGGAAAATAGCGGTAGTCGTGTGCCTCTTCTTTTGAGCGCATTGAGCGGGTTTCGCCCTTGTCGGGGTCATACAGCCGAGTTTCTTGCACCACTTCACCACCAGACTCCAGAATGCTGATCTGGCGTCTTGCCTCGATATCGATCGCCTGCTGGATAAAGCGCATCGAATTCATATTCTTGATCTCGCAGCGCGTGCCCAAATGGCTGAAATCCTGTGTTGCAAAGTATTTTTCGTATTGCCCCGGTAGGCAGACTGAAACATTGACATCAGCGCGCAGATTGCCGTTTTGCATATTGCCGTCGCACGTGCCCAAATAGCGCAGAATCTGGCGTAGTTTTGTCACATATGCGGCGGCCTCTTCCGGGCCCCGGATGTCGGGACGGCTGACAATTTCCATCAGCGCAACGCCGGTGCGATTAAGGTCTACAAACGACATATTGGGATCCATGTCATGGATCGATTTCCCTGCATCTTGCTCCATGTGGATGCGCTCGACCCGTACGAGGCGGGCCACGCCCGGTTCCATATCGACGAGGACTTCGCCCTCACCGACGATTGGATTGTAGAGTTGCGATATCTGATAGCCTTGTGGCAAGTCGGGATAGAAATAGTTTTTGCGGTCGAACGCGCTGGTCAGGTTGATCTGGGCTTTCAAACCCAGTCCGGTGCGCACGGCCTGTTCGACACAGTATTCGTTGATCACAGGCAGCATGCCGGGCATGGCGGCATCGACGAAGGCGACGTTTGCATTTGGTTCGGCGCCAAATTTTGTTGAGGCTCCAGAAAACAGTTTCGCATTACTTGAGATCTGTGCATGCACCTCCATGCCGATGACCAGTTCCCAGTCATGCTTGGCACCGGCAATCACCTTTGGTTTTGGGGTCTCATATGTCAGATCAAGCATTGCATCACCTATCGCCAGTTTTGTTGCCTTTGGGCATAGCCAAAGCTGCGACATGTTTCAATCGCTTGTGACCGGTGCCAGAGGTTTTTGCACTCTGAAACCGCAATTTTTCCGGCGGATGGTATGGGGGCGTTTTAAAAAGATCAGTTTTACAAAATCCCGTCCAGTTGTCGGCGGAAATGAATTTCAACATCATAGTGGCCAGACACAGGTCTTTCAGGGTGGGGCGTTACGATACAGACCCCTAGGATAGTTTTTTGCGTGTGCCGAAAGGAACCTCAATCAACCCCGCGAACAGGATGGCGAACGCACCGACCCATTGCAGCAACAGCATGGGTTCTTCCGGCAATAAGATTGCTGCACTTATCATGGCCACCACAACTTCTGACATCGTCAAAATGCCAACGCGTCCGGGAAATAACAGCTGCGACACCCGGAAAATGATACAAAAGCAGGGAAGTAGAAAAATAATCGACCAGACCACTGCGGTTGGAAAAGCAGTTTTCAACATGGTTATATCTGGTAGCGGAACATTAAATAATAGTCCGGCAAAGACCGCTGATATAGCAGTGGTTGCGATAAAGATGAAGGTGGTCAAAGGCAGGATTGGAATCGTCGACCACCTTTTAAGGCAGGCGATGCCAATGGCCCAGAATATTCCCGATAAAAAGCTGAACAGGTCTCCTATGTTGAGGGGATGCTGTACAGCGTCGCCGTTCGACAGTAAGAGAACAAGGCCCAGGAAAGCCACGCAAATAGAGAGCAAGCGTTTCTTTGTCAGGGGCTCAGATAACCAAAAAACGCCAATTAAGGTCAACCAGATCGGGGTCAGATAATATAGTAACGTCGCCCGCACGACTGTTGTTTCCATCAATCCGTTTGCGTAAAGAGTGAACGCCAATCCGATCATTACAGCCGCAAAGAGTGCAGGCCCGAGGGTGCCTTGCAATGATTTGAAACCACAGATCAATAATGGCGTCAGGACGATCAGAGGGCAGGCATTAAAAAAGACAACACTCCAAGCACCTTCAATACCCGTGCTTTCAATAAGTCTCAGTGGAAACCAATACAGCCCCCAAGCCGCGGCGCTCAAAGTAAGCGCCATGCTCAGCGTTGTATCGGAATAAATCTTTGAAAACATGAAAAACCCACTACTGCGCAACAGATGTAATACGACATACTCATTGACAGGAAGTTCGGGCAAGTCCAAAAAATACCTTTTGGCCGTAAGCGCATGCGTGCCCAATGAGTATTCTTTTGTTACGGCAAAAGGGGTCTGGAGTAAGCGCCACCTATTATATTACGCTACGTCATCCGGCCTTTTGGTATGCAATTCTTAGCCAATGAACCGCTGGTTGTGCCTCGATTTTCACCGACCGCCTGCGACATCCAGAATGCTGCGTGTGGTGCAGCTGGCCTCATTTGACAGCAACCAAAGGATCGCTTTGGCCACCTCTTGCGCGGCACCTGCGCGGCCCATCGGTGTCGTATGGGCGAATTGGGCAATGCGGTCAGGCACGCCACCCTTGGCATGAATGCCAGTCTCAATCAAACCGGGTCGGACGGCATTGACCCGAATGCCTTCGGGGGCCAGTTCGTCTGCCAAGCCGAGGGTAAAAGTCTCAATCGCAGCTTTACTGGCTGCATAGTCTATATATTCATGCGCCATGCCCTTGCGGGCNGCTGTTGAACTTACATTGACGATCCCGCCTCCGTGATGGGNGCGCATATAGGCCACCGCATGGCGNGCANCCTNGATTGCCGCCGCAACATTGAGAGAAATATGCACTGACGCGGTCTGGTGTTAGATCNTTTATTGANGCTNTCGGGGCGACAATCCCNGCATTGTTNANNAGGTTTAAANNNGCAGGCGGCAAGGCNNTGATCNGCTCAAACATCGCCGCGACAGCAGNCGGATCAGTNATATCGGCCCGAATGACCACGGCCTCGCAACC
>NYVC01000012.1 GCA_002684375.1 Marinovum sp.
TGTACCTTGCAATTTAACGTACGCTTTGACGGGTCCTAGAAGTGATTTTCCAAGCGCCTTATCTCTGCCGAGCTTGGTCATGCGTATTGCGCGGATTCAACGTGCCAGCGCAACAAGCTGGTGAGTAAAGAACTAAAGCCTAGACCTACCCTACTCCCCGTCCTTGCTTCAAATTGATCGCAAATATTTTCTTTATGCAACGGATAAATAAAGCGTGAAGGGCAATACCATCTTGCCATAGTCTGACTCCACCCACATTCAGCCTAAGGCCGATATTAGCCGATCGCGCGATACCCCATCAACCACTGAAAACGTCATTGTCAAAGAACCCAGCTCTGCGCCAGAAAACTCGTAGCCATATCGTAGATCACAGAGGGAACCAGATTGATGGGTGCCAACTGCCCAAAGGTGCGCAGGAAATNGGCTCGCGCGATTTTGGANTCTCATTTCTCGCCAAGTTCTTGCTCATCCGTCAACNGCNCCACGTATAAATTTGACACCGGAAANATCGCCACAGGAAAGTTTGGCCCAGCCTTACGATCGTAAACNGCTGTTGGTGGCAAGCTTTGCAGCCCNTCCCGAATAGCATCAATTAGCCCNATTAAGTCTGCATCGTTGTGCACGTTCCAAAGTACNCTGCCTGCAGAGAGCTATGGTCAAAAGTTGGTGACGGTGTGATTNGGCGGCTTTGGTANATTGCTTGATTCCGTCATTGAATTCAATCGCTTCAATGATCTCAGGCATTCGGTTTGCGCCGTCGAGTTTGCGCCATTTACCTTGCGCTGACATNATCAGTTTGAACGCCATGGCAACGCCGGTTTAGCGGCTGAGGCAGCCTTTGGTTTTTCCAGTTCGATGGCAAACGGTAGCGAAGGTGCTCTCGATCGGGTTTGTGGTTCTGATGTGCTTTCAGTGCTCNGCCGGGAAGTNGTAGAAGGCCAAGAGGACATCACNGTCTTTTGCCAGCCTTCCAACGGCCTTGTCGAATTTCACGCTGTAGGAGGCCACGAAATAATCAAAAGCTGCGTCAGCATCCACGCGTGTCTCTGCGTGCCAAATGTCGTGCAAATGGCCCTTTGCTTTGGCCTNAACCGATTTTGGCATCGCGTTCAGCACATTGCCGGTTTTGTGGAACCAACAGCNCTGTTCTTNCGTGGCGCCATAAACCTCGCACAATGCATTCCAAAGCCCCGAGCGCCGCGCACTTTTAGCGCTGATGTTGATAATGGGTTCGCGGTCAGAGACACAAAAATACATCTATTTCGTGAGACAAAGTACCGATTNTATTGCTCTGATAACACAATACGTTACCCAATNGATNTTTCTGTCTTCTTTTTCCACCATAGACTAACAGCTNTATTTTTTTACACTCCCATCGGGCATAGTGGTATCGCAAAAGATAGTCCCATTCATGCGTGCGAAAATTAAGTCTATAAAACTTAAATCTGTTCCGCTCAAATTGGCGTAGGTAAGGTCAGTATAACTCAGGTTTGCACTGGACAGGTTGGTACCTGTCAGGTCAGCTCCAATCAGGTTGGCATTGGACAAGTTGGCATTAGCTATCTCGGCATTGATCAAATCGGCCTCGATAAGCCACGTCTTGGACATATTNGCTTCGNTCAGGTTGGCATCGGTCAGGTTGGCATAGGACAANTTGGCATCGGTCAGGTTGGCGCCGTTCAGGTTGGCNCCGGTTAGGTTGGCGCCGTTCAGGTTGGTATTGGTCAGATTGGCACCAATCAGGTTGGCATTGGTAAGTTCGTCATTGAATAGGTCAGCCTTGGACAGGTCACAACTTGCACACTCATTAGTCTCTCTCAGTTTCTTCAAGTCTGCCGGATCGAAGGCCNATGCACTTGACCCGACCAACATCGTCACCACTGCCACCGCCGCTAATAGTCGTTTCATGACGCACTCCAACATTGTTCAAACCAGACGTTATCGCGGCACTTTTAACATTACTGTGATATTTAGCATCATGTTTCCGCTATTCCCTTTGATATGTCAGTCGTTGAAAACGCAAGAGGATCCAACATNCGCAGTGCAATTATAACACTATTGTTGANGATTGTTTCGCANCGCTANACCCAAGCCGCTGACNGCGGCCTTATGGTGCAATTGCTTGTGGNGGTCGCCTAAAATGGGACACCCCGACCCAAAAGCGGGACANACTNATGCACACCATTGTATTTNNANGGATAATNATANGAANTTATCAAAATGGCGACCCCGGCAGGACTCGAACCTGCAACAACCTGCTTAGAAGGCAGGTGCTCTATCCAGTTGAGCTACGGAGCCTAATTTTTCCTTCAAGGGCTTAAGCTGCGCCCTGTTATTTTTGAACCATTACCAACCGAGCACAGACATCTCGTTGACAATTTATAGAATACCGAAAGCAGACCCAAGTCCAGCGAACGTCGTTAATCGCGTATCGTATTTTCTTGGCAGTGAGTACCCCTGCCCCCGCATGCAAGTAAAGCCTTTTTTTAAATGTGTGGATTTTACAATACTGCGGCCAGATCGCGCCCACCTTCCCTTCACATTTGGACGCCGGACATAAGACTGTAAAGTTGATAAATTCACACCATCACATGAAGACCCATCAACTGGATAGAACCCAAACACCGGATTATATTATCATCCGCTGCGATCGCCCCTCGGGATCGTATCAGGCATACTTACAAGGCGCATCTTTATTTGTCCGGCACCGTTCAAACCCCAAACCTCCAAATCGGCCAGAGTGACCGTTTAACAGAAAAAACAGCCCGCTATTAACAGCCGGTAAAGCTCTTAAGATTGACGGCAGGCGCACGCCAATGAGACCTTTGGCAGTCAGCTTTATCTGGTCGGGAAGCCTAAGCTTAACTACCACACACCCGACTTGCTGCCCCAATCTAAGTCTACCAATTAGAGTGTTGTATTCCCGGTCTGCCCAATCAAAGTCTACCCGCGATCCCCTGCGCCATGCGGCACTTTTACGTAGCCAAAAAGATCAGACCATCCGACCATCCTACCGTGGGATTTCCATTAATGACCGATTGCAAATGACAGAGTCAAATTAGATTTGGTGGTTGCTGTCCTTGGAAAAACGCCAACACATTGGCCAGAGCCATCCGGCCCATCTCCTCGCGCACCTCCAACGCCGCCGTGCCAAGATGCGGCAACAGCGTCACCTGTTCCAACTGCATCAACGCAGCCGGCACCTCCGGCTCGTGTTCATAGACATCCAAACCCGCACCGGCAATCTGCTGGCTCTGCAAAGCTGTGATTAACGCAGACTCATCAATGACGTCCCCACGGGAAATATTCACCAGATGCGCTGTGGGTTTCATATGTTCAAAGACCTCAGCACCTATCAGATGATGCGAGTGGGCCCCGCCGCTGGTTGCGACGACCACCACGTCAGCGTGGGCCGCCAATTCGTGCAAACTGCCAACTTGGCGCGCCGGCATCCCAATGGTTTTGCGCGACCTATTAAAATATATCACCGGCATCTCGAACCCAAAGTGACAGCGCCGCGCAATCGCCGCACCAATCCGGCCCATGCCAATAATGCCAACGGTTTTACCAGTCACATGCTGGCCCAGCATTTGGGTCGGGTTCCAACCCTCCCAATGACTTGCTCTCACCATCCGCTCCCCCTCGCCTGCGCGGCGACACGACATCAAAATCAGCATCAGCGCAATATCGGCAGTGGCAGCTGTCACTGCACCGGGGGTATTGCTGACGCAGATCCCAGCCGCCTGCGCCGCTGCGATATCAATGTGGTTATAGCCGACACCAAAATTCGCCAGGATTTTACAGCGAGGATTGGAAAAATCCTTGAACGTTCGAGCAGCATACAGGTCGCCAAGCGTTGGGATGACCGCATCATATAACGCCAGCGAAGCGCGCATTTCCGCCGCCGACATTGGGCTCTGTTTTTGGCGGACCTCGACATCAAAAAACTTGTGCGCCGCACTGATCACGCTTTTGGGCATAGGTCGGGTGATCAGAATGCGTTTCAATGCATGCGCCCTCCTAGAGCGACCGCGCGGTCGGGCCGGATCAAAACCACCCCCCCAGCTGCATCTGTCACCCCGAGCACCAGAACCTCTGACATGAAGCGACCTATCTGTCGCGGCGGGAAATTGACAACTGCAAGGACGTTTGTCCCAACCAGCTCTTGCGGGGAATAATGCGCGGTGATCTGTGCCGATGTTTTACGTTCACCCAAATCTGCACCAAAGTCGATCCACATTTTGATCGCCGGCGTACGGGCCTCGGGATACGGCTCGGCGCGGATCACTTTGCCAACCCGGATATCGACCTTTAGAAAATCATCAAAGGAAATCTCATCCACCTGACAACTCCTTTGAGCGTGTAGAAGCCGCTGTAACCGCCCGTTTCAACAGCGGTCCAAACCCTGCCTGAGGATCCATCAGAACCTCAAGCGCGGCCTGCGTGGTGCCGTTGGGGCTGGTGACATTGATCCGCAATTGCTCGGGTGTTTCATCGCTGGCCTGCGCCAAAGCACCGGCACCCGCCACCGTGGCAGAGGCCAGCTGAAACGCCATCGCCCGCGGCAGTCCCTCAGCAATACCGGCCGCAGCCAGCGTTTCAATCAGATGAAACACATAGGCCGGGCCCGATCCCGAGACCCCGGTCACCGCGTCCATTTGCGTTTCGGTGTCAAGGTGTACGACTTGACCGACCGACGCCATTAACCTTTCCGTCAGTGCCAGATGATCCCGGGTGGCATTGGAATTACCGATCAGCGCACTGATGCCCTGCCCCACCGCAGCAGGCGTGTTGGGCATCACCCGCACAACCGGTGTACGCGCGCCCAGGATAGCTTGAAACTCGGCAAGCTGGACACCGGCGGCAACCGAGACGAAGAGCGTCTTGCCGTCTCCCAAAAGACGCAAGCTGGGCAGTGCGGCTTGCATGATTTGCGGTTTTACTGCGATCAAAACCACAGCCGGAGCCGCAGGCAAACCTACATTGAGCNNTACGCCTAGTGATTTNACCCAATCGCTGGGGGCTGGGTCATTGATCCAAATCGATCCAACCGGAACGCCNGCCTCAATCCAGCCCTTNAACAGCGCTGACCCCATTTTGCCACAGCCCAGCAGCAGCAATCCTTGCTCTGAAATTACACGCATCTGTTTTGCCCCAGTCAAACCTTGGTTAGAATGGGGCCGATCTTAAGCCCGACCGTAAGCCTCTGCAATGGCCACTTGCAATGCTTGCTCAGGGGGCTGGTCCCCATAGGCGACCAACTGGAACGCCGGATAATAGCGTTCGGCGTTCTGCACCGCCGCCGCGATTATCGTATCGATCTGTTCTGCGCTTGCAACCTGACCGCCAGATTGCACCAACCCATACCGGAAAACCATCAATTTTTGCGCAGTCCACCACGTAAAAGTGCCGGACCAACACGCATCATTTATTAAGTTCAACGCCTGATACAAAGCCGGAAGTTTTTCGGCCGGAGGATCCATCTCAAAGGTACATATCATCCGCAAAGTCTCATCAAAATCAGACCAAGCCAACGTAATGGAATAGGTCCGCCACTGACCGACGACCGCCATGGCGATCTGGTCATCTGCGATCCTGTCAAAATCCCAATCGTGATGCTCTGCCAGCGTCTCTACGATATCAATTGGATGCGTCTCGTCTTCGATAAACTGCTCGGATAAAGCCATGCCGTCACCTTTATTGTTAAGTAGTGACAGGGTTACGGTGAACCCCCAACACTAGGCGCTAGGTCTAAAAGATGATAGTTTCGTATATCACCATACAATATATGGTGCTNGGCATCAGGGGNCTTTGTAAAGTTATATTTTTATAAAATCGAAATTTTCTCTGGTTCTCGACGCAGCGCCGCANAATTCATTAATANANCGTTTACACTTTGCAATTTNTGNACAGTTTCTGAGAACAGATTGCAAANATAACAGCAGGCTCTTGCAAATATCAAAAGGCGCCACGGAGCTAAAAAGGTTATCNNCCTCACAGCTCAGCGCGTTTTGCCAGCAGAAGTCAAACACGATCCGTCTGTCTTCGAATCAAAGGCGTAAAAAGAAAACTGAACTATGACTTGGTTTTTTCCAACGCCTCGATCCGCGCAGAGAGTGCCGCATTTTCCTCGCGTGCCTTTTGAGCCATACTTCGCACCGCGTCAAACTCTTCACGCGTGACAAAATCCTGATCTGCCAGCCAGCGATCAATGACCGACTTGACCGCAGTCTCTGCCTCTTCTCGTGCGCCTTGGGCCACGCCCATGGCGTTGGTCATCAACTGAGAGATATCGTCAAGCATTTTATTGCGGGTCTGCATTCTAGTCTCCACCATCCTGTGCCCTTTCTATATGGGCTGCAAACCAGCGCTCTGCAAGGTTGACTTTCCAATACCTTCGCGGGCAGAACCAGCTCTATGATCATATTTCCTGATATCTCTCCAAATATTTTCTCGATCACAATCCTTGGGATCGAATTTGCCCTACGCTGGTATGCGATGGCTTACATCGCCGGTATCCTGATTGGCTGGCGACTGGCGCTTATCTCTTTGCAAAAGCCAGCCCTTTGGCCCGACAAAGGCGCACCAATGACCCCGCCCCAATGGGAAGACATGATTACGTGGATTATTATCGGCGTGATTATCGGCGGCAGGCTGGGCTATGTGCTGTTTTACCAACCGGCCTATTTTGCGCAAAATCCCGGAAGTATTATACAGGTCTGGCAAGGCGGCATGGCGTTTCACGGCGGGTTNTTGGGTGTGGTAACTGCGGTATTTATTTATTGTAAACGCCACGGGTTGCCTTTGGCCAGCACGGCCGANCTTCTGGCGCTTTGCAGTCCNGCCGGNCTGTTGTTGGGGCGCTGTGCCAATTTCATCAATGCCGAATTATGGGGCCGTCCAACCGATTTGCCGTGGGGCGTTGCCTTTCCGGGCATTGCAGCGCAGGACTGCGGCCAATTAGAGGGACTTTGTGCACGGCATCCGTCACAATTATACGAGGCGCTGTTAGAAGGACTTATTTTAGGTCTTGTACTGCTTTGGATGGCCTATCGCCAAGGCGGACTGAAATTGCCGGGNTGGATCACCGGATTGTTTTTTGTCGGTTATGGTCTCAGCCGGTTTATTGTTGAATTTTTNCGTCAACCGGATGCACAATTCGTCACTTTGGAAAACCCGGTAGGCCTGGCCTGGCATATTGGCAGCATCGGNCTGACGATGGGGCAATTGCTGTCGCTGCCAATGATTGCGGTCGGCGTATTCCTATGTCTCAAAGCCAGACGCCGTGCCTGATCTGAAGTCAGAATTAATCGCCATGATCAAGGCGCAGGGGCCACTCAGCATTGCCACGTTTTTCACCGAATGTTTGCTGCATCCAAAGTATGGCTATTACACGACCCGCGATCCGTTTGGCGCACAGGGCGATTTCACCACTGCGCCGGAAATCAGCCAGATGTACGGCGAAATGCTGGGGTTGTTTCTCGCCCAGACCTGGCATGATCAAGGCAATGTGGCGGCTTTTAATCTCATAGAATTGGGTCCCGGGCGTGGCACACTGATGGCAGACATCTTGCGCGCCACCCGCACCATTGCCGGGTTTCACTCTGCGCTGCAATTACATTTGATCGAAGCGTCGCCCACCCTGCAAGCCCTGCAAGCCAAAACACTTAGCGCCTTCAATCCCACATGGCACACCCAGCTTGACACTGTGCCCCAAGGCCCTCTGTTTCTGGTCGCCAATGAGTTTTTTGATGCCCTGCCCATACGCCAATTCATCCGCGACGGCCAACAATGGCGCGAACGCTGCGTCACGGTCACTGAGGGGGATCTAACATATGCGCTGACCGAGGCTGCGCCGCATGCCACACTTGCCGATCGGTTGGCCGATACCAAACAAGGTGATCTGGTGGAAACCTGCGCCCCCGCGCAGGCCATCGCCCAAGAAATTGGGGGCCGCATCACCCAACACGGGGGCGTTGCATTGATCGCTGACTACGGCAACCGCCGCTCACTTGGAGACACTTTGCAATCTTTGAGGTCGCATCATCGCGTCCCACCGCTTTTGCATCCCGGCTTGGCCGATCTAACCGCCCATGTCGATTTTGAAGCGCTGGCAAAAGCCAGCCCGAGCGCTCATACACGGCCAACAGACCAAGGGGTTTTTCTTGAACGATTGGGTATCACGCCGCGCGCCAATCAACTGGTGAAATCCTTGCAAGGCTCTGCCCTAACGTCGCATATTGCTGCACATCGGCGATTGACGCACCCCTCAGAGATGGGCACATTATTCAAAGCAATGGGGCTCTTTCCCGCCAGTGCACCACCACCGCCAGGACTTGATTGATGACCTTAGACATTCTCACGGNGGCTGCGATCGCTCCGGTTCAACACGGTTTTTTCACCCGCAAAGGCGGGGTCTCATCTGGTATTTACCAAGGCCTGAACTGTGGTTTTGGCTCGGCCGATAGCGCGCAAAACGTCCGTCACAACCGCGATCTTGTTGCTAAATCATTCGGTATCGACCGNACCCATTTGATCAGTGTGCACCAAACCCACTCGACCCAAGTCACTATNGTGCAGGGCCCGATTACNGAACCGGTNCAAAGCGACGCGATGGTAACCGACCAACCCGGGTTGGCGCTGGCGATCTTGACCGCAGACTGTCAGCCGGTACTATTTTCTGACCCCGTCGCGGGGGTGATTGGCGCCGCGCATGCCGGCTGGCGCGGAACCCTTGATGGGATCCTGGAAAGCACCCTCGACGCGATGGAGACCTTAGGTGCCAAACGTGCGCGGATTCGAGCCGTCATTGGCCCATCAATCAGTCAGGGCGCCTATGAGGTTGGCCCGGATTTTTTCGATAACTTCACCATGGAAAATCCTGATAATGCGCGTTTTTTCGCTGGTGGTACGAACGACCGCCTGCAGTTTGACCTCATTGGTTTTGGCCTGCTCAAACTGCGCCAAGCCGGCGTTGGACATGCCGAATGGACCGGGCATTGCACCTATTCAGAACCGGATAGATTTTATTCTTATCGACAGGCAACGCACCGTAAAGAGNCCGACTATGGACGGCTNATTTCGGTAATAAAACTATAGAGACGATTGTCACCCACCGACTGATAACACAGGCCTGCCGCCCTCAGGCTTTTTCTAATCGGNCGTGTCTACGATCAGACCCATCTATCTTCGCAGAACCCTTTAGGCCTTAATCTGCAAGCGCTCTTCCAGCACATCAAACGGNACGCCCGGCTCGTCTTTGGCCCCACGGATCACCAANGAGGTTTTAACGCTGCCTACATTGTCTGCTGCCGTCAACTCGGAGGTCAGGAAAGACTGAAAGGTGCTCAGATCGGGTGCGACGCATTTGAGGATGAAATCAACCTCGCCGTTCAGCATATGACATTCACGTACCAGCGGCCACGCCCGGCAGCGATCTTCAAACGCGCTCANATCCACTTCTGCCTGCCGCTGCAGACCAACCATTGCAAACACCTGCACCTCAAAGCCCAATTCGCGCGGATCGATATCGGCGTGATAACCGCGAACATAGCCCTGTTCTTCAAGCGTCCGTACCCGCCGCAAACAGGGGGGGGCCGAAATCCCAACCCTCCGGGCCAGTTCAACATTTGTCATACGCCCATCGGCCTGTAGCTCAGCCAGAATCATACGGTCAATAGGATCTAGACGGGTGGCGGGCATATCAATTCCTTTAGTTTCCTTTAGCTTACCCCAGAACCGGCTCATACGCAATAATATTTCACAACATTGAAATTTTATTACGCATGTTGCGTTCGAAGGGGTAATTCTAATGGGTAAGATAGGGGGGTGCGCCGCCCGTCATCTGCCGGTATATGTGCAAAAAATGCTAGAGGTTATTCTTAAAGAGGTCGGCAATGACAGACGCGATTCACACCAAGGTTTTGATCATCGGCTCCGGGCCTGCGGGCTATACCGCCGGGGTCTATGCCAGCCGCGCAATGCTGGCACCTGTTCTGGTGCAGGGAATCGAACCTGGCGGTCAATTGACCACAACAACCGAAGTCGAGAACTGGCCCGGTGACACCGAGGTACAAGGTCCCGACCTAATGGTGCGGATGGAGGCGCATGCAAAGGCGATGGGATGCGAGGTTATCAGTGATATTATCCATGACCTCGACACCTCAAAACGCCCCTTCATCGCCAAAAGTGACAGCGGCCGCACATATACTGCGGATGCGGTAATTCTTGCGACGGGCGCGCGGGCAAAATGGCTGGGTCTGGCCACAGAAGAAAAGTTCAAAGGCTTTGGCGTGTCAGCTTGCGCCACCTGTGATGGCTTCTTTTATCGCGGACAGGAAATTGCCGTGATCGGTGGCGGCAATACCGCCGTGGAAGAGGCACTGTTTTTGACAAATTTTGCCAGCAAGGTCACGCTGGTGCACCGCCGCGACGAATTACGTGCTGAAAAAATCCTTCAGGACCGGCTGATGAAAAACCCTAAAATTGAACCGCTCTGGTTCCACCAGCTGGAAGAAGTTCTTGGCGAGGATACACCACTGGGCGTGAGCGGCATTCGGGTCAGACATACCAAAACCGGCGAGATGCACGATATTCCTTGCAAGGGTGTGTTCATCGCAATCGGCCATGCCCCGGCAAATGAGCTGATAAAAGATGACCTCGAATTGCACAACGGTGGCTATGTCAAAGTAAAACTTGGCAGCACCGAGACCTCTATTCCCGGTATATTTGCCGCGGGCGACCTTACAGATCACGTCTACCGACAGGCTGTGACCTCGGCAGGCATGGGATGTATGGCCGCTTTGGACGCGGAACGCTTTTTAGCGGAAAGTGCTGACGATCTCGAAAAATAAGGATAAGTTTCCGAAAATGCGGAAAACATTGGCACGCTTTGAGCTTGAATAACGCTGGTGCTACCCGCTAAACCGCTGGGGTCTGGTTTCCAGATTAACTTCGCGAAAACCGCGCGGCAAAATTGTCTTTACAATCGTGGATACGAATACATGAATTTACAGAACCTGGCACCAATTTCGGAACTGTATGTATCTTATGAGTCTGCTCAAAAACTCAAGCTCGATGCTGCAGATTTAACCAGTTGGGATCTGACCCCGCGTCAAATATGTGATCTCGAACTGCTGATGAATGGGGGCTTTACCCCTTTGAAAGGGTTTCTCAGCGAAGCTGATTACCTGTCGGTTCTGGAAGATATGCGCCTCGCTGACGGCAGCCTCTGGCCCATGCCAATTACCCTTGATGTCCCGGAGACATTTGCACAGGGACTAACCCTTGGCCAAGACATCGCGCTGCGCGATCAAGAGGGTGTCATCCTTGCCACGATGACTGTCACTGACAACTGGACCCCCGACAAAGCCCATGAGGCCAAACAGGTTTTTGGCGCCGATGACAGCACCCATCCGGCCGTGAATTATCTGCATCAACAGGCCGGAGCAGTTTATCTGGGTGGCCCGGTGATCGGCATTCAACAACCGGTGCATTATGATTTTCGGGGCCGGCGCGACACGCCAAACGAATTGCGCGCCTATTTTCGCAAGCTTGGCTGGCGCAAAGTTGTCGCTTTTCAAACCCGCAACCCACTGCACCGCGCCCATCAAGAACTTACGTTTCGTGCCGCTAAAGAAGCCCAGGCAAATCTGTTGATACACCCGGTTGTCGGCATGACAAAACCCGGCGATGTCGATCACTTTACCCGCGTGCGTTGCTATGAGGCAGTGTTGGATAAATACCCGCAATCGACCACGGCGATGTCACTGCTTAATCTGGCCATGCGCATGGCAGGCCCCCGTGAGGCGGTCTGGCACGCGCTTATTCGCAAAAACCACGGTTGCACGCATTTCATCATCGGCCGCGACCACGCCGGCCCCGGCAAAAATGCACAGGGCGAAGACTTCTATGGCCCCTATGATGCCCAACAATTGTTTCGCAAATACCAGGACGAAATTGGCATCGAGATGGTTGATTTCAAGCATATGGTTTATGTGCAGGAGCGCGCTCAATACGAGCCCGCCGATGAGGTGGCCGGCGATGTGACCGTTTTGAACATATCGGGTACAGAATTGCGCCGACGACTGTCAGAGGGGTTGGAAATTCCCGAATGGTTCAGTTTTCCTGAGGTTGTCAACCAGTTGCGGCTCAGCAAACCTCAGCGCAGCAAACAGGGCTTTACCGTCTTTTTTACCGGGCTTTCCGGCTCCGGGAAATCCACAATTGCCAATGCGTTGATGGTCAAGCTAATGGAAATGGGCGGCCGCCCCGTGACGCTTTTGGATGGGGATATTGTACGCAAAAACCTGTCATCCGAGTTAGGGTTCAGCAAAGAACACCGCGACCTTAACATCCGCCGAATCGGCTATGTCGCCTCTGAGATCACCAAAAACGGTGGCATTGCCATCTGCGCCCCGATTGCGCCCTACCACACCACCCGCCGCGCCGTTCGTGAAGATGTCGAAGCCTTTGGCGCATTTATTGAGGTGCATATCGCCACATCACTGGAAGAATGCGAACGGCGCGATCGCAAGGGACTGTATAAATTGGCGCGCGAGGGAAAGATCAAAGAATTTACCGGCATCTCAGACCCCTATGAAATACCCAAGGCACCCGAGTTACGCTTGTCGACTGAAAATGAAGAGGTGGACAATTGCGCCCATCAAGTCATCCTTAAACTTGAAAGCCTTGGGTTGATTGCCGGATAGTCGTTTGCTCATTTGAGCCGCGCAGATCTGGGGCTGCGCATTGCTCAGAAATGCCTTGGGACGAACCCGTGAATGAAGACTGTGGAAAAATTTCCACCCAAGGTCAGTGCAGTGTCATCGGAGTCAGGTCGTTATCTCGTGCCAAACTATATGCCAATGCGCGATTCTCGACCACAGCTACACGCTCACCGTCGGCCTTATGCACCGCATACAAAGTCTTATCCGGTCCGACCTGGCGCTGTAAATCCAACGGCAGTTCCGTCACCGCCACTGTTTTGATATAGACCAGATCATCAGTATCGAAATGGGAAAAATCATATTTGCTATGCATGGTCATCGACCTTTCTTAATCTGAATAGTTTTTATGATACTGTCGGGAACAGACTGGGTCAAATCGAGATGCAGCAGCCCGTTTTCCATCACCGCCTCACCCACCTCGACACCTTCGGCCAAGACAAATACGCGCTGGAACTGCCGCTTCGCAATCCCCCGGTGTAAAAACACCCGCGGCGCGTCATCTTCGCTTTGGCGACCACGGATCACCAATTGGCGGTCCTCAACCGTGACCGATAGGTCCNCCTCNGTAAACCCCGCGACAGCAAGGCTGATACGATAGGAACGATCGGTGGTTTGTTCGATATTAAACGGAGGATANCCCTCGCTGCCGGATTTNGCTGTCCGCTCNAGTAAATTCACAAGCGGCTCGAACCCCAGCATATGAGGATAAGCGGTGAGGCTTAATTTTGTCATGACACATCCTTTTTTAAGCGAGCGTCGTTATTAAGGGTCCATTTTGGCACCCNCCCGTGATATATGGGGCCACAATCGTATTCGTTCAAGACTTTTGCAAAACTTGTGATAACGATTGGAGTGATTTTTTTTGAGACTAAGCTAGGACATTCATGACAACGCCCACCGACATCACCATGAAAACAGAAGATGTCTTGCGCGTCGAGTTGGAAGTGTTTCGCCACGAACACCGCGATTTAGATGATGCCATTGCGGCATTGATCCAAATTGGCACGGCAGATCAACTGACCCTCAAGCGATTAAAAAAGAAAAAACTAGCATTAAAAGATATGATCACGCGGATTGAAGATCGTCTGACACCGGATATCATTGCGTAGCAGCTCAAACTGGCTATATTG
This sequence comes from Marinovum sp., assembly GCA_002684375.1. GTDB lineage: Bacteria > Pseudomonadota > Alphaproteobacteria > Rhodobacterales > Rhodobacteraceae > CPC320. Next base: position 13,859 of record NYVC01000012.1, read on the forward strand.
CGCGTTTTTAAAGTGTGAGGCGGCCCATGACACAGGTAAAAATCGGCATCATCATGGGCAGTCAATCCGACTGGCCGACTATGAAGGCCGCGGCCGAAATTCTCGATGAATTGCAGCTACCCTATGAGACCCGAATTGTCTCGGCGCACCGAACGCCCGACCGGCTGTGGGACTATGGCAAAACCGCCACAGAGCGCGGGTTGCAGGTGATCATTGCCGGTGCCGGTGGCGCGGCGCATCTGCCGGGCATGATGGCTTCAAAAACCCGCCTGCCGGTGATTGGTGTGCCAGTGCAAACCCAAGCGCTTTCAGGCGTGGACAGCCTGTATTCAATCGTACAAATGCCGCGCGGCTTTCCCGTTGCCACGATGGCGATCGGCGCCAGTGGGGCCGCAAATGCAGGATTGATGGCCGCAGGCATTTTGGCCTTGCAGGATGACGGTCTTGCCCAGCGTCTCGATGCGTGGCGCGCCGCGCTTTCCACCGCTATTCCGGAGACCCCAAACGATGCATAAACCGCTTTCAACCGGCGCCACAATCGGAATACTCGGCGGTGGCCAATTGGGTCGTATGCTGTCTGTCGCCGCAGCACGACTTGGCTTTCGCAGCCATATTTTTGAACCGGGCGTTGCGTGCCCTGCCAGCCATGTCGCCGACCAACTCACCACGGCCAGCTATACGGATACAGACGCACTGCAACGTTTTGCTGAAACCGTGGATGTGATCACCTACGAGTTTGAAAACATCCCGACCTCGGCGCTGGATGTGCTGGAACAGGTGGCAACCATACGCCCCGGCCGCGAGGCGCTGCGCATTTCGCAAGACCGGCTGACCGAAAAAGACTTTCTGAATAGTTTGGGCCTAAAAACCGCCCCCTATGCCGCAATCGACGATGCGCCCGCGCTGGGCGCTGCCCTGAATGCCTTTGGCACGGCTGCAATTTTAAAAACCCGGCGTTTTGGCTATGACGGCAAAGGGCAGGTCCGCCTACAGCCCGACAGTGATCCCCAGGCAGCTGTCGCAGATTTGGCCGGACAAGCGGCGTTGCTTGAAGGGTTTGTCGACTTCAGCCACGAGGTGTCTGTGATCGGCGCACGTGGGGCTGATGGCGCCGTGTGCTGCTTTGATCCCGGAGAAAATGTGCACAGCAATGGTATTCTGCGCACCACCACCCTGCCCGCGCGGCTCAGTGCAGCGCAGCGGATGGATGCGGTTTTGTTGACCGCCAATATTTTAAACGCGCTGGACTATGTCGGCGTTATGGGGGTTGAGTTATTTGTCACCTCTGAGGGGTTGATCGTCAATGAAATCGCCCCGCGAGTGCACAACTCTGGCCATTGGACCCAAAACGGCTGCGTTGTGGATCAATTCGAGCAACATATCCGCGCGATTGCCGACTGGCCGCTCGGCGACGGCACCCGCCACTGCGATGTGGTGATGGAGAACCTGATCGGTGATGATATGGGCCGGATAGGTACCATCGTCAAAGACCCCACCTCGGCAGTGCATCTCTATGGCAAAGCCGAAATCAAACCCGGCCGCAAAATGGGCCATGTGAACCGCATCGTTCCGGCGCAAACCCGCAAAGTTTAAAGAAAACGCTCGGCCACCGCCCCGGTCAGATAACTGGGGCGGCCTTTGGCAAAGGTGGCCATCACCCGCTGGCTGTCAGGATCAAGCACGACGAAATCGCCGCGCATACCAATTTCCAGAGCGCCGCGATCAGACAGGCCCAAAATCCGCGCCGGGCCACTTGAAATTAACCCCCAGGCACGCGTAAGTCCGATGTCCTCGGCCAGCGCCAAGGCTGCAAAGCGCAATGATGGATAATGGTAATCCGACGCCAAGGCGCAGCATAGCTTGCGCCGCGCCATATCTGCGGCACTGACGTTGCCATTATGCGATCCGCCGCGCACCACATTCGGTGCCCCCAGAACAACCGATCTTTGCGTGGTTGCAGCCGCTTCTGCGGCCGCTTCGGTTTCAGGGAATTCAGAGACTATGGCCCCAAGACCCCGTGCAAGAGCATCTGCAGCCGCATCCGCATCGTCGTGACTGCCCAACAGAGTTTCGCGCGCCTGCAGCCGCCGTGCCAGACCCTGCAACGCTGCAGGCACCTCTGATGACCGGGAATGCATCTCTGCAAGCAGGCGTAAATGTTCTTGCGGGTTACGACCTGACTTTAACGCCTGCCCCGTCAGTCTGGGTGGCTTTTTGCCNGCCGCCAACGACCGATGCGGCAGATGGTCATTGAACACCACATAAGGCACC
>NYVC01000013.1 GCA_002684375.1 Marinovum sp.
CGCGCAGAACTTTATTGACCACTCGGCGCATGAAACCCAATGCTGCAACTACTTGCTGGCTACCGATCTGGAAATGGCCACCCCCGAGGGCTATGCCGCAAGCAGTTGGTCGCAGGGATACGGCGATTACATCATGCAGCCCGATCTTGACACCCTGCGGTTGGTACCTTGGCTTGAGGGCACGGCGATGGTGCTCTGCGATGTGCTGGATCATCACACACATAAACCCGTGCCACATTCCCCGCGCGCGGTTTTAAAGCGTCAGATTGACCGGCTGGCCGCAGCGGGTATCGTTGCTCAAACCGCCACCGAGTTAGAATTTTTTCTGTTCGAGAAATCCTTTGAACAAATCCGCAAAGAGGGGTTTCAAGACCTCACCCCAATCAGTGGCTATAATGAGGATTACCATATCCTGCAGACCACAAAAGAAGAGCATGTGATGCGGCCATTGCGCAATCATCTGTTTGCTGCTGGCGTGCCGGTGGAAAACTCGAAAGGTGAAGCCGAAGCGGGGCAAGAAGAGCTTAACATCCGCTACGCGCCAGCGCTCGATTGTGCCGATCACCACACCATTGCCAAACACGCCACAAAGGAAATCGCCTGGCAACAGGGTCATGCCGCCACGTTTCTGCCAAAATGGCATCACACAAGGGTGGGCAGTTCCTCGCATGTCCACCAATCGCTTTGGTCAACGGATGGCGAGAGCCTGTTCTATGATAAAGATGCTGATTTGGGCATGTCGCAGACCATGCAGCATTACGTGGCAGGCCTGATTAAATATGCCCCCGACTACACGTATTTTCTGGCTCCCTATATCAACAGCTATAAACGCTTTGCCAAAGGCACGTTCGCGCCCACCAAAACCGTCTGGTCAGTTGANAACCGCACTGCCGGGTTTCGCTTGTGCGGTGCCGACACCAAAGCCGTGCGCATCGAATGCCGGATCGGCGGGTCGGATCTAAACCCCTATCTGGCGATTGCGGCCTTACTGGCTGCAGGATTAAAGGGGCTTGAGGACAAGCTCGAACTCCCCACACCAACCCGTGGCGATGTCTATGAAAGCGCGGATGTGACCGAAATCCCCAGAACCCTGCGTGCCGCAACCAATACGCTGCAGGCGTCCGACATGCTGCGGGCGGCAATGGGCGACGAAGTGATCGATCATTACACCCGTGCCGCGACATGGGAACAGGAAGAATATGATCGCGTGGTGACCGATTATGAAATTGCCCGCGGCTTTGAAAAAGCCTGACCTGATGATCGAGCGCTTCGACCACATCGTCCTGACCGTCAGCGACATAGAGGCCTCGGTTGCATTTTACACGCGCGTTTTGCAGATGCGCGAACACAGCTTTGGCGCCGGACGAAAGGCGCTCTGCTTTGGAACACAGAAAATCAATCTGCAAGTTGTGGGGCAAGAGCCACGCAATAATGCCGCCACGGGGTCTGGCGACCTGTGCTTGATCACCACATGGAAACCGGATCGCCTGCTAGACCATTTGCGGGCACAGTGTATAGAGGTTCTGGAAGGCCCCGTGGTGAAATCTGGCGCATTGGGGNCNATCATCTCGATTTATTTCAACGATCCAGATAAAAATCTGATCGAGGTCAGTAGTTACGAAAGGAATGCCGCGTGAGCACGGTAAAATGCATTTCACCAATTGACGGGTCGCTTTTTGCCGAACGCCCCTGTCTGAGCCAAAATCAGGCTTTTGCCGCCACCGAACGGGCACGCGCCGCACAGGCCGACTGGGCCCGACGGCCCCTGCAAGAGCGCATTGATCTGGTGCGCGCAGGCGTGGCGGCGATTGGCGCAATGAACGACGAAATTGTGCCCGAACTGGCCCATCAAATGGGCCGGCCCATCCGCTATGGTGGCGAGTTTGGCGGCTTTAATGAACGCGCCTCGTATATGGCAGACATCGCCGCCAGCGCTCTGGCCCCGACCCAAATCGAGGACAGCGACAATTTCAGACGGCTGATCAAACGTGTGCCCCACGGCGTTGTGCTGGTAGTGGCCCCATGGAATTATCCGTATATGACTGCGATTAACACCGTCGCCCCTGCACTGATCGCCGGCAATACTGTGGTGTTAAAACACGCCTCGCAAACTCTTTTGGTCGGCGAACGCATGGCGGCCGCCTTTCAAGCGGCAGGCATCCCTGAGGCGGTCTTCCAAAACGTCTTTCTCGATCACGCCACCACTTCGGCGCTCATCGCGGCCAACAGCTTTGGCTTTGTCAACTTCACCGGCTCGGNAAGCGGNGGGCGCGCCATGGAGCATGCCGCGGCCGGCACCTTTACCGGCCTCGGGCTGGAACTGGGTGGTAAAGATCCCGGCTATGTTATGGAAGATGCCGATCTGGACGCAGCCGCCGAGACACTCATCGATGGCGCAATGTTCAATTCCGGCCAGTGCTGTTGCGGCATTGAGCGGATCTATGTCAGCGAGGCTTTATACAAGCCGTTTGTCGAAAAAGCCGTTGAAATCGTCAGCGGCTATCAATTGGGCAACCCGCTGGACCCAGACACAACGCTGGGCCCGATGGCGCACCTGCGCTTTGCCGATGAGGTACGCGCGCAAACCGCCGAAGCNTGCGCTGATGGAGCCAAAGCACTGATTGATCCGGCGTTGTTTCCCAATGACGGCGGCGCCTATCTGATGCCACAGATCCTCACCGACGTGGATCACACTATGCGGGCGATGCGGGACGAAAGTTTTGGCCCGCTTGTCGGTATCATGAAGGTTAAGGATGACGCCGAGGCTGTGGCCTTGATGAATGACAGTAATTTTGGCCTGACCGCCGCGCTGTGGACCCAAGACTACGCCCGCGCTGAGGCGATTGCCGACGAGATTGACACCGGCACNGTGTTTACCAACCGGTGTGACTATCTTGATCCGGCGTTGTGTTGGACCGGGTGCAAAGACACTGGCCGCGGCGGTGGGCTGTCCCAGATCGGATTTCACAATCTGACCCGCCCCAAATCCTATCATATGAAGAAAGCATAGCGCGATGACACTCACTGCAAACTGGTCCTATCCCACCGCAATCCGCTTTGGTGCGGGGCGCATTTCCGAACTGCCCGAGGCCTGTACCGCCGCCGGGATCAAAAACCCCTTGCTGGTGACAGACAAGGGACTGGCCGCTCTGCCGATCACCCAGTCAACCTTGGATATTATGGCCAAAGCCGGTCTGGGCCGCGCGATATTTGCCGATGTCGATCCAAACCCGAATGAAATCAATGTCGCCGCTGGTCTANAGGCCTACCGAGCCGGTCAGCATGATGGCGTCGTGGCGTTCGGTGGCGGTTCCGGACTTGATCTGGGCAAAGTACTGGCTTTTATGACAGGTCAAACCCGCCCGCTTTGGGATTTTGAGGATATTGGCGACTGGTGGACCCGCGCCGATGCCAAAGTGATCGATCCTATTATTGCGGTGCCCACCACCGCCGGCACCGGCTCTGAGGTTGGCCGNGCCAGCGTGATCACCAACTCCCAAACTGCTGAGAAAAAAATCATCTTCCACCCCAAGCTCTTGCCCAGCGTGGTAATCTGTGACCCGGAGCTCACGGTTGGCATGCCCAAATTCATCACTGCCGGCACCGGAATGGATGCGTTTGCCCATTCCCTNGAGGCCTATTGCTCGCCACATTACCACCCGATGAGCCAGGGTATCGCTTTGGAAGGTATGCGCTTGGTCAAAGACTATCTGCCCCGCGCCTTTGCCGATGGTAATGATCTTGAGGCCCGCGCCCAGATGATGTCAGCCGCCGCCATGGGGGCCACAGCCTTTCAAAAAGGCTTGGGTGCGATCCACGCGCTGTCACACCCGCTGGGGGCAATGTATCATACCCATCACGGCACCACCAACGCGGTGGTGATGCTGCCTGTGCTGAGATCTAACCGACCGGCGATCGAAACCCGTATTTCTGCGGCAGCTGATTATCTTGGTATCGATGGCGGCTTTGACGGGTTTTATGACTTTGTGGCCGCGTTAATCGCGCAACTTGAAATTCCACCAAATCTGACCGCCTTGGGCGTTACAGATCCAGATGTAGACGCGGTGGTGCGCGCCGCCCTGACCGATCCCAGCGCCGGTGGCAACCCAGTTGAAATGACATATGACAACACAAAATCCCTGTTGCAATCCTGTCTGTAAAACGCGCGGACTAAAATTTAAACACCGGTGCAAAAATCTTATTTGCGCCCCTTGAAACCTGGCAGACCCTTCCCCACATCCCTGACATGCGGTGCCTATAACGGGCCGCATATTGAACCGCCTGTCCTTTTGGGAAGGCATATTAAGGGATCGCTCAACGGAGGATTTACCCATGCGACACTTTGATTTAGCACCACTTTACCGCGCCACAATCGGCTTTGACCAAATTGCAGACCTGATAAACCAAGTTTCGGACAGATCTGTCAACCAACCCAGCTATCCGCCTTATAATATCGAGAAAACAGCCGAGGATGCGTANCGCATTTCAATTGCTGTGGCGGGCTTTGCCACCGATGATTTATCGGTTGAGGTCAAAGAAAACGAGCTGGTGATCGCGGCACGCAAAACTGCGGATGAAGCCTCAAACAGTTACTTACACCGCGGTATCGCCACACGTGCCTTTGAACGGCGATTCAAATTAGCCGATCATGTTCAGGTCAGCGCTGCCGACCATCGAGACGGTATGCTACATATTGATCTGACCCGCGAAGTGCCCGAAGCGCTGAAACCGCGACAGATCGCGATTGCCAATGCAGGGCCGGCCGCCCTCAATCAGGCAGCCAAAGCCATCANCTAAGATAAAGCNCTTTACATANNCTGCGCCCTCGGCNCTGCCGGGGGCGTTTGTCGTGGTAATCCGCAACATACATCATTGACGGGACGCCCAAGGTTCGCTAGGCCAACGCTCCCGCAGCGCAAGCGGAAACCCAATAAAGGACGCCCGAAATGGCACGTAAACGTAAAGGTCGCGACATCTCGGGTTGGCTGGTGGTTGACAAGCCCGCAGGCGTCACCTCAACCATGGTTGTCAACAAGGTGCGCTGGTGCTTTGATGCCAAAAAAGCAGGCCATGCCGGAACGCTTGATCCCGCAGCGACGGGCGTGCTTGCAGTTGCGTTGGGCGAGGCTACAAAAACCGTNCCCTTTATCACTGAAGCGCTCAAAGCCTATCGCTTTACCGTGCAGCTTGGTCAGGCCACNAATACCGATGATGCCGAGGGCGAGGTGACCGCAAGCAGTGACCTGCGTCCCACAGATGCCGCTATAANAGAGGCGCTGGGCGCGTTTGTTGGCGATATTATGCAGGTACCACCAAAATTTTCCGCCGTTAAGATTGAGGGAGAACGGGCCTATAAGCTGGCGCGCGACGGCGAAGATGTCGAGATTGCCGCCCGCCCGCTCTGGGTTGAAGAACTGTTGATGATCGACCGGCCCAGCCCCGATCAGGTGACGCTTGAGATGACCTGTGGCAAGGGGGGTTACGTCCGGTCGATTGCCCGTGATCTGGGCGTGGCGCTGGGATGTTACGGGCATGTTGTCACGCTGCGGCGGATGTGGTCGGGACCCTTTGAGGTCGACAGCGGGTTGCGCCTTGAGCANATCGACGCGCTGGCGCGTACCCCTGAATTGGACAGGCATTTACAACCGCTCGAGATTGGTCTGGACGAGCTGCCTAAATTGTCTTGCACAGCAGAGGCCGCCGCCAAGCTGCGCAATGGAAATCCGGCAATGGTCGTAACCTCAAACGCCGAATACGGAGATGAATGCTGGGCGGCGCTGGACGGGCGCGCCGTTGCCGTAGGGATATACAAAGCCGGAGAATTGCACCCAAGCCGGGTTTTTGCCGCCCCTGCCCCCCGCCCTGCCCCCCGCCCTGATGCCGGCCCCAAAGATGCGTAAGCCGTTGCCATCCCTTGTCAGACAGCCGTTCCACTGCGAAAATATGGACTTGTTTTGTCGCCTACAGCCCGCCACATTCAGTCTATGATCACACGTGTGCACCAAAAATCTGACGCCTATTCCGAGGCGCTTTATTCCAGCTGTGAACGCTATCGCTATATGCTGACCCGGACTTGGGACACGCTGGGGCGCAAAGCATTATTCATTATGCTCAACCCTTCAACCGCAACCGAACTTCAAAACGACCCGACCGTGGAACGCTGTGAAAGGCGCGCCCGCACCTTGGGATTCGGAGCCTTTCGCGTCACCAACATTTTTGCCTGGCGCGACACCGATCCCCGCAAGATGCGGGCGGCGGTCGATCCGATCGGGCCAGAAAATGATCGCACGATTATCCAATCGTGTGTTTGGGCAGATCAAATCATNGCCGCTTGGGGGACCCATGGGTCCCATAAAAACCGNGGTGCTGAGGTCGCTGTGTTGCTGCATGACAGCGGGCTGCCAATCTTTCATCTTGGTCTGACCAAGGGCGGGCACCCGAAACATCCTCTTTATATTGCCTATAGTCAGCAGCCTGAAATCTGGCCGTTGCCACAGCCCTGAGCGCTTTGGTTTCGCGGTTTAAACGGTCTGGTTAATCCATCCCAGCGATGGTGACGAGGCAGATATTTGGCCGCACGCACAGTTATAATCAACTTTGCTTATGCGCCATCAGGGTTAACCATTTTATGAAGTTTTGATTGTTTTGGATCNCTATAAATGCACTTAAAGGCCAGCGTTTCTATTCACAATGCAAAGGCAAAATCGCTGATATGTTTTGGATGACCACACTTCTCGGCATGCTTCTGATAGGATCTCTCGAAATGACCGGTTCGGATCCAGATCCCGAAGATGATGGAGCAGACCCCGGGGAACCNAAAACAGCAGATCTGCCCGGACANGATCAGTTTCAACCCGCAAGAATAAATCCGTTAACCGTGAAACCAGNAGAGTTTGATCCATACAGTTCTGACGNACCCTTAGANACGCCTACCGCCCCGCTGCGCGGCAGTGCGGCAGATGACCGTCTTATTGGCCATGATGGTCNGGACCGTATCAATGGGTATAACGGCAATGATACAATTTCAGGACGGGGTGGTGACGACGATCTCTGGGGAGCCGACGGCCAAGATTTGCTGCGCGGCGGCCCGGGTAATGATACTTTGCACGGCAATGACGGCGATGATGATCTGAGCGGCCAGGCAGGCAATGATTCCATCTTGGGATACCATAACGACGATACACTGCGCGGCGGCGCAGGTGCCGACAGTCTGATCGGCGGCATGGGCAATGATTTTCTCAACGGCGGTGAGGATGAAGACCAGCTCTCTGGCGGTATGGGCGACGACACGCTGATCGGTGGTCGAGGCGAGGATGTCTTGTTTGGCGATCAGGGTAATGACAGGATCGACGGCACAGAACCGCCTGTAACCAACGCCACCGACCCACGACAGACGGGCAAAGGAATGGTGGACGAGAGGGATTATCTCAATGGCGGCGATGGCGACGATACGCTGATTGCCGGCGCCAACGATGTCGTTACCCCGGGCATCGGGCAGGATACAATCATTCTAGATGCGGCCAACGCGGACAAAACCCCCACCAGCATTATCGCTTTTGATAGCCGGTACGACAGCATCATTATCGCCCATAACGATAAGCTGCAAACGCCCCATAAGGTAGACCTGCGGCTTTCTAGCGGCGACCCAAGCCTAACTGAAATTATATTGGATGGGGCTGTTTTGGCCACTATGAACACAGTTACCGGCTTTAAAGCCTCCGACATCGTCTTGGTTGCGGGCACACAAACCTGAAAAATCAGGTCATAAATAAGGGCTAACCTGCGGCAATATCTGCGACCCGGTCGTTGCGATAAAAGGCGATTCTCAGCGCCGGCTTGAAGGATCAAAATATTCAAAAGTGGCGCCTGTCGCATCAATTGGACGGCTTATTCGGACTGCGCAGCACAACATTGTGAACGACCATTGAGGTCATCCCTTACAGGTTGCAAGATCAAGCGAAGCAAACCGCGCTTTGGGCTTTCCTTTTCGGTAAAAACCCCCTATACGCGCGCATCGGCTGGGAATCCTAGCCGATACCTCCACGGGCCTTGCTGGACGACATCCCGGCCTGCGCCATTTCACATCTCAATTAAAAAGGAGACCCCGATGTCGATTACAGCAGAAGAAAAAGCCCGCGTAATGAAAGAGTTTGCAACCAAAGACGGGGACACTGGTTCCCCTGAAGTTCAGGTTGCTATTCTAACGTCGCGGATCACGACACTGACAGAGCATTTCAAGACCCACAAAAAGGATAATCATTCCCGCCGCGGGTTGCTCAAAATGGTGGCGCTGCGCCGGAAACTTTTGGACTATGTGAAGCGCAGCGATGAGCCGCGTTACAAAAGCATAATCCAACGCCTCGGCATTCGCCGCTAACACAAAGGGACGCACCAAGAGTGCGTCCTTTGCATTTCGGGCTTGTGCCCGCTCCGCTATCCGCAGACTGCAACTCTGGGCCTTGGGATGCAGCAGGATTAACAAAAGGCCACGGGGGCAATGCGGCCCCGAACGCAAATCGGCACATGGGGATACGCCCCGGCAGCCATTATAGGAAACGTGATGTTTAACGTAACGAAAAAATCAATCGAATGGGGTGAAGAAACCCTAACACTAGAGACAGGCAAAGTGGCCCGTCAAGCAGACGGATCGGTGATCGCCACATTGGGCGAAACCTCGGTTATGGCAAACGTAACATTTGCCAAAACGCAAAAGCCCGGTCAGGACTTTTTNCCCCTGACCGTACATTACCAAGAAAAATACTATGCCGCAGGCAAAATTCCCGGTGGCTTCTTCAAGCGCGAAGCGCGGCCTTCAGAAAAAGAAACTTTGACTGCNCGTCTGATCGACCGCCCCTTGCGGCCGCTGTTTGTCGACGGTTTCAAAAACGAAGTGCTGGTGATGTGTACCGTTCTAAGTCACGACCTGGTGAATGACCCCGATATCGTCGCGATGATCGCCGCCTCTGCGGCTTTGACCCTTTCGGGCGCGCCATTCCGTGGCCCAATCGCCGGTTGCCGCGTTGGTTTTGTCGATGGNGAATATATCCTGAACCCAGAAGTTGAAGATATGGATCACCTCCGGACCAAGCCTGATCAGCGTCTNGATCTGGTTGTTGCTGGCACCAAAGACGCCGTGATGATGGTCGAGTCCGAAGCCTATGAACTGTCCGAAGAAGAAATGCTCGGCGCCGTCACCTTTGCCCATGAGCAAATGCAACCGGTGATCGACCTGATCGTGGAGATGGCCGAAGACGCTGCAAAAGAGCCTTTTGATTTTCAACCCGCCGATTACTCTGATCTCTATGCNGCTGCAAAATCTGCCGGTGAAGCCGACATGCGCGCCGCCTTCGCACTGACTGACAAGCAAGAGCGCACAGCGGCAGTCAATGCCGCCCGTGANACGATCAAGGCCGCGCTTAGCGAAGAACAATTGGCNGACGCCAATCTTGGATCGGCGTTGAAAAAACTTGAAGCCGGNATATTGCGTGGCGATGTGGTTAAAACCGGCAAGCGGATCGACGGTCGTGCGCTGGACACCGTACGGCCTATCGTGTGTGAAACCGGCATGCTGCCGCGGACCCACGGATCAGCACTGTTCACCCGGGGTGAGACCCAAGGCCTTGTGGTCACCACATTGGGCACCGGCGATGACGAGCAGATCATCGATGCGCTGCACGGCAANTCACGCTCCAACTTCCTGCTGCACTATAACTTNCCCCCCTATTCGGTAGGCGAAGCCGGACGCGTGGGCCCTCCCGGCCGACGTGAGGTTGGTCACGGCAAACTGGCGTGGCGGGCACTGCAGGCGGTTCTGCCAGCCGCAACCGATTTTCCATATACGGTGCGGGTAGTGTCCGAAATCACCGAATCCAACGGCTCGTCGTCCATGGCGTCGGTCTGTGGTGGTTCACTGTCGATGATGGACGCAGGTGTGCCGCTGAAATCACCGGTTGCCGGCGTTGCCATGGGGCTNATCCTTGAAGACGATGGCGACTATGCAGTTCTGACCGATATCCTTGGCGACGAGGATCACTTGGGCGATATGGACTTCAAAGTCGCGGGTACCGAAGCCGGTATCACCTCGCTGCAGATGGACATCAAGATTGCCGGCATTACCCCGGACATCATGAAAAAAGCNCTTGCCCAAGCCAAAGNNGGCCGGATGCATATTCTAAACGAAATGTCCAAATCACTGACCGAAGCGGCTGATTTCAGCGTCCATGCCCCACGCATCGAGACCATGAATGTACCAACCGATAAAATTCGCGAAGTGATCGGTTCTGGCGGCAAGGTTATCCGCGAAATTGTCGAAGTCTCTGGTGCGAAGGTCGACATCAACGATGAGGGCGTGATCAAAATTGCCTCGCCAAACGGTGACTCGATCAAAAAAGCCTATGACATGATCTATGCAATCGTCGCCGAGCCCGAAGAAGGTCAGGTCTATGACGGCAAAGTTGTNAAAATCGTCGACTTCGGTGCCTTTGTGAACTTCTTNGGCAANCGCGATGGTCTGGTCCACGTCTCACAGATCGAAAACCGCCGTTTGAACCACCCGTCCGATGTCCTCAAAGAAGGCCAAGACGTCAAGGTAAAACTGCTGGGCTTTGATGATCGCGGCAAAGTGCGCTTGTCGATGAAAGTCGTCAATCAAGAGACCGGCGAGGAAATGACTGCAGACGAAAACGCAGCGGGATAAACGCCCTCTGCTGNTGAATAAAACNACAAAGGCTCCANCATNCGTTGGAGCCTTTGTCACATCANNCGNTCGAATNNCGCCNGTCAGACGGTTTANTGTGGCATCTTTGCAGTGCGCACATANGGCAGNACCGCCTCAAACCCCCCAAACTTGGCCTTTGCATCTGCATCACTCACCGCAGACGGGATAATCACGTCTTCGCCCACGGTCCAATTTGCAGGCAATGCGACAGAATGCGTGGCC
>NYVC01000099.1 GCA_002684375.1 Marinovum sp.
GCCTTATTGCGCACGTCGGTAAATTGAGCCAGATAACCGGCAAGTTCAGCTTCAACTGCTGTTGCAATCAATTGCTGCGCCCCCGTTCTAAGCAAATCCGTCAGCGCGTCCGTGATCCCGTCTCGACGCGCAAAATCAGCAATGTCAGTCGTTTCCATTGTGGTGTATCCCCTTCGGTTGCCTTGCTGTCTTTCAACAACAAATCAACCAGATATGCCGCCAACCTTCAAACTCCCCAAACACCAGATTCAGTCATAGCTCATCCCCGCTCTTTGGTGTTCTGTTGATGGAGAAAGTGGTCAGGTCGACAGGGTGAGCATCTCTAGCTATTTTTGCGGAAGTATGGGGATAAAAGGACCACTGACAAAGCGTTTTAAGGCCAAGTGCTTGTAAAATTTACCGCACGCAGTAATTCATAAGATGGCCTNAANATACATTTTCAGAGTTTTTGGCTGNGGGAGGGTGAAGAACTGGATATCCGGCCTTCGGAAAACATAGCGCGTCCGCCGCTCACGGGATGATCCTAACCGCGTGTCCTGATGTTTCAGGGTATTAAGGAGTGATAGACGTGTTGATTTTGTGGTTTTAGCAACCTTNTGGTGAGACCTCTGGTGGTATTTTGCCGTACATGGCCGCTAAATGGCACTTTGCAAAGCCACTCTGAAAGTGGCTGAAGAGAGCGGCGATTTCTGTTGTGAACGNTGATGACCATCAATGTTAACTTTTTTGACGCTTTTCAGAGATGGAAATCACNAAGCCNTGTTCAATCTGGTCTGAAAGCGGCGCCCCANGGAAATCGNCCAACCTTNAGGGTTTTGATTGGTNTTAGGCTTGCCACGTTGATGATCGTCACGTCACCAGAGATTCCATTGGTTGAATAAATGTGACGTTCATTCTCATCGAAGGCCAGATGCCAAACCCGGCGTCCCACCAAGACAAAATCTAAAACCTCATAGGTCCGGGCGTCTATCACGGCCACATGGTTTGCGGGACCCAGCGCGATAAAGCCTTTACTGCCATCTGCTGTCAGTCGAATGCCTACGGGCTGTATTAAGTCTTTACTGANACCCGGGATTTTAAGATGAAAAATGTGTTCGATTTGCTGCGTTGCCACATTCAAGATTGTAATCGCGCCGCCGATCTCGGAACTGACCCAAAGCTTTGAACCATCNGTATTGAATTCTCCATGCCGAGGTCGTTGACCAACCAGTGTGTTGGCAAAGAGCCGCTGTGCCTCGGTGTCAATCCAATGGACCATATTGGTGGTCTCAGAGGTTACTATTGCAATTTTGCCGTCTGGCGAAACAGCCATACCTTCCGGTTCGATTCCCACATTGATCTCGGCCAATACTTCGTCGCTAGTTACATCCAGCACTGTGGCCATAGCGTCTTCTTCGTTGGCAATGTAGAGATAGCGATTGTTCGGATGCAACGCGAATTGTTCAGGGTCCTCGCCGCTGGGCATACTGCGGATAACCACGCCGGTCTCAGGATCCAACACATCGATTCGGTCATCATCCGAAGCGCACACATAAAGTTCCGAAAAGTCTTTTGCAAAAATGATTCCGCGTGGCCGCAAGCCAACATTATAGGATGCCTTCAGTTCTTGGGTTTTGGTATCGATAACGCTGACGGTGTGATCTTTTTCATTGGTGATCCACATTTCACCGGCCCCTGCGGGCCCTGCAGACAGTGCCAGCCAAATACATATCCTCCAAACCGTCGATGCCGCCACTGTCGTTCCCTTCTGCTGGGGCAGACTATGGTGTCAAATCTTGCCCCAAATGGCTGATTTTATCCTTGATATAGTTTCATGCCTATACAACTTTGGTCGTAGAGCTGCTGGGATAGGCTTGATTGGTTTCGCTATATCCAGTCCGGATTTGATATGTGCGATGCCACGCAGATTGGTGCATATTTCATATATCATCAGCCTTATGATAGAGTGTGAACGCGACAACGCTATGCCCTTTATGGGTCCGACAAGAACGTCAATCCTCGCTCACCTGATATATTGTGATGCCCTATTCTTTGTCTTGAATTATAACGGTCTGTTTAACCTAGGAAAGTACGTTGCAGTAGATCAATTTTGTCGCCTGTCTTCGTTTTGTAGTCTTTATTCTTCAAGCGTTCGACTACTTACGATAAATCGCCCGTTCAACTTATGAAATGGGCTAGTGAATTCAGATGATCTTACTAATTTTTTAAATCAGGTCTCAGGATTTTTGTCTCATACGGCGTATTATTGTTTAGTCTGGTCTGTTCTATTCCTGCACGACATACCCTTGCATGCACCGCATACTTGACCCGCTACTTTGCCACAATTTTCCACGGCTTATGACTAAAATTACAGTATTTAGAGCTCAAAATGAATCGGTAATACGAACGCGTTGATCAAAAATTTCAGTCAGCCATTCGATATCTGCGGTTTGAGAAATATTCCAGCCTTTTGGCGCTAAAAGGTTAGGATTAGACCTCATTGAAAACGCAAATGTCCTAAATGACTTCAGCACATCATCTATGGACACCTCTTTTTTTTGTGCCGCCAAGGCTGATTTGAATAGTCCTTTTATTTTGCGTTTTCCGCCGGTTTCATCAAAATTTACAATGTTGAAGATGTAAGCAGAGTTAATTAACATGGCACCGTCCCCATCCACCGATGCTAAAAACTGCATCATCTCCTCGGTGATTGCCATTAGTTTATCGCCTGAGGTATCGTCATACGATTCCGACAGGCCCTTTGAGAATTTATTTGTATATGCCTGAAGTGGCAAATCACCAATCACATATTTATGTGTGATGACACCACAGGTCGCACCTAAAACCCAGTCGGGGGCGAATCCCATTCTTTTACTCCAATCTGGAACCTATGTCTTTTTTGAACTTGCCTCCTTCACATTGGCTCTTAAAAGATCGTCTTTCCCAATAAGAGTTAGAAATTCATAATCGGCAATGACATCCATAACCCGATTGCTATTAACAACAGGCACACACGGTAAGTTATTTTTTACCATCTTATCATGGACTTTTTCTACATCATCGGTGGAGGTGCAATAAAAAGCGGTGGGCACCAACCTGCCAATCAACTCTCGCAACTTCCGGTTTTCCTCGAGCACTTCTGACAGTTTTCCTTCCGCAACCTCGAGCGTTTGGACGATCCCNCCAAAGGTATNGCCNTCNAAAACTGGCATATTTCGGAAATTTCCGTCGATCATCTNTATAAGGACATCCTTGCAGTGAGCTTCNGGATCTGTAGTCACCGGATTAGAGGTCANGATTGTTTCAACNGGCTGCAAAAGGATATCGCTACCATTCTTTTCCAGAGNAACGATGATGTCTTTTTCTGTGACGATGCCGACCATCACATCATTNTNNTCCATTACGGCCATAGCACTATTGTCTCTGGTNGCAATAAGAGAAAGTGTGTCTTTNATTGTGGTGCTCAGAGACACAGATGATTTTTCAGCAGTGTCTTCCATAACGTGCCGAACTCTGGATATTTTATTGTTNATAATTTGAGACACANGCATCGAAAAATCTCCTTGAATTGCGTCATAAACTCCGCCTACTTGAGNTTAGTAGTACTTACTCGTNTTTTTTTTGCAAATAGAAACATGGTATTTAAATGCATANAANACNATGACTTCGACTTGCTCGTCGGTTCGCCTACTTTTTGGATTTACTTTCATTGCTTCTCATGGCCANGGGCCTNTTACAATCAAGTGATAANCTGGGTGGATGAGATACACTATAGTTTTAATATTCTAATGTTTGTTATTGCCCACAAAATTATGGATGATTGAAACTACATCAATTCGAAAGTTTACAGGGCCATTTTCGGCGGCCACATCTTCGCCGGGTATCAGAGCCTTTAGCTTCGGTAGACACCCGTGTCGAACATTTACAAGACACAATGAAATTGGTTTTTGCCGACGGACTCAATCTCGCGAAAGGCCATTATGGCGCGCGATACAGAGTTTGGATTTTGGTTATTTTTGGCGGCGTCCCAAAAGAGCAGTTTCTTATTTACAGAACGGGGCCTAGTAACCGTTGGTTAACAGCAGACTGTGCCCCTGTAGTTACAAAAACTATGCAGGGGCACAAATCCGGGATTAACCGATTATGGTGTTAAAGGTTGGACTGGGCCGCATGACGGATGCCGTTTTCGCGGGGTCGGTGTGATAGTAGCCGCCCAAATCTGCAGGGATGCCTTGCAAGGCCGCCATTTCTGAAAGAATTTTTGTCTTGCTCTCGGACAGCTTGTTCGCAATGGGCGCAAAATATTCCGCCAGACCAGAATCCTCTGTCTGTGCCGCAAGGGCCTCAGACCAGTAGAGCGCGAAATAGAAATGGCTGTCGCGGTTGTCAGTTTGGCCCACCCGCCGGCGCGGCGAGTTGTCATTTTCTAAAAGACGTTGGGTTGCATGTTCTACGGCTTTGCCCAGCAGTGCGGCTTTGGCGTTGTCTTTGGTTTCTGCCACAAAGTTCAAAGACTCTCCAAGGGCGCAGAATTCACCCAATGAGTCCCAGCGCAGATGTCCCTCTTCCATCAATTGTTGAACATGTTTCGGCGCTGATCCACCAGCACCGGTTTCAAATAAACCACCGCCCTGCATCAATTTTACCACTGACAGCATTTTGGCAGAGGTGCCAAGCTCCAAAATAGGGAACAGATCGGTGAGGTAGTCGCGCAGGACATTGCCGGTGATCGAGATGCAGTCTTTGCCGGTCCGAATGGTTTCAAGACTGAACCGGGTTGCTGCGCGCGGTGCCATGATTTGAAGGCCCAAGTTGTCTGCGCCTTCGGCGGTTACAACTTTTTTGACGTATTTTATGATTTCGACATCGTGGGCGCGCGTATCATCCAGCCAGAAAACTGCTGCGGCACCGGTGGCTTTTTGGCGGGCTATACCCAGTTTAACCCAGTCCTCGACGGGCGCGCGATTGGTGCTTGAAGACCGCCAGATATCGCCCTTTTGAACTTAGTGCTCATGCAAAATTTCACCGTTGTGTAAGACATAGCGTATGCAGCCATCTGCCGCGGCTTCAAAGGTAGTTGGGTGCGATCCGTATTCTTCGGCTTTTTGCGCCATGAGGCCGACGTTTGAAACCGCGCCACTTGTCGTAGGATCAAGAGCTCCGGTTTGTTTAAAATATGAGATCGTCTCATCGTAAATGCAGGCATAAGAGGCATCTGGAATTACGCATTTGCAATCAGCCTCTTCGCCGTCAGGTCCCCAGCCCTTACCACCGGCCCGTATCAGGGCTGGCATTGAGGCATCGATGATCACATCGGACGAGACGTGCAGATTGCTGATGCCCTTATCCGAATTAACCATATAAAGCGCCGGCTGTTCGGCGAATACTTTGGCAAGATCCGCGTCGATCGCGGCCCGTTTGTCAGAACCGAGCGTGGCAAGTCGTGTCTGGAGGTCGCCGATGCCAAAATTTGGGTGAAAGCCCAGATCCTTGAGGGTCGCAGCGTGTTTTTCAAATATTTTTTCAAGAAACACCGCCACGACATGGCCAAAGATGATTGGGTCGGACACCTTCATCATCGTTGATTTTAGATGTAACGAGAACAAGACGTCTTTGGCTTTTGCATCGGCGATTTCCGCCTTGAGAAATGTCCGCAGGGCGGCTGTGCTCATATATGTCGCGTCAACAA
>NYVC01000100.1 GCA_002684375.1 Marinovum sp.
GGTTTTCTGGATCAGGTCGCCGATATACACAATATTGTCATTTTTCAAGCAATTGGCAGAACGCACCGACAACTCCAACTCGTCAACTTTCTTAAGCAGCAGCGGGTTGAATTCCAGCGCATCATCATCATCCTGACGCGACGCCGATTCAGGCTCGTCAAAGTTCACAAAGATCGACAACTGGTCTTGCAAAATGCGCGCGGCATAGGCAACGGCATCATCCGGCGACAGCGAACCGTCGGTCTCAACCTTCATTGTCAGCTTGTCATAATCAAGTACCTGACCTTCACGGGTCGGTTGTACGTCGTATGACACCTTTTTAACCGGTGAATAAATTGCATCGATCGGAATCAAGCCAATTGGCGCATCTTCTGGTTTGTTCTTATCGGCCGCAACATAGCCCTTGCCGGTGTTGACGGTCAGCTCAAAGAATACGTCAGCCCCATCATCAAGGTGGCAGATCACATGCTCGCGGTTCAGAACTTCAATACCGGCGCTTTCCGAGATGTCGCCGGCGGTCACTACACCCGGGCCTTTGGCGTTAATCGACAGCCGCTTAGGGCCCTCGACTTCCATGTTCAGCGCAACGCCTTTCAGGTTCAAAATAATATCGGTGACGTCTTCACGCACACCAGCAACGCTGGAAAACTCGTGTAGGACATTATCAATCTGCACGCTGACAATCGCCGCACCCTGCAAAGAACTCATTAACACGCGGCGCAGCGCATTACCGAGCGTCAGCCCGAATCCGCGTTCAAGAGGTTCGGCGGTGACCGTCGCCTGACGTGTCGGGTCATTGCCCGGCTTAACGTCTAACTGCGACGGTTTAATTAGATCGGCCCAATTTTTGTGGATCATGAAATCCTCCATCCTTGTCTTGCCCCCATGTCCAGAAGTGCAAGACGCCCGAGGTTAAAATAGCAAAATGGCAGCGCGAACAAATCCGCGCCACCAGTACTGATAATATTGCTTACACTCGACGACGCTTTGGTGGGCGACAGCCATTGTGGGCCATCGGCGTCACATCGCGAATCGAAGTGATGTTGAAACCAGCAGCAGCCAGCGCCCGCAGCGCTGATTCGCGCCCCGACCCCGGACCTTGCACCTCGACCTCGAGCGTTTTTACGCCATGCTCTTGAGCTTTACGACCCACATCCTCGGCCGCCATCTGCGCGGCATAAGGCGTCGATTTACGCGAGCCTTTAAAGCCCATCGTTCCCGAAGACGACCATGCAATGGCGTTGCCCTGCACGTCCGAGATCAAAATCTTGGTATTGTTGAACGAACTGTTCACATGCGCCACACCAGCGGCGATATTTTTGGAGACCTTCTTTTTGCCTCCGCGACGTGTATCACGTGCCATATCTCAAGCCCTCCCTTACTTTTTCTTGCCAGCAATTGCTTTCGCCGGGCCCTTGCGGGTGCGGGCGTTGGTATGGGTACGTTGCCCCCGTACCGGCAGATTACGACGGTGACGCAAACCGCGGTAGCAGCCCAGATCCATCAGACGCTTGATGTTCATTTGAACCTCACGCCGCAGATCGCCCTCCACCATGCAATTGGCATCGATATGTTCGCGTACCGCCAGAACCTCAGCGTCGCTCAATTCATTGACCCGGCGCGTTTCATCGATATTGACCGCAGCACAAATTTCTTTTGCGATCGCTGAACCGATACCGGTAATGTATGTTAATGCGATGGGAACCCGTTTATGCGTCGGGATATTCACGCCGGCTATACGTGCCAAATTCTTGCTTCCTTTTTATTGCGGTTCCGTAACACCAGAACCTTTTTTCACAAAACCCGACCCCGTTCGCCAAGGCGCAGCAAGTCGGACATCCACGGCACAGCCCTTTGGGCGCCCGCGGGCCTGGTCTGTCGACCAAGCCTGGTGGTTAGGAGAATTTCAAGAAGCGGTCAAGACCAAAATATCACAGCGCATCCAAAACCGCAGCGATTTCAGTCTGCACAGCATCAATATCAGCAAGTCCATTGACTGACTGCAGCTGGTTTTTGGCAAAGTAATAGCCCAGCAGCGGCGACGTTTTCTTATAGTACTCCATCAGGCGGTTTTTAAGGCTTTCCTCGTTGTCGTCCGCCCGACGCTGAAAATCTGATGCCCCACAGGTCTCGCAGGCCCCGTTTTCAGGCTGTGGCCGCGTCACATCGTGATAAACCTCACCACATGATCCACACGTTGACCTACCCGCAATCCGCGCCACCAACGCCTCGTCATCAACCTGCATCTCGACCACCACATCAAGCGTTTGACCAGTTTGATTAAGCAAATCGGATAAGGCATCAGCTTGCGCCAGGGTCCGGGGAAAGCCATCAAAAATAAAGCCTCCCTGCGTGTTTGATTCTATTTTTTCCCGGATCAGACCGATAACGATCTCATCCGTGACCAAATCGCCCCGTGCCATCACATCAGCCACGATATTTCCCATTTCGGTGCCGCTTGATTTGGCCTCGCGCAGCATATCACCGGTGGACAGTTGTGTCATACCGCGGGTCTCAACCAAATGGCGCGCCTGTGTTCCTTTACCGGCGCCAGGTGGACCTAACAGAATGATGTTCATTTACGTGTCACTCCCTTGCTGCCCCGCTTTTTGCCCTTTCCGCGAAGCTGTGATTTTTGAATCAAACCTTCATATTGATGCGCTAAAAGATGCGATTGAACTTGTTGGATGGTGTCCATTGTCACCGAAACCACAATCAGAACAGAGGTGCCGCCAAAATAAAACGGAATGGAAAACTGCCCGCGCAAAATTTCTGGCAGCAAACACACAAGGGCCAAATATGCGGCGCCAAGAACGAGAAGACGCGACACCACGTATTCAAGATATTCGGCGGTTTTCGCTCCGGGGCGAATCCCGGGCACAAAACCGTTTTGGTTTTTCAGATTATCGGCAACCTCTTCAGGCTTAAACGAGACGTTGAAGGTGTAAAAATAAACAAAGAACACCACCATCGCCGCAAAGAAAGCCAGATAGAGCGGTTGTCCGGGGCCGAAATATGCCAGGATGGTCGACATAATCGGACCGGTTTGATTGCCCGAGAACGTGCTGACAGTCGTCGGCAACAGCAGCAGTGAACTGGCAAAGATTGCCGGGATCACGCCAGCGGGATTGACCTTGACCGGCAAATGGCTGGACTGGCCCTCCATGACCTTCATGCCAACCTGACGGCGCGGGTATTGGATGTGGATTTTGCGCAGCGCGCGTTCCATGAACACCACAAAGGCGATCGTCACAACCACCATCACGATCACTCCGACAATAATCGCCGGACTGATCGCACCAGACCGACCTGAAGCGAAAAACTGTGCCAACGCGGCGGGTACTTCGGCGATGATGCCAACGAAAATAATCAGGGAGATACCGTTGCCGATACCGCGGGCCGTGATCTGTTCACCGAGCCACATCAAGAACATTGTGCCGCCAACCAGCGTCACCAGACAGGACATTCGGAAAAATAACCCGGGTTCAGTGACCAACTCTCCCGCCTCAAGGCTGACCGCAAGCCCATAGGCCTGCAGCGTGGCCAAAGCCACTGTCCCAAACCGGGTGTATTGATTGATNTTCTTGCGNCCCTGTTCNCCCTCTTTTTTCANTTGTTCCAATGCCGGCACCATTGAAGTCAACAACTGTATGATAATCGAGGCCGAAATATAGGGCATGATTCCCAGTGCAAAAATCCCCATGCGCCCCAAAGCGCCGCCGGTAAACATTGTCAGAATACCGCCGATACCCTGTTGTGCCTGCTCCATAAAGTCGCGCAGCGCCTGTCCATCAATGCCGGGCACAGGGATAAACGTGCCAAGGCGATAGACAATCAACAAACCCAGCGTAAACAGGATGCGGTTACGCAGGTCAGTGGCCTTGCCCAAGGCCGCCCAACTTGTGTTTGCGGCCATTTGTTCTGCAGCAGATACCATAGGGGTCTCTCTTTTAGATAAAAACCGCCCAAAGCGTTTTCCAGCTCAGGCGGCCAATTGGGAAAACTGTAGCATATGTAAGCAGCCTAGCCGCTGCTCACAAGGTNTTATTCAGATGCGACGGTCAATGTTCCACCCGCCTTTGCAACAGCCTCAACCGCCGACTTGGACGCACCGGTCACCTGCAGCGTAACTGAGGCAGTGATATCGCCCTTTGCCAAAACCCGTACACCGTCAAGCTTACGCCGTACCAGACCGCTGGCAATCAACACATCCTCGGTGATGGCCGCTTTGGCGTCGAGTTTCTTTTCGTCAATGAATTTCTGCACCAGACCAAGATTGACAACCGCGTAAGACTTGCGGTTCGGCTTGGTAAAACCACGCTTTGGAAGACGTTGGTATAGCGGCATTTGGCCACCTTCATAGCCACCGATCGACACACCTGAGCGGGATTTCTGACCTTTGATACCGCGGCCACCCATTTTACCCTTGCCTGAACCCGGTCCGCGACCGATCCGCTTTTTGGTTTTGGTGGCACCGGGGTTGTCGTGCAATTCGTGTAGTTTCATGTCGCTTCTCCTTTTGCCGGAACTACCCGTCGAGCGACAAAATGGGCAAACGCGGCGTTTCTAATTTTGATTCTGCGACCCTGAGGCCACCGGAGGCGTATAAACCCAAGCTGCGCGCCGTGCAAGTCCCCTCTNATCCTGACAGGGTGGGCCTTGCTCAAAGCCCCGCNANCCCACTTGCAAGATAAAAATACGCTGGGGTTGTGTTNTGAGCACAATCAAACTTCTTTAACCATATTTTGTAAATGCAGCCAGCTAAGGGCATCTCAAGGTTACAGTATCATCTTTGGCTTGGTTTNATTTCAATAACAGGACTGAAATGCGCATTTTTTCCATTTTTATTCTCAGTATTTCCATGGTTTTTATTGGGCAAGACATACGGACCGATGCTGCAGACATTGTAACGCTAAACCTATCACCATCGGCGGGAAAACCGCTGTTTCCAAGTTCAGTGGTCTCAAATGACATTGATTTTATAAAATCCACAGACGCGTCGGTGGCCTATTGCATTGCCTTTCAAAAGACAGGGCGCGCCAAAATGGTCGACAAGCGACACAACAGATTATTGACTTTGAACGTATCGTTTTTTGTCGTGCGATTTGCAGATGGAACGCGGGTCGGGCTTTGGGTGCATCCAGATTTGGGCCCACGTGCCGTTATATTGCACTATGCCAGGCATGTGGCCCGCGGCCTGTCTCATTTGCCAAGCGCCATGCGCGAAACCCTGTCGCATGTGGTAATCCACCATGGCGATGAAACCGCCTTTGCCGAGGACGAAGAGCATTTTTTCGTGCTTTATCATAAAAATATTGATACTCGCCTGCAGCAACATGACCTTGAAGAAACCATCTTTCANGAAAGTGTCCATGCAACACTTGATGACCGGTGGTCACGTGATCCGGCATGGCGGTTTGCACAGGCCGCAGATGGCGCCTTTATTACCCACTATGCCAANGCCCATCCCAACCGTGAGGACTTGGCAGAGACGGCGTTGTTTTCCTATGTCTTGCTGACCACTCCCGAGCGCTTTTCCGACAGTCTTGTAGCGAAAATTCGGCAATTGGTGCCAAATAGACTGGCTTTTTTCAAACGGCTTTTTCTGGATGGCCAGCCTCTTCTGCGTCAAATCCGCAAGACAGAAAGCTGCTGAAACACCTCTGGTAAACTAGCCTGCAATTCCATCAGGGGGGCATGTACAATCGAAAGCATCCTCGGCCTTTCTAGGGCAANACTCGCCCGTCTCCGATAGACCAATACAAGGACACTTTGCCCGCTTTTATCCTGCCGTCACTGAAATTGGCTGGCAATANTTCTGATCGGACGTCACTTCTGAGACCAGATACGCCGCAAGATCGCCGCGCGGAATCGTCCTGCTGCTCACGATGTTAGACGCCAAAACAGAGCCCCCNGCCGGNCGGTTGGTCAAGACGGCTGCGCGNACCGCCGTCCATATCAATCCGCTTTCGGCAAATATTTTCTCTTCAGACCCATGTTCTTGCAGAACTGTTTTCAAAAAGGTGGAAAATAAGAGCTTTGAATACCAGGGAATCAACCGCCAACTTTCGCCCACACCCGCCGCAGAGATAAAAACCACCCGCTCAACGCCCTCAGCCCGCATCACTTGACAAATATTGCGCGCGCCTTGCGTCAAGGTGACCCGATCACGACTGTTCACCGGCCCAAGACACACCAAAACAGCATCCTGACCCGCAATCGCAGCCGTGACAGCCGAANGNTCCAATACATCNCCCTGCATTTTGCGCACCGGATCGTCCTTGTATCTCTTCGCAACAGAACGTCCAAAAACCGTGACATCATGGCCCTCNGCAACTGCCTNGCGCCAGGCCAGTTCTCCAGTTTTGCCAGTNGCGCCAACGACTAGAATTTTCATCNTCATCCCTCTTATGATCGCAAGTGCGGGCTAAAGTTNAATTATGGCATTTTTAGGGTCAATTCAGACGCCGGTGGGGTTCACCNCCTNACCCAAAATNCTNTTCATNTGTGTCGTCTTGTCCACTCGTCCGCCNCANCNCCCANTGTCTTAAGATTGCCATCCTTNATCCAAGCCANAAAGGCGCGATCAAANTTNAACTTCGGACCACATTGTGCNNTTAGAAACCGCCGCACCCTNTGNGTGCTTTTATAGCTGTCTGTCANCGGTGTCCTGCAATCAATCGGGTCTGTATGCCAATCAAAGCGGGGCATATCCATGATCCCTTTTAAAAGTATATTAAAAATCAACTTGAATTCTTAAGTTNACACAAAACTTGGNGCCAAGACACTCAAAAGCCGCCATGTGCTCACTGATCGCAGGCAATTATGATGCGCACCCGTCTGCCCNAAGGACACCCAACTGGTCGGTGGTTATACCGCAATCAGGCCAATGCGCAGCGCCCCCGCATATAAATCGTCAGCCACCACGTGGCCCAGAGCCAAAGTCTGCGCAGAGGGGGGCCTGAGATCCGGCACCTGCACTGTCAACGCGCCTGAGCGCACGGCNGCCAACGTTCCGGGGTCACTGTCTTCAAACGCCGCACAATCGCNNGGCTCATGACCCGCCAANGCCGCCGCCTTGAGGTAAATTTCCGGATCAGGCTTGCCATTTTCCACCTGCTCGCCCCCCAAAACCGTTGTGATCAGCGGATATAGCCCGGCAGTTTTNAGGTTTTCTATGGCCACGTCGGATGTNGTCGATGTCGCCACCACCCGAGGGATGCCGCNGTCCTGCAACTGTTGCAAGAGATTCTCAGCGCCCGGTTTGACTGGGACATTATCAGCGAGCCGGCTCTCGATCCGCGTCTCCCAGCTNGTATCGAACTCAGCCAGATCTACCAAATGACCCAAACCGCGCTCAAGCACCAGACGGCTATCGGCACGGCGAAGGCCGATACATTGGTAAAAAACGTGATCCATATCCGACAGGCCCAAACCAGCNCATGTCTGGCGAAAGCAGTCCAGAACGACCTGTTCGGTATCTAATAAAAGGCCGTCCATATCGAATAGGACGGCGGAAATCTTACGCTGCATAGAAAATATGGCCTCTCCAAAATTTCGTTCGAATTCTCATGATCTTAAACCAGATATACACTGAATATCTGTAATAAAACTGCATGACGCAGAATTTCCCGCAGCCAGTTGCGCTGCAGCTTAGGTTTGATTTTGTGGAAGCCCATCTTTAATCTTATAATAATCTGCCTTTTCAGACACNAAAATATGCCGGCCAAGAGCCGTCCCNGTCGGGGCGTCGAAAGCGCCCATCGCGATCGCGGTCCAATCATGAAAAAGTGGATCAAAAAACAACGTGCTCCCGCAAACGGAACAAAACCCCCGCCGAACCTTTTGGGATGATTGATACCACGTAACCTTATCCGCTCCAGACAAATCAAGCGCGCCTGTGACAATATCAGTCGAGACAAAAAAATGTCCCGACCATTTTCGGCAAGTTGTGCAGTGACAGGCATCTGGCGGTTGGAGCTCAGTTGAGACATTGAAACTTACCGCGCCACAAAGGCATGATCCGGTGTGCATAAGCTTCCCTTCTAAAGACAAAAAACAACCCTAACGGTCTTTTTTGGAAGGATCAATGCAACACAATAAAACAAGCCGCCCCAAACAAAGCTGAGGCGGCCTAAATTTTGTCACGGTGATCGGGTCTTGGCGNTAATCGCGCTCTTCAATAATCTCGACCATATGCGAGATCTTGTTGACCATGCCNCGCACCGAAGGGGTATCCTCNAGCTCNCGNGTTTTGTGCATTTTGTTCAGACCCAAACCAATCAGCGTCTGACGCTGTTTGGCGGGACGACGGATTGGCGAGCCGATTTGCTTTACGACAATAGTCTTAGCCATGTTTCAGCNCCCTATGCGTCAACCGCTTCTTCGGGCTTGGCCGAAGGTGCGATATCTTTGTTGAGAATGTCTGCGACTTTTTTACCACGACGCTGGGCGACCATGCGTGGGCTGGCTTCTTTTACCAAACCATCAATCGTGGCGCGGATCATGTTATATGGGTTTTGCGACCCAACTGACTTTGCNACAACGTCTTGAATGCCTAGCATTTCGAACACGGCCCGCATTGGGCCACCTGCGATAATGCCNGTACCGGTTGGCGCCGTGCGCATAACCACTTTACCGGCACCGTGACGGCCCTGAATGTCGTGGTGCAGCGTACGACCTTCTCGCAGCGGCACACGGATCAACTGGCGCTTGGCCTGCTCCGTTGCTTTGCGAATGGCTTCGGGCACTTCTTTTGCTTTACCTTTGCCAAAGCCGACACGACCCTTTTGGTCACCGACCACAACAAGCGCAGCAAAGCCAAAGCGCTTACCACCCTTAACCGTTTTCGATACCCGGTTGATCGCAACGAGACGATCAGCGAACTCCGGTGTTTCATCGCGATCGCGACGGCCCCGGTTGTTTTGTTCTCTTGCCATATCTCGTCTCCCTAGAACTTAAGTCCAGCTTCACGGGCTGCGTCGGCCAAAGCCTTGACACCGCCGTGAAACAGGAACCCGCCACGATCAAAGTAGCATTCTTCAATACCAGCGGCTTTCGCACGCTCGGCGATCACTGTACCAATTTTCGTTGACGCCTCGAGATTGTTCTTGCCCATAATACCCAGATCCTTTTCGAGACTGGATGCTGCGGCCAAGGTACGACCATTGACGTCGTCGATCAGTTGCACACTGATGTTTTTGTTGCTGCGATGTACCGACAGACGCAGGCGTCCCCGGTTCATCTTGCGAAGTTTGTTCCGAACGCGCAGGCGGCGCTTCAAGAACAGTTGTCTTTTGCTGTTTGCCATTGTCTGCGTCCTTACTTTTTCTTGCCTTCCTTGCGGAAGATATATTCACCTTTATACATGATACCCTTGCCTTTATACGGCTCGGGGCGGCGCCATTCACGAATATTCGCGGCAACCTGTCCGACCAGCTGCTGATCTTCGCCTTCGACGATGATCTCAGTTTGTTTCGGCACGGTCACTGTTACCCCATCCGGGACCTGAAAATCCACATCATGCGACAAACCCAGATTAAGCTTTAGGACTTTGCCCTGAAGTTGCGCCCGATAGCCGACGCCCTTAATCTCAAGCTCTTTCTTAAAACCCGAAGTCACACCCGTCACCAAGTTGGCCACCATCGTGCGGCTCATGCCCCACTGCTGGCGCGCGCGCTTGGAATTGCCGCGGGGCGTCACAGACACAGAGCTTTCATCGATTGTCATGGTCACATCATCCGACGCGGTAAAGCTGCGCGACCCTTTTGGGCCTTTCACTTCAATCGTCTGACCAGACATGGCCGCAGAGACCCCAGAGGGGAGCGCGACCGGTTTTTTTACCAATACGAGACATTCTCTGCTCTCCCTAGAATACTGTGCAGATCACTTCGCCACCCACATTTGCAATGCGAGCCGCTGAATCCGACATGACACCTTTCGATGTCGAGACAATCGACACACCCAAGCCTTGACGGACCTGCGGAATGTCTTTGATACCCAGATAAACCCGACGCCCAGGCTTTGACACCCGTTTGACTTCGCGAATGACGGGAGTACCGTCGAAGTACTTCAGACTGATTTCAATCGCCGGATGGCCATCGGAACCCGTCACTTTTTCATAGCCTCGGATATAGCCTTCGTCAGCCAGCACATCCAAGACCCACACCCGCAGCTTGGAGCCGGGGGTCATCACTGTCGAGCGCCCGCGCAGCTGCGCGTTGCGGATACGGGTCAGCATATCGCCGATAGGATCGTTCATTGCGTCTCTCCCTTACCAGCTTGACTTGACCACACCGGGCAACTGCCCGTTGGATCCCAATTCGCGCAACATAATCCGCGAAATACGAAGTTTGCGATAATACGCATGCGGACGACCGGTCAGCTGACAGCGGTTGTGCAAGCGGGTTGCCGAGCTGTTGCGCGGCAATTTTGCCAGCTTTAGACGGGCGGCGAACCGCTCTTCCATCGGCAGCTCTTGGTTGCGCGCAATTGCTTTCAAATCAGCGCGTTTCGCCGCAAACTTATCGACCAATTTTTGACGCTTCTTTTCGCGTTCAATCATTGCTTTTTTTGCCATGTCTATATTCCTTCCCGCGCTCAGCTGCTGAACGGCATGTTAAAATGCTTCAACAGCGATTTCGCTTCGGCGTCGGTCTTTGCAGTGGTGCAAATCACGATGTCCATACCCCAGTTCTCATCGACTTTGTCGAAATTGATCTCTGGAAAAACCAGATGTTCCTTCAGGCCCAAGGCATAGTTGCCGTTGCCATCGAAACTCTTGGCCGACACGCCGCGAAAGTCGCGAATACGTGGCATCGCGATCGTGATCAGGCGGTCCAAGAATTCGTACATCCGCACACCGCGCAGAGTCACTTTTGTTCCAAGCGGCATATCTTCACGCACCCGGAAGCCAGCGATCGACTTCTTTGCTTTCGTAACAACAGCATTCTGACCGGTGATCAAAGTCAGGTCTTGCTGCGCCGATTTGGCTTTTTTCGAATCGCGCACCGCTTCCGCGCCGCAACCGATATTCACCACAATCTTGTCGAGCTTTGGCAACATCATTGCATTGGTATAGCCAAACTCTTCCATGAGTGCCGGACGGATGGTTCCGTCGTATTCGGCTCTTAGGCGGGGAATGTATTTTGCGTCATCAAGCATCGATCGTCTCCCCTGTGGACTTTGCGAACCGCATTTTCTTACCGTCCTCGACCTTAAAGCCGACCCGGGTAGGTTTGCCGTTGGAATCAATCAACGACAAGTTCGACAAGGCTATTGGCATGGCCTTAGGAATACGGCCGCCCTGCGCGGTTTGGGTTTGACGCGTATGGCGCACCGCCATGTTCAGACCGTCAACCACGGCTTTACCAGCCGAAGGATCCACCAAAGAGATCGTCCCCTCTTTGCCTTTGTCCTTACCGGCCAGCACGACGACCTTGTCGCCTTTGCGCAATTTAGCAGCCATCAGAGCACCTCCGGAGCAAGCGAAATGATCTTCATAAAGTTTTTACCGCGCAATTCGCGAACAACCGGACCAAAAATCCGGGTTCCGACGGGCTCGCCGGCATTGTTCAGTATAACGGCCGCGTTGCGGTCAAAGCGGATAGCAGAGCCATCGGCACGTTGAACCTGTTTTGCGGTGCGTACGACAACGGCCTTGCGCACGTCGCCTTTTTTAACGCGTCCCCGCGGGATGGCTTCCTTGACTGAAACGACGATAACGTCGCCTACAGACGCATATCTGCGCTTGGAACCACCCAAAACCTTGATGCACTGAACTCGGCGGGCGCCAGAGTTGTCAGCGACATCCAGATTGGTTTGCATCTGGATCATATAGTGTCTCCCGACCTATGGGGGGCATACGTGCCAGATCCCCAGGGTTTCGATGTGACTGAAGGGTCTTTCAGCTTACGCCTCAAGGACCTCCCAGCGTTTGGTTTTCGACTTTGGTGGACATTCGATAATGCGGACAGAGTCACCAATCTTAAAAGTGTTCTGTTCGTCATGCGCCCGATATTTCTTGGACTTACGAATAATCTTTTTCAGCACAGGATGCTTGAAGCGACGCTCGACCGAGACCGTGACGGTCTGTTCGTTTGCGGCGCTGGTAACAGTGCCTTCCAGGATACGTTTGGGCATCTTTCAGGCGCTCCTATTCTGCAGCCGCAAGCGCGGCTTTCTGTGTCAGCACGGTTTTGACCCGGGCCACATCACGTTTAACGGACCGCATGCGCGCCGTATTCTCAAGTTGCCCCGTGGCCTGTTGAAAGCGAAGATTAAACGCTTCTTTCTTCAGATTAGACAGCTCCTCACGAAGCTGGTCCGGGGTCTTATCGCGTAGTTCTTGGGCGTTCATCGCCTTATCCCTCTATCAGAAGTCACGACACAACCGTCCGCGCTTTTCCAACAAAAAACACCGCGCCCCCCGCAAACTGGTGCGGGTGCGCGGAAACTCTTACCAGTCTTCGCGTACAACAACACGCGTTTTGATCGGCAATTTCATTGCAGCAAGCCGAAGTGCTTCCCTTGCCACATTTTCGTCAACCCCGTCAATCTCAAACATGATCCGACCAGGTTTTACTTTTGCAGCCCAGAAATCAACTGAGCCCTTTCCTTTACCCATCCGAACTTCGGTGGGCTTAGACGTGACCGGCGTATCGGGGAAAATCCGGATCCAGACCCGGCCCTGCCGTTTCATTTGACGGGTCATCGCCCGCCGCGCCGCTTCGATCTGGCGCGCGGTGATCCGCTCTGGCTGGGTGGCTTTTAGGCCATAAGTGCCAAAGGTAAGATCAGAGCCGCCTTTTGCCATGCCGTGGATACGGCCTTTGTGCATCTTGCGGAATTTGGTACGTTTTGGTTGCAGCATATCTCTATCTCCTTAGCGACGGCCACCGGCACCACGTGGGGCCGGACCGTCCTGGAGTTCCTGGGCTTTGCGATCCCGGGCTTGCGGATCATGTTCCATGATCTCACCCTTAAAGATCCAGACCTTAATACCGATGATGCCGTAAGCGGTTTCCGCCTCAATATTGGCATAATCAATATCGGCACGCAGCGTGTGCAGTGGCACCCGACCTTCACGATACCATTCGGTGCGCGCAATCTCTGCGCCGCCAAGACGACCCGCAACATTCACCCGGATACCAAGCGCGCCCATGCGCATCGCATTCTGCACCGCGCGCTTCATCGCACGACGGAACGAAACCCGACGTTCAAGCTGCTGAGAAATCGACTCGCCAACCAAACGCGCGTCCATCTCAGGTTTGCGCACTTCGAGAATGTTGAGGTGCAGTTCTGATGGTGTCATTGCGGCGATCTTCTTGCGCAACGTTTCAATATCAGCACCTTTTTTACCGATAATCACACCGGGGCGGGCAGTATAGATGCTAACCCGGCACTTTTTGTGCGGGCGCTCGATGATCACCCGCGAGATACCGGCTTGCTTGCACTCTTCGTTGACGAACTCGCGGATTTTAATGTCTTCCATGAGAAGATCACCATAATCCTTGGTATCGGCATACCAGCGGCTGTCCCACGTACGGTTGATCTGCAAACGCATGCCGATTGGATTAACTTTCTGACCCATTAGGCTTGCTCCTCAACTTGACGCACTTTGATCGTAAGCTCTGAGAATGGCTTCATTATCTTGCCAAACCGCCCACGTGCACGCGGCCGTCCGCGCTTCAGTGTCATGTTTTTACCAACGTATGCTTCGGCGACAACCAATTCATCCACATCAAGGTTGTGGTTGTTTTCGGCGTTGGCAATCGCTGATTGCAGGCACTTGCGCACATCATCAGAGATGCGTTTTTTAGAGAACGTCAGGTCGGTCAACGCTTTATCCACCTTCTTGCCCCTAATCATCGCGGCTACAAGGTTCAGCTTTTGCGGGCTGGTCCGAAGCATGCGCAGTTTTGCCATCGCTTCGTTGTCGGCCACGCGGCGGGGGTTTTTATCCTGGCCCATGACTTACTTCCGTTTCGCTTTTTTGTCGGCTGCATGCCCGTAATAGGTACGGGTCGGGGCATATTCACCGAATTTCTGACCGATCATATCTTCCGAAATCATTACGGGAATATGTTTGCGACCGTTATACACACCAAAGGTCAAGCCAACGAACTGCGGTAAAATAGTAGACCGGCGCGACCAGATTTTGATAACTTCATTGCGTCCACTTTCACGTGACGCTTCGGCTTTTTTGAGCACGTAAGCATCGACGAATGGACCTTTCCAAACAGAGCGAGACATATCTTAACGTCCCTTCTTCTTGGCGTGCCGCGAGCGGATAATCAGCTTGCTTGACGCTTTGTTCTTGTTCCGGGTACGTGCCCCTTTGGTCGGCTTACCCCAAGGGGTAACTGGGTGACGTCCACCCGATGTCCGACCTTCACCGCCACCGTGGGGGTGATCAACCGGGTTCATAACCACACCACGCACCGACGGGCGCACGCCTTTATGGCGCATCCGACCGGCTTTACCAAAGTTTTGGTTGCTGTTGTCGGGGTTTGACACCGCACCAACCGTGGCACAGCATTCTTGGCGAACCATACGCAGTTCGCCAGAGGACAAACGGATCTGAGCATAACCGCCATCGCGCCCAACAAACTGAGCGTACGTGCCAGCAGCGCGCGCGATCTGACCGCCTTTGCCTGGCTTCATCTCGATGTTGTGAATGATCGTACCGATTGGCATACCAGAAAACGGCATCGTATTACCGGGCTTGATATCAGCTTTGGCAGAGGCAATCACTTGGTCGCCGACGCCCAAGCGCTGAGGCGCCAGAATATACGTCTGTTCGCCGTCTTCATATCGTACCAAAGCAATAAACGCTGTCCTGTTGGGATCATATTCAATCCGCTCAACAGTTGCAGACATGTCCAGTTTGTTGCGTTTGAAATCAACAATACGGTACAGGCGTTTCGCGCCGCCACCGCGGCGGCGGGATGTAATACGTCCGGTGTTGTTGCGGCCGCCCGATTTTGTCAAACCCTCAGTAAGAGATTTAACAGGACGACCCTTCCACAGTTCCGAACGGTCGATCAGCACCAGCCCACGCTGGCCTGGCGTCGTCGGTTTATACGACTTGAGTGCCATGCTTTCTGTCTTCCGTTATAGATGCAGCACTTTACGCGCCGCGATTGATAGGGCCCCGAAGGTCCCCGAGATAATAGGGCCCGAAGGTCCCCAACTTAAAACAACAACGCTCCGAACAGATTCGGAGCGTTGATGAGGCGTGCTATCACAGTCCGGTGTTCACGTCGATGGTGTTTCCGGCCTCAAGTGTCACATAGGCTTTTTTGACATCCCGGCGTTTACCAGGTGCGCCGCGAAAACGCTTTGTCTTACCTTTTGTGATCGTGGTGTTTACCGCTTTCACCTTAACACCAAACAGCGCTTCGACCGCTGATTTGATCTGTGGCTTGTTGCTGTCGATTGCCACTTCAAACACAACCGCTCCAGCCTCAGAGGCCATGGTTGCTTTTTCGGTGATAACCGGCTTGCGGATCACATCATAATGTTCAGCTTTAGCAGTCATTTCAGGCGTGCCTCCAGAGCTTCGACACCGGCTTTCGTCAGCACCAGAGTATCGCGTTTCAGAATGTCATACACGTTAGCACCCATTGTCGGCAGGATATCCAAGCCTTCAATGTTACTCGCCGCTTTTGCAAAACCGATATCGACGGCAGCGCCATCGATAATCAACGCGCGTTTCCAACCGAGGTTTTTTACCATCTTGGCCAACGCCGCAGTCTTACCATCAGACTGGGCCTCATCGATAATAACCAGCGAACCGTCTTTCACTTTAGACGACAGCGCGTGCTTTAAACCCATCTGGCGCACTTTTTTCGGCAGATCGTGGCCATGACTACGGGGCGTTGGGCCCTTGTAGATACCACCACCGCGGAAAATCGGTGCGTTGCGATCGCCGTGACGCGCGCCACCAGTGCCTTTTTGACGATAGATCTTTTTCGTCGAATAGCTGGTCTCGCGACGGGTCTTTACCTTATGGGTGCCGGCCTGCGCATTGTTGCGCTGCCACCGGACGACGCGGTGCAGGATATCGACACGCGGCTCGAGGCCAAAGATATCGTCGCCCAAATCGATACTGCCAGCCGCCTTGCCGTCGAGTTTGATCACATCAAGTTTCATGCGTCATCTCCTTGAACAGGCGCTGAATCTGCGGCGGCCTCTGCGACTTTGATTGCCGCTGGAAAAGGCACACCGTCAGGCAACGGCTTTTTCACCGCATCCTTAACAGTAACCCACCCGCCTTTAGAGCCTGGAACTGCGCCCTTGATCATAATCAAACCACGATCGAGATCGGTTTTGACAACTTGCAGGTTCTGAGTGGTGACTTTAGCAGCGCCCATGTGACCAGCCATTTTTTTACCTTTAAAGACTTTACCCGGACCCTGACACTGACCTGTGGATCCGTGCGAACGGTGGCTGACGGAGACACCGTGAGACGCGCGTAAACCTTTAAAATTATGCCGTTTCATGGCACCAGCAAAGCCCTTACCAATCGACGTGCCGGACACGTCGACGAACTGGCCTGCCGCGTAGTGCTCGGCAGTTATTTCCGCACCAACTTCGATCAGATTTTCAGGAGCGACCCGAAACTCAGCGACCTTGCGCTTAGGTTCGACCTGCGCCACGGCGAAATGGCCGCGCATCGCTTGCGAAACCCGTTTAGCTTTAATGGTGCCGGTGCCAAGTTGGACTGCACTGTAGCCATGCTTATCTGCAGTGCGTTGTGAAACGACCTGCAAGCCATCCAACTGAAGCACGGTTACAGGGATCTGTTTACCGTCATCCATGAACAACCGGGTCATGCCCAGTTTTTTTGCGATTATACCAGAGCGCATCTGTCACGCCCCCCTTATACTTTGATCTCGACATCCACCCCAGCCGCAAGGTCGAGCTTCATCAGCGCGTCCACAGTCTGGGGGGTCGGATCAACGATATCAAGCAGACGCTTATGCGTCCGAATTTCAAATTGCTCGCGCGATTTCTTATTCACGTGAGGGCTCCGAAGAACCGTAAATTTTTCGATCTTATTCGGCAGAGGAATCGGACCACGCACGGCGGCGCCGGTTCTTTTGGCGGTGTTTACGATCTCCTGCGTACTGGAATCCAGCACACGGTAATCGAACGCCTTAAGCCGAATGCGAATAGTTTGGCTTTGCATATTCTAGCCTTTCACGGCTGTAGAGTTGATAGGAGGCCAAGGAAGTATCCCCCAGCTTCGTCGAACTCGAGGGGTGCGCAGTTGCCCGCACACCCTACGATAGTGTTTGCTTACTCGATGATTTTGGAAACAACACCGGAACCAACGGTACGGCCACCCTCACGGATCGCAAAACGCAGCTTGTCTTCCATCGCAATTGGCGCAATCAGTTCGACTTCGAACTTCAGATTATCGCCAGGCATGACCATTTCAGTACCCTCGGGCAGATTTACCGTGCCGGTCACGTCGGTGGTCCGGAAATAAAACTGTGGGCGATAGTTGGCAAAGAACGGCGTGTGACGGCCGCCTTCATCCTTGGTCAGGATATAGGCTTCTGCTTCGAATTTGGTGTGCGGGGTCACTGAACCCGGCTTACACAAAATCTGGCCACGCTCTACACCGTCACGGTCCACACCACGCAACAGGGCGCCAATGTTATCTCCGGCTTCACCGCGATCCAGCAGCTTGCGGAACATTTCGACACCAGTACACGTGGTTTTTGAGGTGTCACGGATACCAACGATTTCAATCTCGTCGCCCACATTGACGACACCGCGCTCAACGCGGCCGGTAACAACCGTGCCACGACCCGAAATTGAGAACACGTCTTCGATCGGCATCAGGAAGGGTTGGTCAACGGCGCGTGCCGGCTGTGGAATATATTCATCAACCGCAGCCATCAATGCTGCAATTTTTTCGGAGCCGATGTTGTCATCGCGCCCTTCCAAGGCTGCCAGAGCCGACCCTGCAACAACTGGGATGTCGTCGCCAGGGTAATCGTAGGTGCTGAGCAGTTCACGAATTTCCATCTCGACCAATTCGAGCAGTTCTTCGTCATCCACCTGATCCACTTTGTTCATGAAAACAACCATGGACGGAATACCAACCTGACGGCCAAGCAGGATGTGCTCGCGGGTTTGTGGCATTGGGCCATCTGCCGCATTTACCACAAGAATCGCGCCATCCATCTGCGCCGCACCGGTAATCATATTTTTCACATAGTCGGCGTGGCCGGGGCAATCAACGTGCGCATAGTGACGATTATCAGTCTCATACTCAACGTGAGCGGTCGAAATGGTGATACCACGGGCTTTTTCTTCAGGCGCTGCGTCGATTTGATCATAGTCCTGAAAATCACCAAACTGTTTGGTGATCGCAGCAGTCAGCGTGGTTTTGCCGTGGTCAACATGGCCAATGGTACCGATGTTGCAATGCGGCTTATTACGTTCAAACTTTTCCTTTGCCATGATGGCCTCCTACTTATTTTAACGAGAGACAAGCATCAACTTGTCCGACATGTGCTAGGCAAACTTCGCCTGAATTTCTTCCGAGATATTCTGCGGAACCGGGTCATAGTGATCAAACTGCATCGAGAACTGCGCTCTGCCCGAAGACATCGAGCGCAATGTGTTGATATAGCCAAACATATTGGCCAGCGGCACGAATGAGGCGATCGCGACAGCGTTGCCACGGGGCTCTTGGCCAGTGACTTGGCCGCGACGCGACGTCAGATCACCAATGATTCCACCGGTATAATCTTCTGGTGTGACCACTTCGACCTTCATGATTGGCTCAAGCATTTTGGCACCCGCTTTACGCATGCCCTCCCGCATCGCCATCCGGCCGGCGATTTCGAATGCCAGAACGCTGGAGTCTACATCGTGGAACTTACCGTCGATCAGCGCAACTTTGAAATCAATCACGGGGAAGCCCGCCAAAGGACCACTGTCCATCACCGACTTGATACCTTTTTCGACGCCCGGGATATATTCTTTTGGAATAGACCCGCCAACAATGCGCGATTCGAACGAATAGCCTTCACCGGGTTCTGTGGGGCTAATGATCATTTTCACTTCAGCAAACTGACCTGAACCACCCGATTGTTTTTTGTGGGTATAGGTGTGCTCTACTTCGTGACCAATGGTCTCGCGGTATGCCACTTGCGGCGCGCCGATATTAGCCTCGACCTTAAATTCACGACGCAGACGGTCCACCAGGATGTCCAAGTGAAGTTCGCCCATGCCCTTCATAATGGTTTGTCCCGACTCGATATCGGTCTCCACCCGAAAGGAAGGATCCTCAGCGGCCAAACGCTGGAGACCCAGCGACATTTTTTCCTGGTCACCCTTGGTTTTTGGCTCAACAGCAATCTCGATCACTGGATCGGGGAAGGTCATTGTTTCCAAAATAACAGGCTCTTTGATATCGCAAAGCGTATCGCCCGTCGTGGTTTCTTTCAGACCCGCAAGCGCAATGATATCGCCGGCAAATGCCTCTTCGATCTCTTCACGGTTGTTGGAGTGCATCATCATCATCCGACCAATGCGCTCTTTGCGATTTTTGGTCGAGTTCAGCACCGAGTCACCCTTGTTCATCACGCCCGAATAAATGCGCGTGAAAGTTAGCGTGCCAACGAAAGGGTCGTTCATGATCTTGAAAGCAAGTCCTGAAAACGGCATGCCATCTTCAGCGCGACGGGGAATATTACGTTCTTCGGTTTCGTCACCTGGCGCAAAACCCATGTAGTCGACAACGTCAAGCGGGCTTGGTAGATAGTCGATGACTGCGTTCAACAGCGGCTGGACGCCTTTGTTTTTGAAAGCCGACCCACACAGCACAGGAATAAACTTAATCGCCAAGGTGCCCTTGCGGATCAAGCTGCGAAGGGTTTCGAGGTCGGGTTCAACGCCTTCCAGATAAGCTTCCATTGCGTCGTCGTCCATTTCGACCGCAGTTTCGATCAATTTGGCGCGCCACTCGTCGGCTGTTGCCTTCAAGCTGTCGCGGATCGGACGCTTTTCCCAGCTTGCGCCAAGATCTTCACCCGCCCAGACCCATTCTTCCATGGTGACCAAATCGACCATGCCTTCCAGCTCGTTCTCAGAACCAATCGGGATCTGAATCGGCGCGGCAATTGCACCAGTGCGGTCTTCGATCATGTGCACACAGTTAAAGAAGTCCGCGCCAATTTTATCCATCTTGTTGACGAAAACAATGCGCGGCACCTTGTACCGGTCGGCCTGACGCCAAACGGTTTCAGTCTGTGGCTCAACGCCGGCGTTGGCGTCCAGAACCGCAACTGCGCCATCCAGCACCGCCAGCGACCGCTCAACCTCAATGGTAAAATCCACGTGGCCGGGAGTATCGATGATGTTCAACCGATGCTTGCCAGTATCCATAGTCTCACCGTCTTCGGTGCGCTCCCAAAAAGTGGTGGTCGCAGCTGAGGTGATTGTGATGCCACGCTCCTGCTCTTGCTCCATCCAATCCATAGTCGCAGCACCATCGTGCACTTCGCCAATGTTGTGGGATTTACCAGTGTAATACAGGATACGTTCCGAGCAGGTGGTTTTACCTGCATCGATATGCGCCATAATACCGAAGTTACGGTACTCGGAGAGGGGATAATCACGTGCCATGAGAGGAGAGCCTTTAAAAGTTTACCAGCGG
Source organism: Marinovum sp. (assembly GCA_002684375.1). GTDB lineage: Bacteria > Pseudomonadota > Alphaproteobacteria > Rhodobacterales > Rhodobacteraceae > CPC320. Next base: position 20,684 of record NYVC01000100.1, read on the forward strand.
TAGTGACTGAATGCTTTGTTCGCATCCGCCATTTTGTGCGTGTCTTCGCGTTTCTTAACGGCCGACCCACGGGAGTTTACAGCATCCAGCAATTCCCCGGCGAGCCGCTCTTCCATGGTGTTTTCGTTGCGTGACCGCGACGCTTTGATCAACCAGCGAATGGCCAGCGCTTCGCGGCGTTCGGGGCGCACTTCCACAGGCACCTGATAGGTGGCGCCACCAACGCGACGCGACCGAACTTCGACCGACGGCTTGATGTTCTCAAGCGCTTCGTGGAACACCTCAACAGGGGCGCGTTTACTTTTATCTTCAACGCGATCAAGCGCGTTATAGACGATACCTTCAGCGATGGATTTCTTTCCATCGATCATCAGGTTGTTCATGAACTTGCTAAGTATACGATCACCAAATTTGGCATCGGGCAAGATTTCGCGCTTTTCGGCGGCGTGACGACGGGACATAGGGTGTTCCTCTTACTTCGGACGCTTGGCGCCATATTTCGAACGACGTTGTTTGCGATCCTTGACACCCTGAGTATCAAGAACCCCGCGCAGAATGTGATAGCGCACGCCAGGAAGGTCTTTTACACGACCACCACGGATCAAAACCACAGAGTGTTCCTGCAGGTTGTGGCTTTCGCCTGGGATATAGCTGATCACCTCAAACCCGTTGGTCAGGCGCACTTTAGCAACCTTCCGCATCGCCGAGTTCGGCTTTTTGGGTGTTGTGGTATAGACCCGTGTGCACACACCGCGTTTCTGCGGGCATTCCTGCAGGTGCATGGACTTGGATCGTTTTATTTTTGGCTGCCGCGGTTTGCGGATCAGTTGTTGGATCGTTGGCATTCCGGTTCTTTCCCCGTTTCGCTCAGCATTGTGTTGCACACCACATGTGTACATCTTCTTCTTTGATGCGCTTTACGTATCCGCGTAGCGCAAAAACCGCATGCGTTCTGTTCTCGGCCAGAACGCCGCGGGGTGTCTCCAGAGGATCGAGGCATAGGCCTGGATCGTGACCACATAAACATTTGAATTCGACGAGTTGACGTAACCATATCGTCGATTTAGCGCGGCTATAGAGGGAGTCGCATAGGTTGTCAACAGCACCCCGGCACGAACTCGGCACCGACCCTGCAGCAACAGTGCCTTGCGCCAACAGCGCGGGCATGATTTCATCAATATTATTTGTGAAGCTATTGGAGTAAAGACATTTTGACCGAAACGATGCAAATCATCGGCATTTGCCGTTTTTCCTATCCCGCGCAGGGCGGATTTCAGATTGAACATTCCTCACTCAAGGACCGCTGTGCATTTTTATATCACCCGACGCGGATGAAGGAACGGTTTCGGTTTTTCGAAACCGTCTGCCTACCGGGAATAAAAGCGCAAACGGATTCAGATTTTACATTTTTAATCGTCATCGGAGAAAGCCTGCCGGACCACTATAAGCAAAAACTTCAAAACTTGTTGCACGATATACCCCAGGCGTTGTTGGTGACACGCCCGAGTGGGCCACACCGGCAAGTTATGCAGGCGGTGCTTAACCATTTCCAAGACACCAAACGGCCGTCTGTGCAGTTTCGCCATGATGATGATGACGCTGTGGCGGTAGATTATGTCGCCAAATTGCGGGAAACCGTTGCCGACTGTCAGCCCTATCTGACTCGGCACCGACGCATAACAGTTGATTTCAACCGTGGATTCACGGCCCGCCTTGACGCCCACGGAGTGCAGGCCAAACCGATCTTTAGGCCCCATTTAGGCGTGGCTCTGGCCATGGCAGTCATGCCAGAGATACGCCAAACAGTGATGAACTTTCAGCATAATAAAATGCCCCAGTTTATGCCCACGGTAACCCGCAGCGATCCAGACATGTTTGTCCGCTGCCATGGTAACTTTAACGATTTTGATAAAAACGACGCCGTCCAAGCGCAAGATCTGAGCTATCTCGACGCGGCAGGTGAAAGGCATTTCAAGCAACGGTTCGCCATCGCCTGCAAAGAAATTCGATCAGTTTTTTCGTCACATACGTGACATTTTTGCTTCACGGTACAGGGTATAACATCCAGTGGTTGCGATAATAACGACGCCCAAAAAGGTCAACGGCGTGGGCCATTCCCCAAACATCAACCATCCAAGCAACAGCGCCCAGAGCAGGCTGGTATAGCGAAACGGGGTCACAGCACCCAGATCACCGACCCGCATTACCATGACACTGGTGCAATAGCCGGCAAAAATAAACAGCGCCGACAAGACAATCAGGCCAGTCTGCGTGCTGTCCGGCCAGACCCAGGTCTCGCCAAGTGAGATGACCGCAGCCACCACCGTCAATCCTGCAGAAGACGCGAAAGTGATCACCAAAGAGGGCACCTGCGCAGACATGCGTCGGGTCGACAGGTCGCGAAAGGTCACGCACACAACTGCCAAAAGCGCATAAATAGTATAGACATTAAAGCCGCTGCTGCCCGGACGCACGATCAGCAACATACCGCAAAAGCCAATCAAAATCGCGGCCATCCGACGCCAACCAACCGCTTCGCGCAGCAACAGCGCACCTGCAAGTGTCACCGTCAGAGGCAGCAACTGTAACAGCGCGATGACATTGGCCAATGGCATATTAAAAAGCGCGGTTAGAAAAAACATTGTGGCCGTAATTTCCGACAGTGAGCGCAGGGTGATTAACTTGCGATCCGCCTGTGGCACCGGCAATCGCCAATGTCCCAGCCACCACAAAGCCAGCGCAATCAGAAATGTTGACAGAACACCCCTTAAAAACAAGAGTTGAAAGAACGGCAATGCACCGTCTGTTGCCTTGATACAGGCATCGTTGACGGTAAAGGCCAGCATGCTGGCCATCATCAAGAACGCTCCACGGGTGTTATCTGTCACGAGCACGCTCCTTGAGGTTCACAGGCTCTCCCAAAACAAGGCTGGTCTTTGGAGGCCTGTCATTGCACCTGTGGCCAACATCTGCACCATCCGTTTTTGGTCCACAAAAAAGCCCCGGCGGCAACCGGGGCTTTCTCTATTTCTATCAGGCCACCCTAGTGTTAACCNTCCGGTNTATCCACCAGATTACTATCGAACACATCTGCGCCAAAAACATCGGAGTCNCCACTTGGGGCAGCCAGAGCCACAGCNGCTTCNGCCTCTTCTCGGCGTGCCTCAATCACAACATTATCGCGGTCTTGCGCCACCTGACGCACCTGCATGGCAGCCCCGCCGGTTCCAGCAGGGATCAGACGGCCCACGATTACATTTTCCTTCAGACCGATCAGTTTGTCCCGCTTGCCTTGCACCGAGGCTTCAGTCAGCACCCGCGTGGTTTCCTGGAAGGATGCGGCAGAGATAAACGACCGTGTCTGCAGCGAGGCTTTGGTAATGCCAAGCAGAATTGGTTCGCCCTGCGCGGGACGTCCACCNCGTTGTTCTGCCTTTGCGTTTGCGGTGTCAAACTCGATTTTATCGACATGTTCGCCCTTCAACAGTGTGGTTTCCCCACTGTCGGAGATTTCCCACTTTTGCAGCATCTGGCGCACGATCACTTCAATATGCTTATCGTTGATCTTCACACCCTGCAATCGATACACATCCTGCACCTCATCGATCATATAGTTGGCCAACGCCTCGATTCCCATGATTGCAAGAATATCATGCGGTGCAGGGTTGCCATCAACGATATAATCGCCCTTTTGAACAAAGTCGCCTTCGCCGACCGGAATATGTTTGCCCTTGGGGACCATATATTCAACCGGCTCAATGCTCTCGTCCGCAGACTCGATACTAATGCGCCGCTTGTTTTTGTAATCCTTACCAAAGCGCACATAGCCATCAATTTCCGCAATGACAGCGTGATCTTTTGGACGCCGTGCCTCGAACANTTCTGCCACCCGTGGCAAACCACCGGTGATGTCTTTGGTCTTGGCACCCTCACGNGGGATCCGCGCGACCACATCACCCGCCTTGATGCCCTGGCCGTCGTCGCAGGACAAAATCGCATCAACCGACATCGGATAGGTCAGCGGATTGCCCGCATCGTTGCGCAGCGGGTCACCCGCCTCGTCAAGCAAGATGATCTCTGGCTTCAGTTCATTGCCTTTCGGCGCAGCACGCCAGTCGACAACAATTTTCTGGGTCATACCAGTGGCATCGTCAGTCTCTTCGCGCACAGCGATCCCATTTACCAGATCCACATGTTTTGCCACGCCTGATTTCTCGGCAATAATCGGCAGCGTGTATGGATCCCATTCGAACAGTTTGTCGCCNCGTTCGATTGTTTGACCAACCTTCACAAACAATTTCGAGCCATAGCCCANNTTGTGACTTGCGCGTTGTTCTCCCTGCTCATCGACAACCAGCAACTTCATGTTCCGACCAACAACCAGAACATCGCCTGAAGAGTTTTTCAGAGTATTTTCACCCTCAAAAGCGATCTTACCAGGCTGAGATGCCTCGAGGAAAGACTGCTGGCCACCCTGCGCAACACCACCGATNTGGAACGTCCGCATCGTCAGCTGTGTACCTGGCTCACCGATAGATTGCGCAGCAATAATGCCCACGGCCTCACCGGAATTCACGATGGTACCCCGCGACAGATCACGGCCGTAGCACAACGCGCAGACACCTTCTTCAGCTTCACAGGTCAGCGGACTGCGAATACGTGCAACTTGAAGCCCAGCCGCATCCACGGCATCCGNCATGCGTTCGTCAATCAACTCACCACGTGCCACNAGAACCTCGTCGGTTCCNGGCTTGAGCAGATCCTCTGCGGCAACCCTGCCCAGCAAACGCTCGGACAGAGACAACACAACCTCGCCGTCATTCACCGCTGTTTCAGCAGTAATGGCTTTTTCGGTTCCACAATCATACATGCGGACAATGCAATCCTGCGCCACATCCACCAAACGACGGGTCAGATAACCCGAGTTGGCGGTTTTCAATGCCGTATCGGACAGACCTTTGCGCGCGCCGTGGGTCGAGTTGAAGTATTCAAGAACCGTCAGACCTTCTTTAAAGTTCGAGATAATCGGCGTCTCGATGATATCGCCGTTTGGNTTGGCCATCAGACCNCGCATNCCGCCCANCTGTTTCATNTGNGTGACCGACCCACGCGCCCCAGAGTGGGCCATCATGTACACACTGTTGGGTTCAAGCTCTGCGCCGTCCTCATCGCGGCGTGGTGCCGAAATCGTCGACATCATCGCATCAGTGACCTTGTCGTTACATTTCGACCAGGCATCGACAACTTTGTTATATTTTTCACCCTGAGTGATCAGACCGTCCATATATTGCTGTTCGAAATCTTTGACCTGACCGCGGGTTTCATCGACCAAAATCCATTTGTCATCCGGCACCACCATATCATCTTTACCAAACGAAATACCGGCTTTGAAAGATTCACGGAAACCCATTGTCATGATCTGATCGCAGAAGATGACGCTCTCTTTCTGACCACAATAACGGTAGACGGTATCAATCACCCGCTGCACGTCTTTTTTCCGCAACAGATCGTTGACCAGATCAAACGGCGCCTTGGCGTTTTGCGGCAGCAGAGCCCCTAGACGCACACGACCCGGCGTGGTTTCAAAGCGGACCTGTACTTCATTGCCCTCATCATCGATCTGTGGAATGCGCGCTGTGACTTTGGCGTGTAAATGTACCAAACCAGAATCGAGCGCGTATTGCACTTCTTCAATCGAACTGAACACCATGCCCTCGCCCTTCATGCCTTCGCGCATGATGGTGGTATAGTACAGACCAAGGATCATATCCTGCGACGGGACAATGATCGGTGCACCGTTGGCGGGTGACAACACATTGTTGGTCGACATCATTAGGACCCGGCACTCAAGCTGCGCCTCAAGGCTCAGCGGCACATGCACCGCCATTTGGTCCCCGTCAAAGTCAGCGTTAAACGCCGAACAGACCAGTGGGTGCAACTGAATGGCTTTGCCTTCGATCAGTGTGGGTTCAAACGCCTGAATGCCCAGGCGGTGCAACGTTGGCGCGCGGTTCAACATCACCGGATGTTCGCGGATCACCTCATCGAGGATATCCCAAACTTCGGGACGTTCTTTTTCAACCAGCTTTTTGGCTTGTTTCACGGTTGACGACAGGCCTTTGGCCTCAAGCCGCGAATAGATAAACGGTTTGAACAGCTCAAGCGCCATTTTCTTTGGCAAACCACATTGATGCAGTTTCAGCTCTGGTCCGGTCACAATCACCGAACGACCCGAGAAATCGACCCGTTTTCCCAAAAGGTTCTGACGGAAGCGACCCTGCTTGCCTTTCAGCATATCCGAAAGTGATTTCAACGGCCGCTTGTTGGCCCCCGTAATCACCCGACCGCGACGACCGTTGTCAAACAAAGCATCAACAGATTCCTGCAACATACGTTTTTCGTTGCGCACGATAATATCCGGCGCACGCAGCTCAATCAGCCGTTTCAAACGGTTGTTGCGGTTGATCACCCGGCGGTAGAGATCATTCAGATCCGAGGTGGCGAACCGGCCACCATCCAGTGGAACCAGTGGACGCAACTCCGGTGGGATAACCGGAACTACGGTCAGGATCATCCATTCGGGCCGGTTGCCGGATTCCAAAAACGATTCGACAACTTTCAGGCGCTTGATAATTTTTTTCGGCTTCAGTTCGCCGGTGGCCACGGCCAAATCGGCGCGCAACTGCTCGGCTTCGGCATCCAGGTCAATCGCCGCCAGCATTTCGCGGATAGCCTCAGCGCCGATATTAGCGGTAAAGGCATCCATGCCATAGGTGTCTTGCGCCGACATATATTCTTCTTCGGTCATCATCTGACCATAGTTGAGGTCGGTCAATCCTGGCTCGATCACTACATAGTTTTCAAAATAAAGCACGCGCTCGAGATCGCGCAGCGTCATGTCCAGCATCAAACCAATGCGCGATGGCAATGATTTGAGAAACCAAATATGAGCAACAGGCGAGGCCAGCTCAATATGACCCATCCGCTCGCGACGCACTTTTTGCAACGTAACCTCGACGCCACATTTTTCGCAGACAACGCCGCGGTATTTCATCCGCTTATATTTACCACACAGACATTCATAATCTTTGATTGGGCCAAAGATACGCGCACAAAACAAACCGTCACGCTCGGGCTTGAACGTCCGGTAATTGATCGTTTCAGGCTTTTTTATCTCGCCGAACGACCATGACAGAATGCGTTCTGGAGAGGCCAGAGACACTTTGATTTCGTCAAACGTTTTGCTAGGTGCCAGCGGGTTGAAGGGGTTGCTTGTCAGTTCCTGGTTCATTTTTCAGATCCTTAAATTAGGGCAGAGGGGAAGGGCTGTGACGGGGTCGACCCCGTCACGTCTCTTCCTCGGCATCCAGGAGTTCCATATTTAGGCCAAGGCCACGGACTTCTTTTACCAGAACGTTAAAGCTCTCTGGTATGCCCGCCTCAAAGTTATCCTCGCCTTTGACGATCGATTCATAGACCTTTGTACGGCCTGCCACATCATCAGATTTGACCGTCAGCATTTCCTGCAAGGTATAGGCGGCTCCATAGGCCTCGAGGGCCCAGACCTCCATCTCCCCAAAGCGCTGACCACCAAACTGGGCTTTACCACCCAGTGGTTGCTGCGTGACCAGACTGTAAGGTCCAGTGGAACGGGCGTGGATTTTATCATCCACCAAGTGGTGCAGCTTGAGCAGGTATTTTACCCCGACAGTCACAGGACGCGTAAACTGTTCGCCGGTCCGACCATCAAACAAAATGGATTGTCCCGACTCGCTAAATCCCGCACGGCGCAGTGAATCGTTGACATCGCCTTCTTTCGCACCATCAAACACCGGAGTTGCAACCGGCACACCTTGCGCCACATTGCCAGCCGCCTCGATCAGCTCGTCTGTATCCAGACCGCTGATGCCCTCGTCATAGACATTATCGCCATAAGCAAGGCGCATCGCCTCGCGCACTGGCGTCAGGTCACCCGAGCGGCGGTATTCTTTGAGAGCCTCGTCGATGTTCAGACCAAGTGCCCGCGCCGCCCAACCCATATGGGTCTCAAGGATCTGCCCCACATTCATCCGTGACGGAACACCCAGCGGGTTAAGGCAGAAATCCACCGGAGTACCATCGGCAAGGAACGGCATGTCCTCCATCGGGACAACGCGGGAAATTACGCCTTTGTTGCCGTGACGGCCGGCCATTTTATCGCCTGGCTGCAGCTTGCGCTTAACCGCAATAAACACCTTGACCATTTTCATCACGCCCGGGGGCAGATCATCACCACGACGGACTTTCTCAACTTTATCCTCAAAGCGGGCATCCATCTGACGCTTCTGAGCTTCATACTGATCGTTCAGTGCCTCGACAATCTGGGCGTCGGCCTCATCAGCCAGCGCCAGTTGCCACCATTGACCCTTGGACAACATGCCCAAAACATCCTCGGTGATTTCAGAATTAGACCGTACGCCCTTGGGGCCTTTGACGGCCGTTTTGCCAATAATCATGCTGTGCAGACGCGAATAGGTGTTGCGATCCAAGATGACCATTTCGTCATCGCGGTCGCGCGCTAGACGCTCGACTTCTTCGCGTTCGATCTGCAGTGCGCGCTCGTCTTTTTCAACGCCGTGGCGGTTGAACACACGCACTTCGACAACGGTGCCGAAATCGCCCGGTTTAACCCGCATCGACGTGTCGCGTACATCTGAGGCTTTCTCGCCAAAAATCGCTCGCAACAGCTTTTCTTCCGGGGTCATCGGGCTTTCGCCCTTGGGGGTAATCTTGCCCACCAGAATATCGCCCGGCTCAACATCAGCGCCGATATAGACAATACCCGCCTCATCAAGGTTGCGCAGCGCCTCCTCTCCGACGTTTGGAATATCACGGGTGATTTCCTCTGGTCCCAGCTTGGTGTCACGTGCTGCGACTTCAAACTCTTCGATATGGACCGATGTGAACACATCATCGCGGGCAATGCGCTCGGAAATCAGGATTGAATCCTCATAGTTATAGCCGTTCCAAGGCATAAACGCGACAACCACGTTTTTCCCAAGCGCCAGCTCACCCATATCCGTCGACGGGCCATCAGCAATCACTTCGCCCTTGCCAACCTTGTCACCCACTTTCACCAGCGGACGCTGGTTGATACAAGTGTTCTGGTTCGAGCGTTGGAATTTGCGCAGACGGTAGATATCAACACCAGGGTCACCGGGTTTGAGATCATGGGTTGCACGCACAACAATCCGCTGGGCATCGACCTGATCGATGACACCGGCGCGTTTTGCCATGATCGACGCACCGGAATCCCGGGCGACAACCTCTTCGATGCCGGTTCCGACCAGCGGCGCTTCTGCGCGCAGCAATGGCACCGCCTGACGTTGCATGTTCGACCCCATTAGGGCGCGGTTCGCATCGTCGTTTTCCAAAAACGGAATAAGCGAGGCGGCAACCGATACCAGTTGTTTAGGGCTGACGTCGATTAGGTTGACGCTTTCACGCGGTGACAACGTATAGTCCCCAGATTTACGGGTTGACACCAGATCGTTGACGAAGTTGCCATCCGCATCGAGCGTTGCGTTGGCCTGTGCAACAGTGTGGCGCATTTCTTCGGTGGCCGACATATAATGCACTTCATCAGTCACTTTGCCATCTGTCACCACCCGGTAAGGTGTTTCGATAAAGCCGTATTTATTCACCCGCGCAAAGGTTGCCAGCGAGTTGATTAGACCAATATTCGGCCCTTCGGGTGTCTCAATCGGACACATGCGACCATAGTGGGTTGCGTGCACATCTCGCACTTCGAACCCGGCACGTTCCCGCGTCAGGCCCCCTGGTCCAAGTGCAGACAAACGCCGTTTGTGGGTGACTTCCGAGAGCGGGTTGGTCTGATCCATGAACTGCGACAATTGTGACGAGCCAAAAAATTCACGCACCGCAGCTGCTGCCGGTTTGGCGTTAATCAGATCTTGCGGCATGACGGTGTCAATTTCGACCGACGACATGCGTTCTTTGATCGCACGCTCCATCCGCAACAAACCCACCCGGTATTGATTTTCCATCAATTCACCCACCGAACGGACGCGACGGTTTCCAAGATGGTCAATATCGTCGATGTCGCCCTGTCCGTCGCGCAATTCGACCAGCGCTTTAATGCACGATACAATATCTTCCTTGCGCAGCGTGCGCACGGTGTCTTCAGCATCCAGTGCCAAGCGCATATTCATTTTCACCCGACCCACGGTCGACAGATCATAGCGTTCGCTGTCAAAGAACAACGTGTCAAACAGCGCTGAAGCCGCCTCAACGGTGGGCGGTTCGCCCGGGCGCATAACCCGGTAAATATCCATCAGCGAGGTATCACGGTTCAGGTTTTTATCCATCGCCATCGTATTGCGCATATAAGAGCCGACGGTAATATTATCGATGTCCAGTACTGGAATGTCAGTAATACCGGCATCCAAAAGCTCTTTCAAAGTACCCCCGGTGACATCACCGGCCTTATCCAGTTCCCAAGTCAACTCATCCCCGGCCTCGACATAAATCGCACCAGTTTCTTCGTCGATGATGTCTTTGGAGACAAACTTGCCAATGATGTGATCGAACGGCACCAACAGATCCGTGACCGTGCCCTCATCAATGAGTTTTTTCACCGCGCGCGGGGTAACTTTTTTACCCGCCTCTGCAACAACTTCCCCGGTTGCAGCATCAATTAAATCATAACTTGGGCGTGTGCCGCGTACCCGTTTTGGGAAAAACTTGGTGACCCAGCCCTTGCTGGCATCCTGTCGGAACGACACCGTGTCATAATAGGCATCCATAATGCCTTCCTGATCGAGACCCAGCGCATATAACAAGGTCGTGACAGGCAGCTTGCGGCGCCGGTCGATACGGGCATAGACAATATCTTTTGCGTCAAATTCGAAATCCAACCATGAGCCGCGGTACGGGATAATCCGACAAGTAAACAGTAATTTTCCCGAGCTGTGGGTCTTGCCGCGATCGTGATCGAAAAACACCCCCGGCGAGCGATGCATTTGCGACACAATCACACGTTCGGTGCCATTGACCACGAAGGTCCCGTTCGGTGTCATCAGGGGCATGTCGCCCATGAAAACGTCCTGTTCTTTGATGTCTTTGACCGATTTAGCACCGGTCTCTTCATCGACATCAAACACAATCAGTCGCAGCGTCACCTTAAGCGGACCGCTGTAGGTCATGTCACGCTGCTGACATTCCTCGACATCATATTTTGGCTTTTCAAGATCATAGCTGACAAATTCAAGCACACTGGTCTCATTGAAATCCTTGATCGGAAAGACCGACTGAAAAACACCCTTTATACCTTCACCATCCATCGGGATCGGCTGATCTCCGGAAGACAGGAACAATTCATAAGAAGACTTCTGCACTTCAATCAGATTGGGCATCTCCAGGACTTCACGGATTTTGCCATAATATTTGCGCAGACGTTTCTGGCCAAGGAAGCTTTGAGCCATGGTCGGTATCACCTTTCAATTCTCACGGGCTGTGCCTGCTGTCGGGGTTCCAGCACCACATCCCTCCGAGATAACAGATTACGGTCCATTCTTGGCCCTCGTCCCAATGACGGCCTCTCGACACGATAACCTCGTCTTAGAAAACGTCTGCAACGCAGGCCCTTTTTAAGACAGGTCTGGCCGGGCACGGTATTCCGCGCCCAGCCACTATTTTCACATTCGGGTTGCCCCGAAAACGATTACTTAACTTCGATCTCGGCGCCAACTGCTTCCAGCTTGGCTTTGACATCGTCTGCTTCGTCCTTAGAGACTTGTTCTTTGACGGCTTTGCCGCCAGCCTCAACCAATTCTTTGGCCTCTTTGAGACCCAGACCAGTGATGGCACGAACCTCTTTAATGACATTGATTTTCGACTCACCGAAAGATTTCAGGATCACGTCGAATTCAGTCTGCTCTTCTGCAGCTGCGCCACCGGCGTCGGCTGGGCCTGCCATCATGACAGCGCCACCCGCAGCAGGCTCAATGCCATACTCGTCTTTAAGAATAGTTTTCAGTTCTTGTGCTTCAAGAAGCGTCAGTCCAACGATCTCTTCAGCAAGTTTTTTCAGATCAGCCATGTGTGACTCTTTTCCGTTTTTAAGTTGTGTTCCAACGTGCAGGGAGGATCCCCACGCAGATCAATAGTTGCTTATGCCGCTTCGGCCTTCTCTTCCAAGGTCGAAAGGATGCTTGCGATGTTCGAAGCAGGTGCGCCAATGGCCCCGGCAATATTCGATGCAGGTGCGCCGATACAACCAGCGATCGAAGCAATAAGCTCCTCACGCGATGGCATGCTCGACACGGCCTTAACACCGGCCCGGTCCAGACCATTATCACCCATTGCACCGCCGAGAATGTCAAACTTTGAATTCTCTTTGGCAAATTCTTCGGCCACTTTGGCAGCTGCCACTGGGTCCTCAGAATAGGTAAGAACGGTCATACCCGTTAGAAAGTCGGCAACGCTTGCGCATGGCTTACCCTCAAGGGCGATCTTGGCGAGCCTGTTTTTGGCAACGCGAACACCACAGTCTGCTTCGCGCGCGCGCGCTCGCAGGGCCTGCATTTCCGCAACTGTAAGACCGGCGTAGCGGGCAACCACTACAACGCCAGAGCTTTCAAAGATTTGGCCGAGTTCGTCGACCACTTTCTCTTTCTGGGCTCTATCCACAGTTTCACTCCAAATTTGGGGGTTTCCCCCCGGCTCAATTAAACCCTCAAGTACGAGGGCATTCGGGTCCAATAAAAGGGTCCCGAGGCCGCGATCACCCGAAGGTATTACCCCGTCGGAAATCTTGTCTCGTTCCCCATCTCAGGAAGGAATTACCGTGCCTTTCGGCCCAACCCTCCGTCTCGGACAGGACGTAGCGTTTCCGCTCCGCCATCCGCTCCGGGCAAGCCCGGAGCAAATTTTTTATCGCGCGGTGGCCGCTGCGATATCAATCGTCACGCCGGCGCCCATAGTTGAGCTCAGCGAAATTTTAGTCAGGTAGGCACCCTTCGATCCAGATGGCTTGGCCTTCTGCACCGCTTCAACAAATGCGCGGATGTTTTCAACCAGCATCGTCTCGTTAAACGAAGCTTTGCCAACACCAGCATGCACAACGCCACCTTTTTCAGCCCGAAACTGCACTTCGCCACCCTTTGCAGCCTGAACCGCTGCGGCAACATCCATGGTCACAGTGCCAACCTTGGGATTGGGCATCAAATTGCGCGGACCCAGAACTTTACCCAAACGGCCAACAACCGGCATCATATCCGGAGTAGCAATACAGCGGTCAAAATCGATGGTGCCACCCTGGACGGTTTCCATCAGGTCTTCGGCGCCCACAATGTCAGCGCCGGCGGCTTGGGCCTCTTCGGCCTTTGGACCACGGGCAAACACTGCCACCCGAACCGATTTACCGGTGCCGTTCGGCAGACCGATCACGCCGCGAACCATCTGATCTGCATGGCGCGTATCAACGCCCAGGTTCATCGCAATTTCGATGGTTTCGTCAAATTTTGCCGTGGCGTTTGATTTCACCAAAGCCACCGCATCTTCAACAGAGAGGTTTTCTTTGTTTTTCACAGTTTCGCGGATACTGCGGGTGCGTTTTCCAAGATTTGCCATTACTTCACCTCGATGCCCATAGACCGTGCCGAACCAAGGATGATTTGCATCGCCTGCTCAATCGAATTGGCGTTCAGATCTACCATCTTAGCCTCGGCAATTTCCTGCACCTGCGCCACAGAAACCGATCCTGCAGTTTCCCGACCGGGGTTGGATGCGCCGGACTTCAGCTTTGCGGCCTTTTTGAGATAGTATGACGCGGGCGGCGTCTTGATTTCCATCGTAAAGGATTTGTCCTGATAATAAGTAATCACCGTAGGACAGGGGGCGCCAGCCTCCATTTCTTGCGTCTTAGCATTAAACGCCTTACAGAATTCCATAATATTGATGCCGCGCTGACCCAGCGCCGGGCCCACGGGTGGGGACGGGTTTGCCTGACCAGCAGGCACCTGCAATTTCATCTTACCAACAAGTTTTTTGGCCATGAGGCCTCTCCTTTTTGCCAACATCCCCTAACGCATTAGGGCGACTTTTGTTGTCGTGGTCTGGTCTCGGCACTGCGGCGCCGTCGCCTCCCACGGCTCTCACGTCAGATCTCTTTAGTGACCTGTGTAAACTCAAGCTCGACCGGCGTTTCGCGGCCAAAAATAGATACGGTTACTTTCAGACGCTGATTGTCTTCATCGACCTCTTCGACCATGCCGTCGAAGTCTTCAAACGGCCCGTCGTTCACTTTGACCTTCTCACCAATTTCAAAATGGATCAGAGTACGCGGCGATTCTTCGCCTTCCTGCACCCGGTTCAAAATCGCATTCACCTCGGCATCCCGCATCGGCATCGGCCGACCCTGGGGTCCGAGAAATCCAGTCACGCGATTGATGGAACTAACCAGATGATACCCTTGGTCAGACATTTCCATCCGCACCAAAACGTACCCGGGCATAAAGCGACGCTCTGCAGTCACCTTCTTGCCGCGGCGCACCTCGATCACCTCTTCTGTCGGAACAAGCACCTCTTCGATGTCGTCCTCCAGACCAGCCTCGGCAACAGAAGTTTTAATCTGCTCGGCGATCTTTTTCTCAAAATTCGAGAGAACGCTCACAGAATACCAACGTTTAGCCATTGCCTTGTCTGCCCTTATGTCTCGTCGATTCGCCGACCAACGTTCTGTGCCTTTACGGCTTAAAAACCGTCTCTTAAGGAAAAAAAAGCGGCGCGCAACACGAATCGCCGCACGCCTTCATCCCAGAGTAGTGACGGAATAACGGTATAACCCTAAATATTCAAGCCCATAATCTTCAATCTATCCAATTTTGGACCCGTCAGCCGAAGGCTCCCAACACCGTTTGCAAGCCGCCTCGAATTAAAATGTCCACAACTGCGAAAAAAACAGCTGTCACTGCAGACATAACGAACACCATGACGGTGGTCAGCAACACCTCTTTGCGGGTCGGCCATACAACTTTGGCAACCTCGGCACGGACTTGCTGGATATACTGAACTGGGTTCATGCTGATCATTGGAACGGACTCTTCTAGCGTTAAGGACTGGTGGTACTTATGACGCTTAGCAAATAAGTTCAAGGCCGAGGAAACTGAACCGTTGAATTGATATGTGCAGCCGGTCTGCGCCAAACCGGACACCGTGAGGCGACAGTCGTCACGCACCGGCGGTCACATCGGCTGCAGCTTTGGGTCTTCTTTCAGTAAGATGACAAGCGCTATAACACTCAATGCAACGCCAATTAAGATCGGAGCCGGCGGCACTGCATGGCCCAAAACAATCTCCCAGACCAAGACCCAACTGGGCGTGAGATAAGTATAGGCCATCACTTTCGCAGGCGGCAACCGCAACGAAGCATATTGCATCAAAACAAAGGTAACCGATGTGGCCATGATCGCGACATACACAAGGGTGATCCAAACAATAATTGGCAAATTCGCCCAATCGGTCGCCAGCAGGTCAGACCAGCCGATCCAACACAGTAGCACGGCACCCGCAGCCAAGACACCGAAAGTAAACACCAACACCGGCTCGCCACGATGCAACCGGCGCACCATCGGCGTATAGACGGCATGCGCCAGACACCCCCAGAAAAAGATGCGCTCGCCAAGCCCGATTTGAAACTGCAAAAGCGCCAGCCAGTCAGCGCGAAAAATAACCCACAGCGCTCCTGCCCCCCCAACGGCCAGCGCCAATAAGACACGACGTGACATGGCCTGCTTTAATAATAGATAACCGGCAATTCCGGCCATAATCGGGGTTAACGTAAACACTGCAGATGTCGAAACCGGTGCGCTGGTTTTTAGGCCCTCGAACATCAAGACGAAATAGCACGCCATCATGGCGCCCAGGACTGTATGGCGCCACGGCGCCTGAAAATGCCGAAACGACATCTGCCCCATAACCATGCTGGCCCCCCCGACAATCGCAGCGGCAAAGATAAAGCGGATGCCGTTCAACGCCAGTGGGGAAATAAAATTGGCAGCCATCCCCCCAAGCGAAAAAGATCCCGCAATTAGGGCTGAAAAGCACAGCATAGCAAAATGCGCACGCAGCGCCGCGGTCACAGGCACCATCCCGCTTGCGACATTCGCCACCGTGCTTTTAACAAAGCTGTACAACGGATGTAACGGATGTGATCGAGCTGACGGCGGAACGTCACAACTGGGTCTGTCAAAGCGATGCCGCACCCTTTCCAAATTTGCGCAAGATCGCCGATCCGGGCTGCATGACCTAGCGGAACAACTGAATTTGCAGACTGCCTAGACCGCAGTCCTAGACCAAAACACCGTTATAAGAAAGAGCCACCCCACTACATGCTTAGGAGTGCGTTCAACACCATGATACTCTGCGTTGCCTGACGCTTGGATCAGACTTCATCGACGTGTAAATATCGGCTTTATAACCACGAACCAAGATGCTTATGTCATCAAATTTGCTGCCGCTGCGTTACTTTGGGTTCCAAGGCTGCAAATGCTTGGTTTCGGCCTGTTGACGGCAATCATGATCCGACCAGTGCTGGCGTATGCCCTGATCTTTGGCCCAAGCGCTNTCTCAACTGTTAGTATGCTCCTATTTGCAGCGTATATTGCCAATGTTTGCAAAGACCTACTTGTAAATAAGACGGCATCGCATTGACGGTTTGCCGACGCCATTTGTCTTTTGGTGGGCGCGCGCCTACCCAGCGTTTGCGACGCGGACAAATTTATTTTGAACCGTTGCCTTCCGGCCNGAAATCAAACANCTGATTCTTGGAATATCATGCGCCGCAAAAGCCCTCTTCACGTCATCGCGTCACGATGNTATGATCCCNNANAANCAGCGGTTTGGGTGGTCAATCCATAATTTCAGTACCGACAGACCAAACAGTNNTTCGATAAAAACTATTGGCGCAAGCGCATTTTCCAACNAAAGGTCCACGGCTAAGCCCATATTTGGACCCGCAAACCAGGTGCAAGATGAAACAACAACTCTGGACTTTGATACTGTTTTTCATACTGACAACGCTCGCCCGCGCCGATGATAGCATCGTGATGCGGGTTGACAGCTTTCAATCTGTCAAACAAAGCATCGCAACAGCCCGCATTGCCGACAAATANCCCATAACGATGGGTTTGAAATTCGACGAAATCAGATGTTATGACAATGTTGGGTTTGTCACTGGTTGGTATATTTATGACAAACATCAGCAAAAAATACCGCTCATCGGCCTGTATCACCATGGCTTTTTCGACCTGTTCCAATTCCCGCCCAAACGCCATGCTGCCCTGATGCAAGCACTGCGCGACAANACATTGCAGACAGAAGACCTTGAAACCGCCCAAGAGTATCTGGAACGGCTGGAAGTCACCCACCCCTGGACGGCCCCGGATGGTCGCGTGACCGACCGGTCAGGCNCCTGGAGCAACGGCGACAAAACCCTTGCGATCACCCAGTTTGAATGGAAAGCGCAATTTGCGCCAGAAAATAACTTTGAGCTTGTCATTGAGAAAGCCAACCGCAACCCGCATCGATTGGATCTCTTAGAGGCGATCGGGCAGGCGGGGGAATACCGCATCACCAATGGTAATCTGGCCTGCGCCTTTTTGANGTTGTCTTTGACACAGATTGCCCCGACANAAGCCGGANGGAACGTTTTGCTTTCCTTTAGCAGAGNGTCACGGCGCTGNAGTGGCGATGACGGCGGCTATTTTTCNCTGAAACTGGACCACAGCTATCGGATCGTGGCCCGCAATGGCTACATTACATATATATGCGACAAACGCGGAGCCGGGCGAGACGAAAGCGGTGCAGACGCCCGTGGCCAGAGGTATACCGTGGTGGAAGGGCAATATGAAACGCCCCGNAACCCCAGAATGATCGGATCATTTTTCATAAAAAATGCCNCAATCAAAGTCGAGACGCCTTGGCCCGATATGACGCCGTAAACGGAAGGCACACGGTCAGATAATTTGGTGACCGCGCCGGCATTCAAAGCGCTTGGCGGGATATGGAGGCTCAGGCTCAGGCTCAAGCTCAGGCTCAGGCTCAGGCTCAGGCTCAGGCGCGCCTATTCCGGTTTGCCCCACAGCTGAAGCCAAAAGTACGGCGCGTGATTATAACTTTCACTGCGGGCCCATCCCGCATCGGCCAATGGCTCTTGAAAATCCTCCAACCGCAGCCCCGCTTGTAAAGCCTCGCGCATATATTGCGATACAGGCCGGTGCCAGTTTTTGATTTTCACCCCGCGCCATTTGGCCCAGTACCAATGCGGGGTNAAGTAATTGGCCACTGTCATTGTGCTGTGGCCCTGCTTATTGCGGACAANCCCGCGTCCCTTGGTTTGGGCCGCNGTAACCCAGCTGTTCAGATTTGCAATCAAGACATACCCGCCGGGTCGCACAACCCGTGCCATCTCGGCGATCGCAGCGGCATTGTCTGGGATATCAATCAAGCTGAGATAGCTGACCACCATATCAAAATNGCGATCCTCAAAAGGCATATCTTCTGCCCTGCCTTGCGCATACTGTGCTCCNCCCAATTTACGCGCCTCACTTAACAGCCGCGCGGTTGGATCCAGGCCCACCACCTGCGGTACAGTCTCTGATATCATCCGGCAAAACCGCCCCTCNCCACAACCTACATCCAGCACCCGTCTCGCACCACTGGCGTGCACCGCGGCAAGCATTGGGCGATCCAGCACCGCGACACGGCTGAAATCACCCCCGGTTTTCAGACTTTCAATCCACGCCTCGGCAGAGGCATCCCAATCGCTTTGCACATCCAAATTCCTTGACACTCAATACCNACAACTGTAANAGACGCGNCATCACAACGGAAGTTCTGCGCTTCCGGTCCTGTCGCTNTTGCAAGGATCGCCCCCCGTCAGCGAGGTTTCGCCCACGGGGGCCATTGCTTTTGGACAGGGCTTACCAGATCGAAAACCACGCTTGGTCGCAAGGCAAAATGGCAAAAAGGAGCGTTACGCATGTTTGAGAATCTCTCCGAACGTCTGTCCGGCGTTTTTGACCGGCTGACCAAACAGGGCGCNCTGTCGGACGATGACGTCAAAACTGCGCTGCGCGAAGTGCGGGTCGCCCTGCTTGAGGCCGACGTTTCGCTTTCAGTTGCGCGTGATTTTGTCAAAGCCGTTCAAGATAAGGCCACCGGTCAGGCGGTCACAAAATCGGTTACTCCCGGACAGCAAGTCGTAAAGATCGTCCATGACGAACTGGTGCATGTACTGGCTGGCGAAGGCACCCCCGGCGCGTTNAAAATCGATAACCCACCCGCGCCAATCCTGATGGTNGGTCTGCAGGGCTCGGGCAAAACAACCACCACCGCGAAACTGGCCAAACGCCTAAGCGAAAAAGACGGCAAACGGGTGCTGATGGCGTCGCTTGATGTCAACCGCCCGGCCGCGATGGAGCAATTGAAAATTCTTGGCACCCAGATCGGTGTCGACACTTTGCCGATTGTTAAAGGCGAAGATCCTGTGGCCATAGCCAAACGCGCCAAAACCCAAGCGTCGCTTGGCGGTTATGATGTCTATATCTTGGATACCGCTGGCCGGCTGCATATCGACACCGATTTGATCGCACAGGCCGCCGCCGTGCGCGATATCGCCAACCCGCGCGAAACGCTGCTGGTGGTCGACGGGTTGACCGGTCAGGACGCAGTCAATGTCGCGACTGAGTTTGACGATAAAATTGGCGTCACTGGCGTTGTCCTGACGCGGATGGATGGCGACGGACGCGGGGGGGCGGCGCTGTCGATGCGCGCGGTCACCGGCACACCGATCAAGTTTGTCGGCTTGGGCGAAAAGATGGACGCGCTTGAGACCTTTGAGCCCGAGCGCGTCGCCGGCCGTATCCTTGGGATGGGCGACATCGTAGCACTGGTTGAAAAGGCACAAGACACCATCGAGGCCCAGCAGGCCGAGCGGATGATGAAACGGTTCCAAAAAGGTCAGTTCAATATGAATGATCTTAAATCACAGCTCGAACAAATGATGAAAATGGGCGGTTTGGAAAACATCATGGGCATGATGCCCGGGATGGGAAAAATGGCCAAACAGGCCTCAGCCGCCGGAATGGACGACAAGGTCTTCAAGCAACAGATTGCGCTTATTCAGTCGATGACAAAGAAAGAACGCGCCAACCCNCAGATACTGCAAGCCAGTCGNAAACGCCGCATCGCCAAAGGTGCAGGGATGGAAGTCAGCGAGTTGAACAAGCTGTTGAAAATGCAGCGGCAGATGGGCGACATGATGAAGAAAATGGGCAAGGGCGGCATGCTGAAACAAGCCATGAAAGGCATGTTCGGCAAAGGCGGTGGCANGCCTGCGGGTATGGACCCGTCGCAGATGGACCCCAAAGCACTGGAAGCGGCGGCCAAGCAGATGGGCAGTCAAATGCCCGGTGGNGGCGGCCTGCCCGGTCTGGGTGGTCTGGGCGGCGGCCTGAGCCTGCCTCCGGGCCTGTCGGGATTCGGGAAGAAGAAATAAATGTCCAGCGCCCCCACTATAGCNTCCGATCGATTGATCTTGCGTCCGCATAAGATCACCGACTTTGAGCCGTNCTATTCGCTACTTGCCAGCGACCGGGCGGCATTTATGGATGGGCCTTACAGCCGCAAGCAAAGCTGGTATTGGCTCGCCTCTGAAGTTGGAAGCTGGTCACTCAAGGGCTTTGGGAGTTGGGGCGTTGTATTGCGCAAAAATGCGACATTAATCGGCCAGATCGGAATCAATCAACCCGAACATTTTCCGGAAATCGAAATTGGCTGGATNTTTTTCATAAATGCCGNGGGTAAAGGATTTGCTGCCGAAGCAGCCCGAACGGCGCTATACTGGGCGCGAAACATCCTCAAGCTGGCTTCGCTGGTCAGCTATATTCATCCACAGANCCGACGCTCAATCGCACTGGCCAGCCGCCTCGGTGCAACGCATGATCCANNAGCAGAGCTGCCCGAGGGGCAAACCCCAAGCGACACAATNGTATATCGCCACAGCTTAGGGGTNACGCCATGCAGCTGACCAATGCCCCGGTTTTGGCAACAGATAACCTGATCCTTCGCGGCCCGGAGATGCGCGATTTCGAGCCCTTGGCGGTCTTTTATGCCGACGCGCCCCGCGCGTGGGGGTTTGGTGGTGCCTTGAAACGGGATGAGGCGTGGCGCTGGTTTGCTACCAGCATTGGGCATTGGCATATTCACGGCTATGGCTATTTCACCATTGAAACAAAAANGGGCGATGTCGCAGGTATCAGTGGCATCTGGAACCCCGAAGGCTGGCCNGAGCCCGAAGTTGGCTGGGTTGTCTATGCCGGTTTTGAAGGCCGTGGCATTGCTTTTGAGGCGGCCAGCCGGGCGCGTGAATGGGCCTATAGCGATCTGGGCATGTCCACGCTGACCAGCAATATCATTGCCGGAAATACAAGATCGGTCAAACTGGCCGAGCGGATGGGTGCCATGTACGAGCGCACCTATACCAACCCCAACATGGGCGAGGGCATGCTCTATCGTCATCCGGCACCGNAGGCGCTGTCATGATCTTTGCTCTGCCCGTTCCAGAATTTTCACCCGTTCAACCCTTTTTATGTGCCCGCCAAAAGCCCCTTTATCTGCCTGTCACCCCAGCCAAAACGAGGTCCAGACATGACTGATCCCGTCACCCACGCCGCAGAACTTTTGAAAGATCACCGCAACAGCATTGACCGACTGGATGCGATCCTCGTCTATACGCTTGGCGAGCGGTTCAAACACACACAAGCCGTCGGAAAACTGAAGGCAGAGCACGCGTTGCCACCCTCAGATCCCGCCCGCGAAGCCACGCAGATTGCGCGGCTGGAAGATCTTGCAAGACGGGCCGACCTCGACCCGGAATTTGCCAAGAAATTTCTGAACTTCATCATTCAGGAAGTCATTCACCATCACANACAACATCAAACGTGAGGTGGGTATCCCCCACCGCACCTAGTGCCATCCAAAGGAGAATACCAAATGGCTATTAAAATTCGTCTCGCCCGTGGCGGTAGCAAAAAACGCCCCTTTTACCGCATCGTAGCGGCCGACAGCCGCATGCCGCGCGACGGCCGCTTTGTCGAGAAACTGGGCACGTATAACCCGCTGCTGCCCAAAGACAGCGAAGACCGAGTAAAAATGAACCTTGAGCGTGTCCAGTACTGGCTGGGTGAAGGCGCACAAGTTACCGACCGGATCAGCCGCATGCTAGAAGCCGCCGGCGTTGTGCCAAAGAAAGAGCGCAACAACCCTAAAAAAGGCACACCCGGTGAAAAAGCTGTGAACCGTGCTGAGGAAAAGGCCGCGAAAGCCGCAGACGCCACTAAGGCAGACGCGCCGGCTGCAGCCGAAGAAGAGACCGCCGCGGCGGAATAACTAAGGTTGGCTCTGGCATGGACCTTTTTCCAAAAGCCTTCCAGAGCGATCTGGCCGATCTGATGCGGTGGCGGCGCGACGTGCGCCGCTTTCGCTCAGATCCGGTTGACGACGCGCTGGTGCAAGAATGTCTAGAGACGTTCTTGTTTGCCCCTTCTGTCGGGCTGTCCGAACCTTGGCGGGTGATTCGGGTCGAGAGCACAGAGGCACGTGCAGCGGCGTGCAAAAACTTCCAAATCGCCAATCAAGACGCCCTGCAGGGCTATAGCGGTGAAAAGGCCGTGCTTTATGCGGGGTTGAAACTGTCCGGCATGCGGGACGCCCCCGTACATTTGGCGGTTTATTGCGACGAGGCCACCGACAAAGGCAGCGGGCTTGGTGCCAAAACCATGCCCGAAATGCGACGGTATTCCGTCGTCGGCGCGATCAATCTGTTCTGGCTGGCGGCGCGCGCGCGGGGCTTGGGTGTTGGATGGGTCTCTATTCTGGACCAAGCACAACTGGCGGAGGATCTGACCGTGTCAACAGACTGGCGGCTTGTGGCGTATCTCTGCGTGGGCTGGCCAGAGACCAATGACACCAGGCCAGAACTGGAAACATCGGGATGGGACACGCGTCGGGGCCATCTGCCCGTTGAGACGAGGTAGGCTGGTATGTTATTTCGGCCGATTCGACTGATTGTGCTGCTGACGGTTGCCTTTGCGGCCGGAGTGCTGTTTGAGCGCAAGCAGGTCGGAGAGGCTTGCGTGCAGGCACAGGGCACCTATGTTGGCGGGGTTTGCAGAGAGGCAAAAGATGTCTGATTTGATCTGTGTGGCGGTGATTGCCGGCGCGTTTGGCGTACAGGGCGAAGTGCGGGTGAAAAGCTTCACCGCGCAGGCTGATGCGATTGACAGCTATGGCCCCCTCAGCGATGAGGATGGCGACAATCACTATGATCTTCGTATTCTGCGCTCAATCAAGAACGGGTTGGCGGTGCGGCTGTCGGGGGTCACCACGAAAGAACAGGCAGACGCGCTGCGCGGCGTCAAGCTGTTTGTCCCCCGCGCACGCCTGCCGCAACTGCCCGATGACGAATATTACTATAGCGATTTGATCGGAATGGCAGTGCTTGACAGTGGTGGCACTGAACTGGGGCATATTAAAGCGGTGCAAAATCACGGCGCGACCGACCTGCTTGAAGTACAAAGCCTCGATCATAGTGACACTGTGCTGCTGCCGTTTACCCGCACCGTCGTACCGACCGTTGATCTGACGTCCAGACGCGTTATCACAGACCCTCCAGATGGCGCTTTTCCTGACCCTAAATAATCGCTGATATCGACGCACCGAGTGGTGCAACCAGCGACCCCTGACCGCAAAAACAAAGGGCCCGATGATGACCACAGGCGAAGCCTCAAAATCTCATGGACGGCTGTCAATCTCGGCCTCGGCACAGCCGCGCGCGCTGATTACACCCACCCCCAGCCTCAAAGACACCTGGACTGCACAGGTCCTGACATTGTTTCCCACTGCCTTTCCCGGTGTCCTTGGCGAAAGCCTCAGCGGCAAGGCGCTGCAAAACGGTCTTTGGGCCCTCGAAACAGTCGATCTGCGGCTGTTTGGGCAAGGCAAGCACCGCAATGTAGATGACACGCCCTCGGGGGGCGGAGCCGGTATGGTGATGCGCGCCGATGTGCTGGGACGGGCCATTGACACAACCCGAAAAGGCGCTGCTGGCCGCTATCCGTTGATCTATTTGTCGCCGCGCGGCAAGCGCTTTGATCAGGCGATGGCTCTTCAATGGGCGCGCGCGGAGGGTATCACCCTGCTGTGCGGCCGTTTTGAGGGTGTGGATGAGCGTCTGATTGAAGAATACGCCATTCAAGAGGTGTCTCTGGGCGATTTCATCCTGACCGGAGGAGAGATTGCCGCACAGGCCTTGATTGATGCCACGGTCCGGCTTATACCCCGCGTTCTGGGGAATCAGGCGTCGACAGAGGAAGAATCCTTCTCTGAAGGTCTGCTTGAGCACCCGCAATATACGCGTCCTGCCGTTTGGAGGGGCCGTGCAGTGCCAGACATTCTTCTGTCAGGCCATCACGGCAAAATCACCGACTGGCGTCAGGCGCAGGCTGAAAGGCTAACCAAGGAAAGACGACCTGATCTCTGGCGGGCTTATTGTGCGGTGCACGATAGGGACCCGGATGAAGACCAAGAGCTCTGAGGCGGCATCAAACTTTGCGGAAAAAACCGCAAGCAATATAGGAGAGCGCGATGAACCTGATCGCACAGCTAGAGGCGGAACAGATCGCCGCCCTCGGGAACGATATTCCCGATTTCAAAGCCGGAGACACCATCCGTGTCGGCTATAAAGTAACCGAAGGCACCCGCACCCGGGTCCAGAACTATGAAGGCGTCTGCATCAGTCGTAAAAACGGCCATGGCATCGCCGGATCGTTTACGGTTCGCAAGATTTCATTTGGCGAAGGCGTGGAGCGTGTGTTCCCGCTGCATTCGACCAATGTCGACAGTATCACAGTTGTTCGCAGGGGCCGTGTGCGCCGCGCCAAACTGTATTATCTGCGGTCGCGTCGTGGTAAATCTGCGCGGATTACCGAAGTCACTAATTACAAACCCAAAGCGGGCGCACAGGCGTAAGGAGCGGACAGATGAAAAAAGACATCCATCCCGACTATCACTTTATCGATGTTAAAATGACCGATGGTACAATCCTGAAAATGCGGTCGACGTGGGGTGCAGAAGGCGACACATTGGCGCTTGATATCGATCCCTCGGCGCACCCGGCATGGAATGGTGGCAGCTCACGTCTTCTCGACACCGGCGGTCGCGTATCCAAGTTCAAAAAGAAATACGAAGGCCTTGGTTTCTGATCAGAACGGAGACGTCTGTTCAACACACGCCATGCCTTCGGGCGTGGCGTTTTTTTATTCTGTAAGCATATGAGACGGGTAGAGCCAGATTACCATTTCTAATCCGTGGCTGCCCCCTTTCAAATTATTATTACAAGCTTTACTATTGGTACATTAAAACAATCGCTCTACCGGCAGAGCAAGGGGAAACACATGGCGCATATAATTGCCGTAGGCAATGAAAAGGGCGGAGCGGGCAAGTCTACCGTTTCAATGCATGTCGCCTCAGCACTGGCGCGTATGGGCCATCGGGTGGGTGCGCTCGATCTGGACTTGCGGCAAAAAACGCTTGGACGCTATATCGAGAACCGCACACAGTTTTCTGCGCAAAACAATATCGCCCTGCCCAGTCCCAATTTTGTCGCCCTGCCGGACATTGATCCCGACAGCCTCAAACCCGGGGAAAATGTCTATGATCACCGCCTATCGGCCGCCGTGGCCGAACTGGAGCCGGCAAGTGATTTTATATTAATCGATTGCCCGGGGTCCCATACCCGACTTAGTCAGGTCGCCCATTCGCTCGCCGATACGCTGATCACCCCGATGAATGACAGCTTTGTCGATTTTGACCTGCTGGCCCATATCGACAATGAGGGCGAAAATATCGTCGGTCCCTCGGTCTATGCCGAAATGGTGTGGAATGCGCGACAATTGCGGGCCCAAGCTGGGCTGCAGCCGATCGACTGGGTCGTGCTGCGTAATCGGGTTGGTTCGCAACAGATGCTAAACAAGCAAAAAATGGAAAAAGCGCTGCATAAGCTCGCCAAACGAATCGGCTTTCGGGTGGCGCCCGGCTTTAACGAACGGGTGGTGTTTCGCGAACTGTTCCCTCGGGGGCTGACCCTGTTGGATCTGAAAGATATTGGCGTCAAACACCTGAATATTTCGAACATTGCGGCGCGTCAGGAATTGCGCGATCTGATTAAAGCGCTCAACCTGCCAGAGGTGTCAGTCGATTTTTAATGTGATTTATGGCCCGTCTTTCAAGCCTTCCCAGCCAGACGCTGTAGCATGTTTTGCAAAAGGGCCAGCTCGGCTTTGGTAAATTCTGTCCCCAGATCTGCTTGATACCGCTCTGCGATGGTGCGCAAATCAAGATAGGCTGTTCGCCCCGCCACCGTGAGCTCTAACAGTTCTTGGCGACGGTCCGTATCGCTGCGGTGACGGGTTATAAACCGACGATCCGCCAGCTTTTGCACCGCGCGACTGATCTTTGTCTTATGTAATTTTGCCCGCAGCCCAATATCACGCGCGGTCATCCGACCAAAAATGCCCAAATGAAACAGCACCCGCCACTCGGTACGCAACATGCCATAGCGGTCTTTATAGACCCGCTGAAACGACAGGCTACTTTCTTCGGCCGCCTGATTGAGCAAATAGGGTAAAAACAGCCGTAAATCGAAAGTGTCAGAATTTTCCATACCGCCCTGACTATGGCTTGTTAGTTACAAAAACAACTATTATTCTAAACCCCATACAAGCAAGGATACCTCAATGACCCTGCAAGCCGACCCCAAGCGCAGCCCCAATACGGCAATTCTGCCAATCCAGGCTCAAAAATACATGCCCGGATTTGGTAATGACTTTGAAACTGAAGCGCTGCCCGACGCGTTACCACAGGGCATGAACAGCCCACAAAAATGCAATTACGGCCTGTATGGCGAGCAACTTTCCGGCACCGCATTTACCGCTCCCACAGACCAGAACGAGCGCAGTTGGTGTTACCGAATACGCCCCTCGGTCAAACATTCGCAACGCTATGAACGCATCGACCTGCCCTATTGGAAAACCGCACCGCATCTCGCCGAAAACGTCACCAGCCTTGGACAATACCGCTGGGATCCAGTGCCACATTCCGAACAGGCTCAGACCTGGCTTACCGGGATGCGCACAATGACCACCGCCGGTGATGTAAACACCCAGACCGGCATGGCCAGCCATATCTATCTGGTCACCGCCTCGATGCAGGATGCCTATTTTTATTCCGCAGATTCCGAGCTATTGGTCGTGCCACAAGCCGGTCGGCTGCGCTTTGCCACCGAATTAGGTATCATCGATCTTGAACCGCAAGAGATCGCAATTATCCCGCGGGGTTTGTTGTATCGGGTCGAACTACTTGACGGGCCGGCGCGGGGCTTTGTGTGTGAAAACTATGGGCAGAAATTCGCCCTGCCGGGGCGTGGCCCGATCGGCGCCAACTGTATGGCCAACCGACGTGATTTCAAAACCCCGGTTGCAGCGTTTGAGGATCGTGACGCCGCCTCGACCGTGACAGTTAAATGGTGTGGTCAGTTCCATCAAACCGCAATCGGCCACAGCCCGTTAGATGTGGTGGCTTGGCACGGCAATTACGCTCCGTGCAAATATGATCTGCGCAGCTATTGTCCGGTGGGGGCGGTTTTGTTCGATCATCCCGACCCGTCGATCTTTACTGTGCTGACCGCGCCCTCCGGGGTTGAGGGTACGGCAAATATAGATTTTGTGCTGTTTCGCGACCGGTGGCTGGTATCCGAAAACACTTTTCGGCCACCTTGGTACCACAAGAATATCATGTCAGAACTGATGGGTAATATTCACGGCCAGTATGACGCCAAACCCAAAGGCTTTGTGCCCGGCGGTATGAGCCTACATAACATGATGCTGCCACACGGACCCGATAACACCGCCTTTGAGGCTGCTTCAAACGCGACACTTGGCCCACAAAAGTTGGAAAACACCATGTCGTTCATGTTCGAGACGCGCTTTCCACAGCATCTGACCAACTTTGCCGCCAATGAAGCGCCGCTGCAGGATGACTATATTGACTGCTGGAATGACATTGAAAAGAAATTTGACGGTACGCCAGGGGTCAAATAATCGGTCGTTGACACCTATACACCTGACTACAAGGAACTAAGAATGCCTCTATTACACAGTTGGGTCGCCTCGGCCAATCATGGCGACAGCCCGTTTCCGCTGAACAACCTGCCCTATGGGGTCTTCTCAACCGCACATAGCGACCCGCGTTGCGGTGTTGCCATTGGCCAGATGATCCTCGATCTACAGGCCTGTGAAGAAGCCGGCTTAATCGACCTTGGCGCGGGACCGGTTTTTGATGTGCCGTTCTGGAACGAATTGATGGAACAGGGGCCCGAGGCTTGGGGCGATCTGCGCAACCGCCTGCTGGAATTACTCGGACAAGGCAGCACAGATCAGTCCCGGCTTGAGGGCTTTATGGTGGCGCAATCGGATGCCTGCATGCATCTGCCGTTTCTGGTGTCGGAATACACCGATTTCTATGCCGGACGGCACCATGCCACCAATGTCGGCACCATGTTTCGCGGCGCCGAGAATGCCTTGCCACCCAACTGGCTTCATTTGCCAATCGGCTATAACGGACGGGCTTCGTCGGTGGTGGTCTCAGGCAGCGATATCCGCCGGCCTTGGGGTCAGCTTAAAGGACCCGACGACACCCTGCCGCGATTTGCGCCCAGCGCCCGTTTCGATCTTGAGCTGGAACTGGGCGCCATCGTCGGGACCGACAGCTTTGGACCGGTTACCTTAGATGAGGCCGACCAGATGATTTTTGGCTATGTTTTGCTGAACGACTGGTCGGCGCGCGATATTCAAGCCTGGGAATATCAGCCGCTTGGGCCGTTTCAGGCCAAGGCCACCGCCACCTCTATCAGCCCTTGGATCATCACCAAAGCCGCGCTCGAGCCATTTCGCTGCGACACGCCGACACGTGATTTTGAACTGTTGCCACATCTGCGTGACACCGGTCCAATGCTCTATGATATCGATCTCGAAGTCACCCTCGCACCGCAGGGCAAAATCGGCAGCACCATCGCCCGCACCAATTACCGCGAGATGTATTATTCCTCGGCACAGCAACTGGCCCATCACAGCACCTCGGGTTGCCCGATGACGGCGGGTGACCTGCTTGGATCTGGCACCATATCCGGCCCCGAAAAGCACCAGCGCGGCGCTTTGTTAGAGCTGAGCTGGGGCGGCAAGGAGCCAATCACCCTCGACACCGGCGAAAGCCGCAGCTTTCTTGAGGATGGCGACACCTTGACCCTCAGTGGTGCCGCCCAAGGGGACGGCTTTACCATCGGCTTTGGCGACTGCAGCGGCACAATCCTGCCGGCGCTTAAGGATCCATACGCGAGATGAGGCTCGATCACATCCAACTTGCAATACCACAGGGTAGTGAAAACAAGGGCCGTCAATTTTGGATCGGGTGCTTGCACTTTGAAGAGATCGAGAAGCCCGAGCCTTTGAGGGCCTGGGGGGGTGCGTGGGTGGCTTACATAGTCCATGGGAGGGGCGGGGGGGGGG
>NYVC01000101.1 GCA_002684375.1 Marinovum sp.
AAGCGTCACCCTATGATTCATCTCATCAATTAATGCGACGTTGAAAACGATAATCTTTGGCTTTAGCTGTAGTGGTTCAGAAGTGGTCCCAGTTTTTCGACCATTTTGCAGCCTTGTTAAGGTAGACCCTAGTTTCATGTCAGGCTGCTAATCTCATTGGGTCTGTCTGGTGCGACCAAGTTCACGCTTTTTATGGGGATGCCCAGTAAATGTCAGGTGGTGGACCAAAATCAATCAACGCACAAGAATAAACTGCTGTTTCATCAAATGGATAACGCGCTTCCATTTCCTTGGTCAGTGTCACCCCTAACCCCGGTGCGGTGGGCCGCAAAAGCTCTCCGTTAATTATTTTACCTTGATCACCGATCATCTCCGCCCCGAGCGGAAAAGCCAGCATCGGATANTCTACAAGTTTTCCACCAGCAGCAAATGCAGCATGATAGCTNGCCATAATNGCTGCAGCACCACCCCAAGCATGAACAACTACGTCGGTCCCTTTTGACTTTGCAGCTTCAAAAACATCCATAACGGCTGAAATCCCTCCCATCACTGAGGCATCTGGNTGTACGAAATCATAAACATCTGCGTTGATGCGTTCGATCATTTCTTTTGGTGTCGTGATGATTTCGCCGCCGCAGACAGCCACATCAATCCTTCCACGTAAATTGCGGAACTCATCTGGGCAATCAGGACCAAGTGCCTCTTCCACAAAAATCATCCTATGATTNGTGAGGGCATGCACGGCCTCAACAAATGAAACAACATCGTCAACTGCCTGTGGCGGATCAGCTAAATTTTGACACATGTCCACGCCTACAGAAATGCCGTGTTTGGCGGCTTCCTCCAGCACCCAGACGGTGCGCAGAATGTCAGTTTTAATCGATCGAATTTTATAGCTTTTGATCCCCAGNGTGTTGAGTTCACCCAATTCGCGTTGAAACTGTTCCTTTGCATCACAACAACCACCCGATCCATAAATGGCAATCTGGTCGCTTTTAGCCCCCCCCAGTAAATCATAGACTGGTTGTCCTAGTGATTTCCCTTTGGCATCCTGNAATGCAATTTCAAAGGCGGCAATCACATGTCGNGCCGCCCCTTGCAGTGACCAGTAATCACAAAGCGAACGCAAGTCTTGGACACGTCGCGCTATGTCAAAGCCGTTTTTAAACATCACCTGTGGCGTGCAAAGGTCAACAATAGATTTAAAAACCAAAGGTGCAAAAACCGCCAGATATCCCTCTCCCAGCCCAGTCGTGCCATCCTCCAACGTCACCTCGACCATGCCAATAGTGCGCTTTGGGCCGTTAGGAAAGCACTCTTTGATTTCTGGATCATCAGCATCGGCGTAGGGCGAACTGAGCAAAACACAGCGAATATTCACAATCCTAGACATTAATAACCTCTTTTCATATCGACAATACCTACCAACGGTTCGCCATTTCTGAAGCGAGTAAAATTGGACAGAAAGACATCAATTTTCTTATCCAGTTCATCCGCAGTACCACCACCGGAATGCTGTGTCAGAATTGTGTTTCGGCATTTCCAGAATGGATGACTGGTGGGCAGTGGTTCNTCTTCGGTGACGTCCAGTAAAGCCCCACCNATCTGGCCATTGTTCAGGGCGTCAGCGAGTGANGCTTCGTTCACAATAGAGCCGCGCCCAAAGTTTGCAAAGACTGCGTGCTTGGGCAACAGCGCCAATCGGGCTGCATCAAACATNCCCCGGGTGGCTAATGTGTCAGGGNCGCAGCAGNCGACAATATCGGCTGTNGCAAGCGCGNGATCCATTTTTTCAACAGGGGTNGNCGTACGAATAGGCGTGATCTGGCAGTTGAATGGCGCCAATAAAGTCGCCAANCTTTGGTTGATCGCGCCGAAACCAACCATCACAACGTGATTNCCTGACAGTGATCGGAGCCTTGTTCTAACCGGATCACCTTTCCAAGTGCTGGTGGCCTGGAGATGCAGCAGTTCATCAATTCCACGCGCCATNGCCANCAAACCAGCCAGCGCAGTTTCTGCCACTGGGTCGGCAAATAATCCAGCCAGATTTGTCAGGGTAAGACGCTGCCCCAACTTATCCCAATCCAAATTCAGATATTCGCTAAACCCAACGGATTCCAATTGGACCCATCTCAGGGATGTGGCACCAATTAAGGCGTCTGCTTCGGGGTTACCAAAGGCGACATCACAACCTGCCAGCTCATTACTTTCTACCAGTTCAGCGCCTTCAAGACCCACCCGAAGGCGTGAGGTTTGAGCCGGTGATAAATCTACGCAAAGTGCAACTCGGATCACTTGTTTTTCCTTGTGGAAATCCAGATTGTTTTGGTTTGAAGGTATTGGTCCAATGCTTCGGTTCCATCGTCGCGGGACAGCGGCCCTGAACGTTTGTAGCCNCAGAATGGAGTTTTGATATCACCCTTTGAAAATCCGTTGACTGCCACAGTGCCACAGGGCAGCNGTCGGGCCATATGATGGGCACGGTCAATGTCTTTGGTGAATACTATGGCGTGTAGTCCATACACAGTATCTGTCACGATACGACGCGCTTTNTCTTTGTCAGAGANTGGNGAAATCCCAAGCNCCGGGCCAAATGTGTCTTCCCTGACTATGGTCATATCTGCGGACAGTCCGCCAAAGACTGTAGGTTCGATTAAGTGGCCTAAGCCATCTCGCGCACCACCGGATAGTTTTTGGCCACGTTCGGCACTACCTTTGTCAATGTACCCCATCACGCTGCCATATGTTCCTGAGGTACAATCGCACCAGTATCACAAGAAGGGTCAAATTGGTCACCGGCCCTGTATGCTTTGGCCCGCACAATGACCTTGTCTAGAAAACTGTCAGCGATTTTAGCATCGACAATCTGACGTATATTTGCAGAGCAAGTCTGCCCACTGGTCCAAAATGCAGCTGTTGTCTCATGTTCATTGAGATCATCNGTCAGGTCTGCGTCATCCAGTATGATGAACTGGCTCTTGTCACCTATTTCCAAAACGACACTCTTAGGATTACTTTCCCCAGCATACCGCAGGAAGTATCCGCCGACTTTAGTCGATCCGGTAAAACAGACGATATTGATATCATGATGACGCCACTGGGCCTGACCAGTGGTTTCCTTCACACCAACCACAACGCTCAAAACACCGTTGGGCCCCCCAGATTCTTGGGCCAACTGTGCCAATTTAAGTGCAGCTAGAGGGGGATGTTCGGCTTTTTTGACAATGCATGAACAACCCGCATCTAAAGCTGAGGCCAATTTCCACGCCGCCATAAGCAATGGAAAATTCCATGGAAGAATTAATCCAACCACCCCCGAAGGCTCTTTTACAACAAGTGCCNTCGCCTTTTCGCCAGTTGGCGCAACCTTGCCAAAGGTCTNGTCAGCGAGCTCTGCATACCACTGGACATGGTCTGCAACCTCATTGCCGATTTCATGCAAGCAATCAGTTTTGGTTTTACCACTGTTGAGGTTTTCCAAGACCGCCAGTTCTGCCGTGTTCTCTCGGATCAGCGCGGCCAATCGTAGNAAGGTTTTTTTGCGATACTCGGGGCCTGCGCGTGANCNACTACCATCATTAAAACTGCGCCGGGCTGCTGTTACCGCTTTATCTATATCTGTGCCCGTGCAGTGGGTATCATTTGCAATTACCTGTGCATTGGCTGGGTTTATCGTTTTAAATTTGGCACCAACGGAGGCATAAAATAAGTGACCGCCGATAAATGCTCTGGTGGGCAGTGCTGGCCCGGAAGCAATACGTTGCGCCTTTTCTTTTGTCAGTTCCATATCAGTTTTCCTAATAGTATGTTTTGATCAGCTACGGCGGACCGAGATGTGCCAAGGAATCAGTATTCTTTCTGTCAAGGTGACAAGCCCAAACAGGCACAGGCCGATCAATGTAAGAAAGAAAATACCAGCAAATGCCAGATCGGGTCGCATGTTTCCGGTAACAATCTGGATATAGAAGCCAAGGCCTTCGTCTGATCCGATGAACTCGGCAATTGCGGCCCCTACAGTAGCGTTGATGGCGGCGTATTTGAAGCCGACAAAACATTGGGGCAAAGCAGCGGGCAGTCGGATCTTCAGAAACGTACGCCAAGCCCCTGCACCGGTTGATCTACAAAATAGTGTCAACTCCTCACTGAGAGAACTAAAGGCGAGAATCGCATTTAGTACAATGGGAAAAAAGCATACGAGAAAGACGATGATTACCTTGGGTAATAAACCAAATCCCAGCCAAGAGATAAACAGTGGTGCAAAGGCAATCTTTGGAACCATTTCTATACAAACGATAAATGGGTAAACAGTACGCTTTAGTGTCTGCGAAAAGGCAATAGCAAGGCCCAGCGGCAATGCCAAAACCAAGGCAATACTATAGCCTAGGACCACTTCGAGGCCGGTGACATAAGTGTAATAGAGTAGCCGATCCAGGTCAGCCGCACCCTTGGTAATGACAAGTGACGGCGGGGTCAGGATGTAGCGCGGGATCTCGAACCAGATCACTGAGTATTCCCAAAACAGGAAAAACCCGATGAAAAAGGCAATGAACATCCAAGATTGCTCAAAGCGCCGTTTTACCATCGACAGGATGGTGTAAGATTTAAATGACGCCATATCCTCGAAAGATCTCCTGTGTTTCGCGCACATAGGCACTGAATTCGGGCGTGTTTTTCACATCAAAATCCCGCGGATAGGGTAGATTGATCTCGAGTACTCTCTCAATCTGGCCAGGCCGAGGGGTGATGACAGCCACTCTACTGGAAAGCTGGACCGCCTCTTCGATTGAGTGTGTGACAAACATCACAGTTGGGCGCTCTTGCATCCACAGGCGTTGCAGGTCACTGCGAATGCTCTCGCGGGTCATCGCATCGAGCTTGCCGAGTGGTTCATCAAGCAACATGGTCTGTGGGCTGTGAATCATCGCCTGGCAGAACGCCGCCCGTTGCTGCATGCCGCCAGATAATTCATAAGGAAAACGATCGGCAAAATCCTCCATCTGGACCGCGCGTAAAAGTGCATCGATTTTTTCGGTCTCAGTTGCAGGAACGATGCCACGCATTTCAAGCTGCAGTTCAATGTTGCCTCGGACACTGCGCCATGGCACCAGCGTATTATCCTGAAACATAATGCCGATATCGGTTTGTGGTCCCGTTACCGGAATATCTGCGATGGTGATTGATCCTTTACTGGGTTCCAGCAGCCCCGCAGTCATCAGCATTAGAGTGGATTTTCCACACCCTGATGGGCCAAGCAGCGAAACAAATTCACCGGCCTCTACTGTCATGCTAACCGGACCAAAGGCATGCACTGCTGACGCGCCGGCTCCAAATGTTTTTTCGACTGTTGACAGTTCTATTCGGTGACTCATGCAAATTGCCTTCTGTGCGCCGGGGGCAGCAATACACTGCGCCCGGCGACGTTAGAGAGAAAAGTTAGTCGATGAAGTCATTCGTGTAAAATGAAGCTGGATCTGCATTGGCATCCAGATCATTATATTCCTTCATCAAGCTGACCATGCTGGCCCAATCGCCAGGAACATTAAGACCCAGCTTGCGTTCTGTATTTCCAGCCGAATACAGCAGGCCGAGTGTGACGTCCAAAACTGCGCGGGATTGTGCTTTGCCTTGATCCTCGGCCATCGAACCTCCTACGATGTCTGCGATCGCAGCTACCGCTGAATCTGGGTTGGCTTCTGCGGCTTTGTACGACCGGATCGTTGCTGTCATGAAACGTTTTACCAAATCGGGGTTGTTTGCTACCAGCTCTTTACGCGTGCTGATGCAATATCCGACTTGATCAACGCCAAAGTCAGAATATGGAAAAATCACTGGCGCATCGCCACCATTTGCCTGAATTTCAGCAGGCTTGTCATCTACACCACCAAGAATGCCAACCGCACCTCCAGATCCCTGCAGGTAGCTCGACACAAGTGCGCCGTCTGGTACGTTGGTCAGGTTAATATCACTGGCTGTCAAGTTGGCGTTAGCAAGCACAATCGGGAANAAGGTATTCACGCCAGCATTTGCAGTGGTAAGTAGCATTTTGCCCTTAAGATCTGCGATTGACGAGATCCCCGCGTCGGGTCTGACTAAAATCGCCTCAGAACCCATTGCGTCAATTACGCCAATCGAGATGATCTCAGCGCCCTGTGATGCCAAGTTGATCATCGCGCCACAGGATCCATAGGCAAAATCGCTGTCCCCATTCGCCACAAGGCGGTGCGCTGAGCTTGAGCCATTGCCAGAGCGTATATCGATATCGATGCCAGCATCGTCATAATAACCTGCGTCCTTGCCTAGGGCAAAACCGGCATGTGAGCCGTAATACATCCAATTAAGACGTAGACGAACGTCGTCTTCTGCTGCTGCAATAGAGGGAATTGCAAAACTTGTTGCAACTACCACTGCGAGTGTCTTCATCATCTTAACTTTCATCTTTCTCATCTCCTTTGGTTGGGTTTGATTGTAATTTTCTTGCCGTTCTGTGCCGTTGTCTTCTTTAGATTTGCAAACGCGGTGTTTTAATTTTCTTCATCATGTCATAGGTTTGTTTTCTGTAGGTCTTACGAATGTCCCGAGTAGGGGGTCGGCAGCGGCTTGAAGGCAGACCGATTAATTCCATACAAAGTTTGTCGAGATATCCGTCACCACTGGTATAATCGTTCTCAATTTCCACCCAAAGTTTGTAAAATGGCATGGCTTCTTCGACCAACATGCGTGAAATTTCAGCGTAGTTTTGCATCCGCACTTCATCGATCAGTTTGATCCCCCACTCGGGCCAGAAATTACAGTGGTGCACCTCAAACGCGCGGGCACCGAGGGCGGGGGTGGCGCTCATCCCAAACAACAAGTTATTGTCAATAATTGTAAATCGCTTCGAAAAATGTGAACAGACATCTTCAAACTCCATTGCGTCCGTGCGCGGCGCAGCCCACTTTAAACCAACGATATTCGGAATTTCTGAAAGCCTTTCTACCATCGCAAAAGAAAGGTTTTGAGCCGTCCAGAACGTGTTATACACGATGATACCCAGATTTGGTTCTGCTTCGGCAGCGGCGCGAATATACGCCTCAAAATCACCCTCTGTATGATTAAAGTAAAATGGACAGGACACCTGAATGTAATCGGCTCCTATTCGTTTTGCAGCCTTTGTTAGCCGCACCAGTTCTAGTGTGCTGGCGGTCTGGGCCCCGATCGCGATCGGTATGGCACCGGCCGCTTCGTCGATAACAATTTCAGCTACTTTGAGGCGCTCTTCAAAGGTCATGGTTGAGAAATCACCTGCTGCACCGCCCGCCAAAAACGTGGCGTAGTCTCGGTTCAGCCCCGCATCAAGTAAGAAGCGCACATAGGTCCGCAGGGCGGGCTCATTGATTTCCATATCTGGTGTGTCGTGGAACGGGGTCGGTATGGTGACATAGCAACCTTCTAGTCCGGTCTTCAGATGATCCACGTAATTATTCTCCGATTTGATGACACCAAGCCAGCTCTGACGGTGTGGAAACCTCCACCGTCAAATTACGCTGCGTCAAAAATGTCTATTATGTCGCGTCTGATCTCTCATTCGTACAGAAAGACCTACCGGTTAATCTTGTGGCTGTTTTTATAAAAATAGTTAAGTATAGTGGCCATTGGATAAGTTATTTTGGCCAAATATGAGGAAATATGCAGGAAAGACAACCGGTGCATGCGGCAAAGCAAACGCATTTTGCCTTTATNNTACAACCTGAGTTTCCGCTCGCCGCACTGATTCTTGCCACGGATGCGCTTCGCATCGCCAATCAGAATTCGGGCAAGGATTTGTTCAGCTGGCAGTTTGTAAGTGAAAATGCAGCTGATATGCGAGCTAGTAATGGGATGTGGTTTGCCGCCAATTGTGATTTTGACAGNGTTAAACCTGCGGCCGTTTGTTTATTATTTGAAGGAAACCTACCAACACAGCATGTATCTCACAAATTGCTCACCTACCTGCGGACCTCTGCGCGTTTTGGAACGGTGGTGGGCGGTGTTGATACTGGCGCCTATGCCCTGGCTCAGGCTGGGCTGATAGCCACAGATGGCGCTCCAGACGTGGTTCTGCACTGGGAAGCGGCCCCGACGTTTCGCGAATGGTTCCCAGAGGCCATACTTCACGACCAAATTTTTCAATTGAACGAGCACCGCGCACAATGCTCTGGTGGAGTTGCCACTTTGGATCTGATGCTTGCCTTGATCGCGCGTTTTGCAGGTGATGCGATGGCCAATGAAGTGGCCAATGCTATGGTTCACACCCGCCGTGATGGTGGCGTCTCACAGCGCGATGATCGGGGACGNGAGGTTGAGTTTATGTCATTGACTTCGCGGTTGGTCGCAACGATGGAGCAAAATTTAGATTTTCCGCTTACCCTTTCTGAGCTAGCCACACATCTTGAGATCCCACAACGCAGTCTGTCGAGGGCATCTCATAAAGCATTTGGAGTTTCACCAATGCGACTGTATCTAAGAATTCGTTTGCAAGCCGCGCGGAATTTTCTTTTCTACGAAGAGCATTCCATCAAAGCGGTCGCCCATGCATGCGGTTTTTCCTATCCGGCAGAGTTGACACGCTGTTTCAAACTTCAATTTTCCTTAACACCATCGGCCTTTCGGTCTCAGGTGCGCGAACGGCAAAAATTAGCGGAACACCCCGAAATTCATCGCCTGATTGGCAATGACACTGGGCGACGCTGGGTTTTGAAATAATCGATTTGAACTGCGCACAGTCGGAGGGCCATGCTAAATGTCAATGTATAGTCGGATTTTGGTCCANTGTGAGGATACACTCTGGCACAGGTNGACAGCACCCAAATGCGCTTTGAGNTCTGACGGTNTTGTAGTGAAGTCGCCACCGTTCNATTAGGATTT
The DNA here is from genome assembly GCA_002684375.1 of Marinovum sp. GTDB lineage: Bacteria > Pseudomonadota > Alphaproteobacteria > Rhodobacterales > Rhodobacteraceae > CPC320. Next base: position 8,887 of record NYVC01000101.1, read on the forward strand.
GCACTTCTCTTAGCGACTAAGGCTATTCGGACCCATACGATCTGACGTCAAACACGCAAAAACGCTGGATGTTAGCTTTTGTGTTGAGGCATTGGAGGCGCTTTTTCCGAACACGGCAAGCCAGAGATCATGAACACAGATCAGAGAAGGCTCTGGCTCGGTTGCAACTTTGACTGATGGCAAAATCAAAATCTTGCTGAATGGCAGGGGCCGTTATCTGGACAACATCTAAATCAAAGAATTGTGGCTGTCCTTGAAGCAAAAGGCCGTCTATCTGCATAAAATTACCGACGGTTTTTAAGTGAAATGGATCATCGATGACTGAGTTGGCTTTTAAAATTCCGATCGGCCTCACACCGCCCTTGATTAGCGGACACCGAACATCGTCTGCTGACTCAAGCAAAGATACGAAAAGCGGCATAAACAGAAATTTCCTACATCTTAGCCAATTTCCAAACCTGCCTTAAAAAGCAGGGCCAATTCATCTCAACAGTTCCATGAATGCTGGTAATATTTCTATCTATTCAGACGCAGCTATCGCATTCTTTCAAAAATACATGAAAGTTCTCATTGGAATCTTCGGCATTATTTTGACAAACTACAGAAAATTGGCCCTCTGACAGGTATTTACTTGGAACTTTTGCAACAACGCTCTGGGCTAACCAAGATGCGACGACAGCGATGGTGATAATCTTTTTAAATTATTGCTTTTTTCGTAAGTCTTGAACATTTAAGAGTTTGATTTTATTATGCGGTACGACGATTAATTCCCCTTGCTGACTTTCAACAAGGGCTGAGCGGTACATCAGAATTGAGGCGCGGATGTCTATTCAGTATTTATTCTTTCTGCAATTTTGAAGGCCAGCCAATCGTCTAATGTCAGTTTCTCA
>NYVC01000014.1 GCA_002684375.1 Marinovum sp.
ATGAATTGTGTCCTTGTTTGTGATAAAAGTCTAAAGTGGTGATAGTAAAATGCGATGCTATATATCGGCTCTCGGATCGTATGCGATAAGTCAAGGCATGGTATGTCTTTTGGGTCGATACTTCGGCGCATAAACGTACGATGAATAGGAAAGAGCCATATAGACCAAGGTCTTGGATTTGTGGTCTCCATGGCGATCGTGACTTTCAGCAGGAAATGGAACGTTCCACAAAGTCAATTACATTTTTCTGGAAAAATCCTTTCTGTCGCGGCTATTCAGCACGTGATGCAAGAATTGCATTTTGATTTGTTTTACAAGAGGGAAGATACCCTCGAAGAAGAGTGATCTTGCGAAACAGGAACAACAAAAGATGTCTGGGATACGGCTTGGGGTCATATATGGTTTGTTACGTCGCGCACGTCGCTAGTAACCGGTGACCTTGTAAAAGATACCTTTGGGTTTCATGGCGAAGCGAGTTCCCCGCTTTGGTCTGCCTGTATGAGGAGAGCTTCAGTCTCAATCGGTCGTCACAAAAGGCTTTAGGCTTTCAGCGAAAGTTTCAATAAATTCAAGCGTAATGAGCGAAGGGGGTGTGGCAATTGGGCGGAGCACTGACAGGTGATGCGGAACATGTGGCAGGAAAGGTCGCATTTCAATATCGTGATTAGAAAATTGGCTGGCGTCCAATTCACTGACAACGGAGACGCCATTGCCTTTGGCCACCAAAGCGCAGGCACCGGTGAACTGTCGGGTTTCAATCCAAGATGGAAGTTTGACACCCTTATCGATAAACGCTTGGTTTAGTGCTATGAAAAAGGGGCTGTCTCTTCGGGTATGGATTAGTTTTTCCTTGACCAGATCTTCTGGTCCGATCGTGGATTTTTTGCCTAGCCAATGGCCCTTGGGAAAAATACACACGGTGCGGATTTGAAAATTGCGGCTTTCGGTTGCCGGATGGCTATGAATGTCTGTCAGACCGCAATCATATTGCTGACCAATAATCCAATCTAGAATGCGCTCTGGCCGGTCGGGTTCTATTGTCACTGTGACGCTGGGGCGAGTTTTAAGGAAATCTATCATCACATTGGGAAGATGGCTTGTCGCAAATCCTGGAAGACATGCGATCCTCAGGTGACCTGCGGTGCGCTCTGTCAGATCATGCTGTAATTCTTCAATATTTTTGAGCCCTTCCAGCACCCGTGAGACTTCACCTAGCAGCAGTCTGGCCTCTTGGGTAGGCAACAACTGCCCGTTTTTGCGTATGAATAGGTCAAAGGCAATTTTGTCGGAAAAACTAGACAACAACCTGCTGACCGCGGGTTGTGAAATACTGAGGCTTGCGGCTGCGCGCGTGACGCTGCCTGTGGTTGCCACTGCTTCAAACGCCTGTAGCTGTCGTAATCTCAGGGCCATGGCGTCAATATCTCCGTATGTGTCTGCTTGCACCTTAGAGACCAATTTAACATAACACAATGTTATAAAAAAGTTATAATAAATTACTTTGACTTATTAAATTTAAAGTGATTTGGTTCTTATGTTGATAACTCTGAGTGATTCATGCGTCACGAAGATTCTGGGATGGGGGGTTAGGTCACTGCAGATTGGGATGGTACATATAACTTTCACAGTTGTTTTACCATGATGTCATGTACGATCGCTACCCGGGCTGATTAGATAACCAAAGGAGCTTTCTATGAGAAACACACTTATACTTGCCGGTACAATTGCCACATTGGCAACATCGGCTTTTGCTGACGCCGTTCAGGTTGATTGGTGGCACGCGATGGGCGGGACCAATGGCGAGCGCGTCAATAAAATTGCTGACGATTTTAATGCGTCGCAAAGCGCCTATAAAGTCGTGCCAACTTACAAAGGCAACTATACCGAAACAATGACGGCAGCCGTGGCAGCTTTCCGCGCCAAAGAGCAACCGCATCTGGTTCAGGTTTTTGAAGTTGGGACTGCCACTATGATGGCGGCAAAGGGTGCAGTATATCCCATTGAGCAATTGATGGCGGACTCGAACGAGGCGTTTAACAAGAGCGATTATCTGCCAGCCGTGATTTCGTATTATCAAACTCCAACTGGCGAGTTACTGTCGATGCCGTTCAACAGCTCTACGCCTGTGATGTGGTATAACAAAGACGCCTTTGATGCNGCTGGGGCGAAAGTTCCTACGACTTGGGCCGAGGTTAAAACCGCCGCGCAAGCACTGGTCGATAACGGTATGAAATGTGGTGTGTCGTTTGGCTGGCAGTCTTGGGTCATGCTTGAAAACTATTCATCTTGGCATAACCTGTCGCTTGGAACCAAGGAAAACGGCTTTGCAGGCTTTGACACCGAGTTTAGCTTTAACAACGACGCAGTCATAGCGCGCCTTGATGATATTGCATCAATGACGGATGGCAATTTATTTGTTTACGGCGGTCGTCGCGGTGACAGCTTGCCGCTGTTCACCAATGGTGAATGTGGCATGTGGATGAATTCTTCGGCTTATTACGGGTCGATTAAATCGCAGGCGGAGTTCAACTTTGCGCAAACCATGCTGCCGCTGGACACAGACGTTGCTTCAGCCCCGCAAAACTCAATTATTGGCGGCGCAACCCTGTGGGCTTTGGCGGGCCACGAGGCTGATGAATATACAGGGGTTGCCAAGTTTATGACCTATCTTTCGTCGGCCGAAGTTCAGGCGTGGTGGCATCAGGAAACTGGCTATGTTCCGATCACTACTGCAGCCTATGACCTGTCGAAAACACAAGGTTTCTATGACAGCAATCCTGGTACAGACACTGCGATCAAGCAGCTGAGTTTGAATGAGCCAACACCAAATTCTCGCGGCTTGCGCTTTGGTAATTTTGTGCAAATTCGTGATGTCATCAACGAAGAGATGGAAGCACTTTGGGCTGGTGATAAATCCGCAAAAGTCGCGCTGGATACTGCGGTTAAGCGGGGAAATGCTTTGTTGCGCAAGTTTGAAAGATCGGCAAAATAAATATTTTGCACCTTGCAGTGGGCCATCTTTTAATGGCCCACTGTACTCACTACGGAGACACTAATGCTCAAGCGCGTCCATTTTCCTTCTTCGCCGCTTCCTTATCTATTGGTCGCTCCGCAAATAATAATTACCATAATCTTTTTCATNTGGCCNGCGAGCCAAGCGATGTATCAATCACTTTTGATCGAGGATGCCTTTGGTCTATCCCAAGANTTNGTTTGGTTTGAGAACTTCGAATATCTCGTGCAGGATGAGCAATATCTANGCGCTTTTTGGCGTACGATCTTTTTTTCAATCTGTGTGGCGAGCCTATCGATGGGGTTTGCATTACTACTGGCAGGCTTTGCTGATCGTGTTGTACGCGGTGCGCTTGCCTATAGGACAATGCTGATCTGGCCCTATGCGGTTGCCCCTGTTCTGGCCGGNGCGCTCTGGATGTTTATGTTCAATCCNACTTTAGGCATTTTTCCGTATATTCTTGAGGTGATAGGCTATGACTGGAACCATTACCTCAACGGATACCAAGCCATGTTTCTGGTGATCCTTGCGGCAGCTTGGAAGCAGGTCGCGTACAACTTTTTGTTTTATCTGGCCGCAATGCAGTCGATCCCGCGCTCGATCGTAGAGGCGGCTGCAATTGACGGTGCAGGGCCTATGCGGCGGTTTTGGACCATAATTTTTCCGCTTTTGTCACCGACCACGTTCTTCCTGCTNGTGGTCAATGCAGTCTATGCGTTTTTTGACACTTTCGGNATCATCCATGCCGTCACCCAAGGCGGGCCTGCAAATGCAACNACGATCCTNGTTTATAAAGTGTATAACGACGGCTTTGTGGGGCTTGATCTCGGCGGATCTGCTGCACAATCGGTCATCTTAATGGTGCTGGTCATATCAATGACGGTTGTCCAATTTCGCTTTATTGAGAAAAGGGTTCAGTACTAATGGTCGAAAACCGCCCCCTTTTAAACCTTGTAACCCACGCCATACTTATTCTTGGGGTTGCCATTGTGGCTTTGCCAATATGGATTACGTTCGTGGCCGCCACCCATGATGAGGTGCGTATGATGCAGGGTCCGATCCCGGTTTTGCCCGGATCTTACTTTTGGGAAAATCTCAAACAGACATTTTGGGGTAGCGGTTTGGAGGGTACNCAAATAACGCCGGTTTGGCGGATGCTGCTCAATTCACTGGTGATGGCGCTGATGATTGCCGGTGGTAAAATAGCAATCTCACTACTGTCTGCCTTTGCTATTGTTTATTTTAAATTCCCATTTCGCATGGTCTTTTTCTGGATGATATTTGTCACCCTTATGTTGCCGGTGGAAGTGCGGATCATCCCGACCTATGAGGTGGTTGCCAGTCTTGGAATGCTTAATTCGTATTGGGGGTTGACGGTGCCTCTGATTGCCTCTGCTACTGCCACATTTATGTTTCGGCAGGTTTTTCTGACAGTATCGGATGAAATGTTAGAAAGTGCGCGGATGGATGGCGCCACGCCGATGCAGTTTTTCTGGGATATCTTGCTGCCATTATCGCGCACTAATATTGCAGCGCTGTTTGTAATTTTGTTCATTTATGGCTGGAACCAATATCTTTGGCCTCTGCTGATTACCACGGACGGTGATATGACGACGATCGTCATCAGTATCAAACAAATGCTCGAGGCGGCTGAGCAATCGCCACAATGGAATATCATCATGATGACGGCATTGCTGGCAATGCTGCCGCCAATATTTGTGGTCATCACGATGCAAAAGCTCTTTGTGCAAGGCTTGACTGAAACCGATAAATAGGAAGACGCGTATGGCCAAAATAACACTAGATCAGCTGAGCAAATCCTATGGGAGCACAGAAGTCCTGCACCATATAAATGGTGATATCGATGATGGCAGCCTGGTTGTTATCGTTGGGCCTTCGGGCTGTGGTAAATCAACTCTTTTACGGATGATTGCCGGATTGGAGACGGTCACCTCAGGTCAGATCACCATCGGGGGGGGCGTGGTCAACGATTTGGAGCCCGCCGAGCGCGACATCGCGATGGTGTTTCAGAACTATGCATTATACCCGCATATGTCGGTACGTAAAAACATGGCCTATAGCCTGAAAATCCGCAAAATCCCACAGTCAGAAATAGACCGCAGGGTAGAGGAGGCCGCCGAAATACTCGAATTGTCGCCATTTCTTGAACGCAAACCCAGACAATTGTCAGGTGGTCAGCGTCAACGGGTTGCGATGGGGCGTGCGATTGTCCGCGATCCGCAAGTATTTTTATTCGACGAACCGCTCTCGAACTTGGACGCCAAGCTTCGGGTGCAAATGCGTCTCGAAATCCGCAAATTACAAAAACGTCTCGGTGTTACCTCGATCTATGTCACACATGATCAAGTAGAGGCGATGACATTGGGTGACCGGCTTATGGTCTTGAATGCAGGCAGGGTTGAGCAGTTTGATACGCCAATTGCTTTATATGAGAGACCGGCCTCAATGTTTGTTGCGGGATTTATTGGCAGCCCGGCGATGAATTTTCTACCTGCAACCATCGAAAATGGTGCGCTGACGTTGGAAAATAAAACCGTACTGCCGGGCCCAACTGTGGCGGCTGGGGCTGTTATTATCGGGATACGGCCAGAACATCTGGTGCAGCGCCCGGATGGCCCTTTGGCGGTGCGCATCGAGATGTTAGAACATCTTGGCGCCAATACGCTGGTGCACGGGGTGCTTGAGGGCACCAAGACCCCGATCGTGGTGAGCATCGACGGATTGCAGACACTGCCCACAAATGCAATTTTGTGTTTTGCCCCTAAAGAAGGTCAAATTCACATGTTTGACCGGCAAACCGAGGTGCGGTTACCCGTATGAGAGATCTCGATACTTTATCGCCTTTGCGCCGGGCTCCGGGCGTGATAAGAATTCATGGCCATCGGGCTGCGCGGGGGGTGCTGCCGGAAAACACGATGATCGGGTTTCGCCATACTCTGGACATCGGTCTCAAGGTGGTGGAGCTTGATGTCCTTATCACCGCAGATGGCGTGCCTGTGGTCACCCATTATCCAAGACTAATGGCCGCCGCCACGCGGGATAAAAACGGCCGGTGGTTGCCCGATGACAGTCCGTTAATTTACGCGATGAGCTTTAATACTTTACAAGAGTTTGATGTTGGCGGTCTGCGCGCCAGCACCGACTATGGTGAAAAATATCCCGATCAGGCCTTTTTGACCGGTGTCCGCGTTCCAAGTCTCGCGCAGGTGGCGGCGCTGATAAAGGAACCGGAGTTTGAAGATGTCTGGCTGAATCTCGAAATCAAAAGTACCCCTGAGGCACCTGAAAACACCCCGCCGCTGCCTGATCTGGTGTCGAGTGTCTTGCAGACCCTCATTGATCAGCAAGTAACTGACCGGGTTTTCATCCAGTCCTTTGATTGGCGGGTTCTGTCAGAGCTGCAACGTCAGATGCCGGATATGCCCCGATCCTATCTGAGTTATGATCACCGTGAACACCCCACGATGGTCGTCAATATCTATGAGGGGTCAATCTGGATGGANGGTGTGTCTTTAGCGGCTCATGACGNCGCGCTCCCACAGGCGATTGCATCGCTCGGGGGTCAGATTTGGTCGCCTTATTTCAAAGACATCACCCCTGCCAGACTTGCGCAAGCGCATGAGGCGGGTTTGATTGTAAATGCCTGGACGGTGAACGATACCAGAGATATCCACCGGATGATTGAACTTGGCGTGGACGGGATCATTACAGATTATCCTGCCCGTGTGCAGCGGTGTTTAATGGCTTGTGGATTGTCCTGGACATAAACGTCCTTGGACAGCTCGGGTAAACAGGCTTGCTTATCGAAAACCCGAGGGCATATCACCCCCGATGTGCACGTTATTGCATCCTCTATGTCGTTGTTTTTTCGACGTGATGTGGAGGTGTGATTGGCAAACAATCATTATCGGGGTGGCCGCACACACGGCAAAAAGGCTATTGTAAGACCCCGGGAAGCCAGGTCGCAGCGGCGGGAAACAAAATCATCAAGATACCATATAATATGCCCACACCTACAAAAAGCGGCACTTCCTTGAATGCTCNGGCGGGATCTTCACGAATAACACCNGCAGCTGTATAGACNCCAACGCACACGGGTGGTGTGATCATACCAATCCCGGCAAATGCGACAAATACTACATATAAATGCAGCAGGTTCTGGTTGAGAGAGGTGATAATAGCTGCGAAAATCGGAACAGTGAGATAAAACACTGGGACAATTTCGATGAAGGTGCCCAAGACCAGACAGATGATGGCCAAAGCGGTCCAGAAAAAATATATTCCAACGCCAATTTCAGTGAAATACTGGATTATTTTCTGTGGAAGTTGCGAATAAGTCAAAACGACGCTGAGAAAGGTCGCCATGGCAATGATCGCAAATATCACCGCAGTGATTGCAGCGGTTTCTTTCAAACAACTCAACAAACCTGAAAAGGTTAACTCCCGGTAAATGGCGAAACCCATAAATAGGGCCCATAAACCGGCGATTGCAGCTGATTCAGAGGGNGTTAACAAGCCCGCATAGATTCCACCAAGGATAATGCCGGGCGTGATCAAAGCTGGCAGTGCATTTTTGCCTGCCTGCCATCTTTCGGCGGCGCTGGCCTTTGAAGTGCCGGGTATATTTCGGCATTTAACGATCACAATTATGATCATGAATAACAATAAGATAAAGCCTGGAACAACCCCGGCTGCAAAGGTTTGGGACACGGGAACATTGGTCAGTGCGCTGAATAAAATAGCCGCGTTTGAGGGCGGTATTAAGGCTTCAAGCAGGGCGGCAGACGCCGCCAGAACCACCACAAAAGGCTTTGGGTACCCGGCCTCAATCATCTTTGGCATCATGATGGTGCCGACAGCGGTGATTGCNGCCAGAATTGAGCCACAGAAAGCGGCAAAAAAACCCATCGAGATCACCATCGCAATGCCAAGCCCACCCCGCCAGTGGCCAACCAAAGTTGTGGCGAAATGGACCAAACGCGACGCAGCGCCCCCTTTCAACATTGCCATTCCGGCAAAGATGAACAGCGGCACCGCAATCAGAACATGCTTTGTCAATGCGCCAAAAGACACTTGGACCAGTACGGACCAAGGCAGGTTCAAACCGCCGATGGCGGCGACGGAACTGCCGAGGCCAAACACCAGAAATATTGGAACGGACCCGATCAGCAGTATCAGCGAAAGGGAAAAAGCCAGTATGTACATTATTCGGATTCCAGTTCTTGTGGACTGCGATCCGTCACGGCATCGATCAGTAGCTCAAGGGCAAACGAGCCCATGATTGCAAATCCAACTGGAAACGACAGATACATCCACCAAATTGGCAAATCGATTTCCAACTCCATCAGTTGTCCCAATCGAAAATAGAGTTGCGTTGCCTCTAGACCGGCTTTGAAAAATATCATGGCAGCAAGCAGAGCGACGCCGTTGATGAATATCTTTAAAAAATAAAGTTGTTTTCTGGACAGAACGGAGGAGAGGAAATCAACCTGAATATGACTGCCCTGCTTGAACAGAGGGCCAAGCAGGGGAAACACCAGCCAACAGACCAGAACGGGCGGCAATTCAATCAGCCAGTCATAGCCCGTCCCGGAGATAAAGCGGGTTATGGCGCTGAGACTGAGCGCCATAACCATGATTGTGACAATAGTCATTGCGACCGCGAAAGAGAGTTTGAACAAAGCCCGGTTCAGCAGGCGCAAAAGCGACATGGTCGATCCTTTATGGCCAGATTGGCAGGTGTACAGATAGGCAGGTATTTTCCTACTGCTGCGCGAAGGCCTCTGCTGCGAGCAAGACATCTTTATCAAACATATCTGCCATAGCCGGCATCACTTTGTCTGCCATCATGGCGTTGAACTTTGCTTTCTCGTCGCCGGAAAGCGTCGTGACTACGCCACCGCGTTCGACAAATTTCGTCAATGTGCTTTCGCCAGCATTCAGGATCGTATTTGTTGCCAATGTACCCACTTCGGCCCCGACTTCCATCACGATGTCCTGCAAGTCTTTTGGCAGCGAATTGAACCAATCTTGGTTGGCCATAATATATGCATCGGCAAAATACTGATATGGTTTTTGGGCAAAAGCAAGATATTCCCACCAGCTATAGGCTTCGATACTGCCGGGAGGGCTATTAATCGTATCAATCATCCCGGTTTGCAGCGCTGTGTATACCTCGCCTGTCGGCAGAGACACAGTGTTGGCCTCGTAGGCATCCCACATAGGACGCTCGCTTTTCAACAAGGCTCTGGCTTTCAGGCCTTTCATCGTGTCAATACCCGTCAGTTCACGGGCGCTGCTGAAAGTCATAACCGGGCCAACAGGATTGTACATGATCAGTTTAGAGTTACTTTTTTGGGTAAGATCGTCCCAGACCGCGCGTCCGGCATCGGATTCTTGAAAGAAACTGCGCTGTTGTTCGTAGGAAGAGAATAAACCCGGATAAGAGGCCACATTGAAGTTCTTGTTTATGGGAGGAAAGCTGACAACCCCAACCACACCGCCAAGTTCAACGGCACCCGAGCTTACAGCTCCCATGACTTCGCGAATACCAAAAAGCTGTTTTGACGGATAGAACTGTATGGTCAAACGACCCTCAGATCGTTTTGTTACCTCATCGGCAAAAATTTGTGAGTGGATCGCACTTTGGTGCTTTGGGCTCCAATGGCCTGACATCCTAGCCACTAAATTTTCGGCGAATGCAGTCTGTCCGGCGAGAACTGCAATTGCTGACAGAGTGCCAAGTCCATACCTGAAAATTGTATTCATACGTATCTTTAGATTATTCATTGTTGAGACCTCCCAAGATTTTTAAAGACGATTTCCCGTGATCATACACCGGCCTTTTTGCGGCCTGTCAGATCTATCGTCAAAATTATGTAATCAAGCCTAGGATCAATACCGCCGTTCCACTATGCAAAATATTAGATAAATACATGTTTAAATACTATAATTGGACCCTTGAAAAAATTGGACTCTTGGAAAAATATCGACGTGGCCCGGGACTGCCGCAATCAGCTGATGAGTGCGAGGTGGCAGCGATTTTGGCAAAGCGTATAAATTATTTTAGGCCCTAAGGATTGTCCTTCTAAATAAATTTTTAGGAAAAAATTTCAGACCGCGTTGTCAACGTTGTTTTTCGGTCTGGTGCGACAACGGGNTTTNAAGTNGTNACAAACCANCAAGNNTNATCTGTCCGNAGGCNAGATTTATCGGCCCCAGCGCCGACACGTGGGTATTTGTGAATTGGGACTTTTTNGCCGACAATCATTTGCTTCATCCGCAGCGCCTCATATTCAAGCTCTTTGAGGCGAAATTGGACCACGTCTCCGATGGTCACTATACCACACAGGTGACCACTTGCGACCACCGGCATGTGCCGAAAGCGGCCTTCGCTCATGCGTTTGAGTACATCGATCAAACGATCATTAGGGTCGCAGGTCTGAACGTCGCGTGTCATCAAATCTCCGACCGATTGTGGCAGGGTCTGGCCCGGTGTTTCTGCCATGCGGCGCACGATATCGCGCTCCGACAGGATGCCCTGCGGTGCCCCGCTCTGATCGGTGATTACCAGCGCGCCAATGCGCTTTTCTTTGAGTATCCGCACGACCTCATGGATTGTATCCGTGGGTTGCACAGAAAAAACCTCACCACCTTTTTCCGTTAAAACCTGTGCAACAGTAGAGACACTTTGCGACATATTGCTTTCAGTCGATTGGCTTTTTGTGGATAAATTGTTTGTGTCCCCTAATGTCGGTGCTTGGTATGAACTTGGTGCCATGTGCCGGTGCCTCGTTTGTAATTATATTTTCAGTTTAATCGGGGCTTGCGGTATTGCAAGCGGCAATATGCGGGCAGCTACGATCTGGTCGGGTTCTATGATCCCTGTCGTATATGTCCGTTCAGGTGTTTTACAGTTTGTATCGTGCTGTCCCTGCCGCGGGTTTTTTGCCAAAGGCCGAACATATGTTGGCGGGTTCTGCGCAAGATGTTGGTTGGATTAGATCAAGCAGAGTGTTTGCTATGGTATTTCCTCTTACTCACGTGCTTTAGTGGGTCAGTGGTTTTCGAGCGACCTATGCTGGCCACATGGGGTTTCGGTTGATTTGCAAGTCCGGGGGTAAAAGTGTCTGGCGTTTTGCTTGTAGTGGGAGCACGGCATAGATTTGCCACCAATGGAAATGTAGCGTTATCTGCAGTAATCGTGCCTGCTCAACGCAGCCAGTTGCCCCCAAGGGGCAGTATAGAGCGGCTTTTGCGCCAAAAGGTCGGCCCCAAGGTGCCGCTTACTGAGCGTCTGAGTTGAGACCTATCAGGTCAGACCGTGCAATGTCTTGGTTTCGAGATAGTCTTCCAGTCCCATCATGCCGCCTTCGCGCCCGTTTCCTGATTGCTTGTATCCGCCGAAAGGCGTGCCATAGTTGATTCCGCCCCCGTTAATGTGAACCGATCCGGTTCGTAATTTCGCCGCCACACGGCGGGCGCGCTCAGGGTTGCCGGTTTGAAGGTAAGCTGCCAGCCCGTAGGGAGTGTCATTGGCGATGGCCACGGCCTCCTGTTCGTTCTCGAACGGGATGATCACCAGCACGGGCCCAAAGATTTCCTCTTGGGCAATGCGCATTTCGTTTGAGACATCGGCAAAAACGGTTGGTTTGACATACCATCCGGCCTCCATCCCATCTGGCCGGCCGAGTCCTCCGACCAAAAGTGTGGCCCCTTCGTCGATACCGGCGCTGATCATCGCTTGAACACGATCAAACTGGATTTTGTCAAACAGTGGGCCGATATGATCGCCCTCTTTTTCTGGTGCGTCGACCTGTATCGCCTCACCGGCGCGTTTTGCAATGTCTAAAGCCTGGTCATAACAAGCGCGTTCCACCAATAGGCGGGTCGGGGCATCGCAGGATTGGCCGCTGTTAAACATGCATTCTTGCACTGAGGCGGTGATCTGGTTTTCCAGATCGCAATCTGCAAACACCAGATTTGGCGACTTTCCTCCAAGTTCCAACGTGACACGCTTGACCGTCGGTGCCGCATCTTGGGTGACCGCAATACCTGCCCGGGTGGATCCGGTAAAGGACATCATCTGGATATCCGCGTGACGCGACAAGGCGGCCCCCACCGTGGGTCCGTCGCCATTGACAAGGTTGAAGACGCCGGGGGGATAGCCCGCCTCATCAATAATTTCGGCATAGATCATCGCTGAAATTGGCGTGTGCTCTGAGGGTTTGAGGATACAACAAGAGCCCGTGGCGAGGGCGGGCACCACTTTCAGCACGATTTGGTTCATCGGCCAATTCCACGGCGTGATCAGTCCACAGACACCGATGGGTTCGCGCACAAGCACATCGCCACTGGCGAGGGTAATCTGCTCCTCAAGCTTTTCCAAAGCGTCGATAAAGCCTTGAAGATGGCCAACAGCGGCATCTGCCTGATCTGAACGTGCCATCGAAATCGGGGCGCCCATTTCCAGCCGCATCGCCTGTGCAAGATCCTCAAATCGTGCCTCTGTTACCGATTTCAATCGAAGCAAAAGCGAAAGGCGCTGCGCCTTGCTGGTTTGGGAAAACTCTTCAAAGGCCGTAAGTGCAGCGGTGACGGCTCGGTCCACATCGGTGCCATTGCCCAACGTGATACGACCGATTTTCTGTTCGGTTGCAGGGTTTGAAACCGGCATTGTTTCGGTTGAGTTCGGTGTGACCCAGCGGCCGTTGATATAAAACTTTTCTAAATTTTCCATAGTGTCCTAATTCCTCATCTGGGGCGCAAACCTGCGCCTTTAGGGTTTCGAAAACCCCTAATCGGGGATGGTGCGGTCGATGCCGCGCACGATATTTTTGTCCGGATCAAAAAATGGCAAACTGACAATGTCGCAGGCGTGCAGACTGCCATCTGTGAGCTTGAGGTGCATGGACTGGCCAACCCATTCTCCGGGCTGGTTGAACCGCGCGTACCCGATGCCGCAGCCAAGGGTTGGCGATGGCACGCCGGCAGTGATGTGTCCGACGGCTGAGCCGGCGTCGAGGATCACGCTGCCTGCGGCAGGTGTTGCGGTCTGGCAGGTCAACCCGACAAGCAAACACCGGCGGTCAGCGTCAACAAGCGCTTCGCGGCCGATAAAATCCCCTTTGTTCATATTAATGAACGGTGCAAGGCCCGCCTCGAATGGGGTCATTGTGGTGTCGATGTCTGTCAGATTTCCCAGAATACCCGCTTCGATCCGGCGGATTGTCAGCGACCGCGTCGATGAAAACGTCATCCCATAGGGTGCCCCCACCTTCATCAGGTGATCCCAGAGCGCCAGATGGTCCGTTCGTGCGCCGTCGCTGTAGATTTCGAAGCCCAACTCACCGGTGAACCCAGTGCGCGAAACATAGAGGTTTTGTCCGCCTAGTGTGAAAAATCCCGACCTGAAATAGGGCAGTGCTTCCGTAATGGCACCGTTTGATGCGGCCTTCATAATATCGATAGAGGCGGGACCCTGGATTTGCAAAACTCGGGACTTTGGATCGGAAATTGTGACGTCAAACCCGCCGCTATGGGCCAAGAGCCAGGTTTCAAACGGGCCATCTGCCTGAACATACCAAAATCGGTCTGGCCCAAGTTTAAAGATCACGCCGTCCATAAAAACACCGCCCTGTGGGGTGCAGGCAATTGCATAATAGCCCCGGCCCTCGTGCATAGTTGAGACTTTGCGGGCGAGTACTTTGTCGAGAAAGGGCACAGCGTCTGGACCGTTGATCTCAACCGGTTTTTCGGGCACATCAAAAATCAGGGCTTTACGCCGTAACTGCCAGTATTTTTCGATAGGGTCTTCCTTGTTATGAATGGCCAGATATCGGCCTGCATAAACGCCTCTTACCATTTCGGGGCTTCCGGTGCGGGCTATATACGGGGATTCTTCAAAACGCCGGGCACTGACTTGCACGGTGTTTTCGAGATCTGCGATTTCTTGTAAATTCGACATGGTTATTCCTTGGAGAGTGACGAGGTCGAGTAGGCGACTGTCGGTATTTTGAGACGCAGGATTTCAGGGGGGTCAAACGCGGTCAAAGGCGGCAGGGGGGCGTTGTAGCATTCGATCTGCACAAGACACGAATGTGCAATCGGCCCCTGACCGAGTTGTGAGGTGCCCTTGTCGGGGGTGAGCACATTGGGATTGCCGTGCTTGCATATCCCGTCGGCAGCCTCGGTGGTTGCCGGATCGTACCACGCGCCGGTGCTCATCTGCACCACGCCCTGACGCAGGTTTGTGTCGATCCGTACTCCGCCCAGACAAGCACCACGATCGTTAAACATCCTTACGATGTCGCCTTCTTTCAGGTCGCGGTTGGCGGCATCTTGGGGGTTCATGTGAACCGGCTCGCGGCCCTCGATTTTGTCAGACCGGCTGTGGCTGCCATGATCAATTTGTGAATGCAGCTTGGTTTTGGGCTGGTTCGAAATCAAATGCAGAGGGTGGCGCTCGATATCCCCGCCCAACCATTCGCAAGGCGTCAACCACGCAGGATACCCCGGACAATCATCATAGCCAAAATCCGCTACAGTCTTTGAGAAAATCTCAATTTTGCCGCTTGGTGTGGCCAGTGGGTTATTGATGGGGTCGGCGCGAAAATCGCGGAGCATCACAATCGGTTCGTCTGGGGCTTTGACTTTAAACCAGCCCTCTTTGCGAAATTTCTCATAATCGGGGATGTCGATATTGGCATTGGCGGCCCGTTCAGAGGTTTGTTGATAGATCCAGCGCTGCCAGTCCTCTGCATTGCGGCCTTCGGTAAAGCTTTCTTCGACACCCATTGCGCCTGCAATCCCGGCGAAAATTTCAAAGTCATTGCGGCTCTGCCCATAAGGCTCTGTCAGTTTGGACATAGATACGACATAGGGGTCGCGCGGTGTCATGGCGATATCGTGGCGCTCCAGTGGTGTGGTGCAGGGCAAAACGATATCGGCGCGCTTGGCCATAGAATTCCAGCACCATTCGTTGACGATTATCGTATCAGGCTTTGCCCAGGCGCGCATTAAGCGGTTTAAATCCTGATGGTGGTGAAACGGATTTCCACCGGCCCAATAGACCAATTTGGTATCTGGATATTGATAGCGGACCCCGTCAAATTCGAAGTCTTGGCCGGGCTGGAGTAACAGATCGCTTATCCGCGCCACCGGAATGAATGTGTCAATTTTATTTTCAGTCTGTGGAAAGGCCGCGCCGGGCAGAATGGTGAAATGGCCACCAATGTGGTTGGTGGCGCTATAGCCAAAGCCGAAACCGCCGCCGGGCAGTCCGATTTGGCCGACCATCGACGCGACCATGATTGCTGCCCAGAATGCCTGTTCGCCGTGGTCTTGCCGTGTCAGTGACCAGCTGACCGAGATCATCGTACGCTGCGCAACTATTCTTCTGGCCAGAGTGCGTATGGTCTCGGCAGGGATTTCGCTGATCTCGGCCGCCCAGTCGGCGGTTTTTGCAATTCCGTCGGTTTGGCCCAGAAGATAGGGCAGGAACGCCTCAAACCCCTCAGTATATGTGTCCAAGAACGCTTTGTCGCTAAGCCCCTCACTGTGTAATGTGTGCGCGATCCCTAACAAAATCGCTGTGTCGGTGTTGGGACGTGGTGCCAGCCATTCGCCACCCACTTGGTCCAAAAGGTCAGATTTTAGCGGGCTGATATTGACAAAGCTGATGTCTGCACGGGCAGCCGCAATCAGATTTTCGCGCTGATAATGGTGCCCGGTACCGCCCTGACAAATCTGTCCGTTTTTAAGCGGGACGCCACCAAAGCAGACGAATAATTTCGTATTTTCCCGGATTGATTCCCAACTGGTACAGGTATCAAGGTAGCCGCGATAACTACCCAGAATATGGGGCACGACCGCTTCGGCAGCGGCAAAGCTGTAGGTAAATTTTGACTTCGTATAACCGCCGATACAATTGAGAAACCGGTGAAGCTGGCTCTGAGCGTGATGAAACCGCCCGGCGCTTGCCCAGCCATAAGAGCCCCCAAAGATGGCAGAATTTCCAAATGTGTGGCGCACGCGGTTGATTTCATGTGCGACAATCTTTTCGGCCTCGTCCCAAGTTACTTGCACAAACGAATCTGCGCCGCGCAGGTCTCCGCGGGTGCCGGGACCACCGTCAAGCCAGCTTTTGCGGATCATTGGGGCGTCTATGCGCGTGGGACCGTGCTGTACATCAAGAATGCCGCCCCCAATAGGAGAGGGATCTGTGTCATGCTCGAAACCGATCAGTTCCTGCACACGGCCATTGCTGACTTTTGCGCGGTACGTGCCCCAATGGGCACTGGTCAGGGGAAGATCTTTAGTGTCGGTCATGATGGGTGCTTTCGGATTTTTCATGACGCCACGGCAGGGTATACGCTCTACCACCGCGATATGGCCGGTTGCTCTGGTTGCTGTAGAGTATAATCATTGAACGTCTAATCCTAATTCTGCCTGACGTTTTTTACTCCAGCCTTGGGTCATGCGGTCAGCAATAATAGCGATGATGGCCATGCAAAGTCCCGCAACGATACCGATTCCGAAATCACCATCGCTCAGTCCAATATAGACGATCTGTTCCAGACCGTTTGTTCCCACCAATGCCGCAATAACCAGCATGGCGATGGCATACATAATCGTCTGGTTGAGCCCCAGCATCATCACCGGCAGCGCCAGAGGTATTTTGACCTGCCACAGCAGTTGCCACCGGGTTGCCCCCATCATATTACCGGCCTCAATCACGGTTTCCGGCAGGTTGCGTAAACCGTGCTCGGCATAGCGGATCGCTGGCACAAACGCATAGGCGATAATTGCCAGCAGACCCGTAAATTCGCCAATTTTAAACACCATCACGAACGGGATCAGAATGACGAAAAGCGGCATTGTTTGCATCGTGTCATTGATCGGGCGCACAAAGGCCGACACTTTGTCATTATGGGCGGCCCAGATGCCAATGGTGGTACCAAACACAAAGGAAATGATCGCGGCAATCCCGCAAAGATAGACCGACAACATTGCCTCGGCCCAATTGCCAGTGATCACCATAAAGCCCAGCCCGAGCGCCGTGCCGAGACCCAAAGCGCGACCGCCAATCTTCCAGCCGATGAAAGCATAGATCAAAATCACGCACGGCCAAGGGATAGAGGTCAGCCCAAAATATAAAAATACCGCAAATAACATCACCACAATGCCGGCAATGGTTTTGCCGCGCAATCCACACCAAAGCGCGATGGCGGCCATTGCGAGTGCGTAGACAGCTTTGTGCATGGCCGTCAGGGCAAAGCCCCAAGTGAACGGGCTCACTGCGCTTTGCAGGCCGATCTTGAGGGGCAGCATGACAAAGAAAAAAGCAGACGTCTTGAGCGCTTCGATCTGGGGGCGGTAATTCACGATCAGATAGGTTAAGCCTTCGTTCATCGACTTTCCGGGGCTCCAGACGTTGTCGCGTGGCCAGTCGACCAGCACGTTGAACACCTGGGCCAAGCCAAAAAGCAGCGCCGCGCCAATTATAGCGACACCCCAGATCCGATTACGTTGCAATATCGTTTTTCCAGATGGGTCATACAGGTTTGATCTTAGGGCCAAGCCACTGGTGATACGGTCAATTATCATTGCCATTAAGGCGATGACCATACCGACCAGCAGGCTCTCTCCGAATTGTGCTTTGCGGATTGTCGACAGAACTTCCCAGCCGATATCGGAGGTGCCACCAATGATCGAGGCAATGATAACCATGCTGAGCGACGCCATCGTTGCCTGATTGACCCCCAGCAAAAGTTGCTTGCGGCACGACGGAACCCGCACCTGCCAAAACAACTGGCCGGGGGTTGCCCCGGACATAAGTCCCGATTCTATGACCTCTGGTGCAACACTGCGCAGACCGATAATCGTGTTGCGCACCATCGGNGGAAACGAATAGAGGACGCTGGCGATCAAGCCGACAACCGTGCCAAACCCGAACAGCAGCAAAATAGGCAGCAAATAGGCAAAAGCCGGTACCGTTTGAAACAGATCAAGCGCGGGCATGATCGCCCGTTCTGCGCGATCGGAATAAAACCCCCAAACGCCGACAGAAAACCCTACGAAAATCGCAAGTGGGACAGAAATCGCCACNAGAGACAGCGAATTCATGCTTTCTTCCCAATAGCCGATCACCACCATATAAAGCGTTGCGCCCAGCGTAAAAGCGGCCAGCCGCCATCCCGATGCCACAAAGGCCACCAGACAAAATAGAAACATTGTGACCGCCCAAGGCAGCNCATTCAGAATTTTTTGCACCGCCCATATTGGCCATTCAAGCACCCANGATATGCCCATAAAGAACCAACCAAAGTGTTTGACCATCCAGTCCATAATCACATTCAACCAATCTGAAAACGGAAAGATTAAAGCGTCTGGATATTCGATCAGCCAGCCCCATTGATCCTTGGCGGCAATGCAGCCCAAGGTCACCATGATTACGGCCAGCCAATGGAAAAAGCTGCGTTCTATGGATAACGGTTTCATCGTTAGGCCTGAGCTATTTTAGGGGTTGTGTCGGNCTCATCGCTGCTGCCAGAGGCCAGTGCGTTGACAACGCCGCGTGCAGTTGCAATGCCCAAAACGGATCCGTCTTNGGCTTCGACGGCGAGACCTTGCTCGTTATCGGCGAGGTAGCGCAGCAGTTTTTCGACCAAGGTATCACCCGAGACCCGCTTTAAAGTATCGACNGNCCCCTTGGGTTTTTCCACAATGTCGGCCGCGGTGAGAATGGTTTCCCATGGCACATCCAGTGTAAATTCGCGGATATAGTCGTCGACAGGGTTTAGGATCAGATCAACGGGACGTCCGATTTGAACAATCGCCCCGTCGCGCATGATTGCCATTCGGTCCGCCAACCTGAGAGCTTCATGAAAATCATGAGTTATGAAAACGATGGATTTATGCANTTTTGACTGAATGTTCAGAAACTCGTCCTGCATTTGCTTACGGATCAATGGATCCAGCGCCGAGAAGGGTTCGTCTAGAAACCAGATATCAGGCTCAACAGCCAGTGATCGGGCAATGCCAACCCGTTGCTGCTGTCCGCCAGAAAGCTGTTTGGGATAGTTGTTTTCGCGTCCCTCCAAACCCACNAGTTCGATAACACGTTGCGCCTGAGCATAGCGTTCTTGCTCGGGCTTTCCTTGCAACTTTAAGGGAAAGGCAATGTTGTCGATGACGGTTAAATGCGGCATTAGGCCAAAGCTTTGGAACACCATGCCCATTTTATGGCGCCGGATGTCAATCAGCTCTTCTGCACTTTTACCAAGTAGGTTTTCCCCGTCGAGAATNATCTCGCCAGCAGTCGGTTCGACCAAACGCGACAGGCAGCGTACGATCGTGGATTTTCCGGATCCCGAAAGACCCATGATGACGAAGATCTCTCCGGCATGGACGTCAAAACTGACATTTGCATTTGCAACGATATGCTGTTGCTCACGAATTGTGTCGGCGTGCGTCGCGGAATCACTGACCTGACCATTTGCCTTGTTGAAAAATTTGTCAGGTTCTGACCCGTAAACCTTCCAGACGTTNCGACACGACAGCTTGACCTGTTTGCTATCTGCGACGTTGGTTTTCATCTCAGGTCTCCTGATGAATTTGAACAGCGAACTGGCAAGGTGATCTTGTGCTCAATTTGGNCTTGTTTGTTGCGCAAGGACGGCACCGATGATGATGCCGCCCCTGTTTTTCAATCGGATACCTTACTGCGTTGCCGCGTTAATCCATGGCTGCCAACGGTCTTCGTTGTTGGCAAGCCACTCTGCCGCCACTTCATGAATATCACGGCCGTTATTGTCGACTTCTAGAATACCGGCGTTTTGATCGGCATTCGACAAGGTCATCATCGACAGCATTTTGAAGGCTGCGGGCCATTTGTCTTCAAAGCCGCTCCACGCCACCTTGTTCACCGTCGCCTGTGCGAAGCCGCATGCGCTGTCTTTTTCTTGGGTTTCCTCGATGCACTCGCCTTCGGTCGGGGTCCATTCCACCCAGTTGAAATCATGTGCCGCAAAGATCCAATGCGGCTGCCACATCATCGAAATAATTGGCGCCTCCGTGGCCATTGCCGAGGTCAGTTCTGCGATCATGGCACCTTCGCTGCCGCCGGCAATCGTCTTGAACGGCAGGTCAATGCCAGCCACCACATCACGCGACCGGGTGCCCCAATCCGCTGGATATGTAATCAAACGGCCGTTGGGNAAAGTCTCCGCTGTTGCAAAGGCCTGCGCGCAATCATAGAGCGCTTGGTAGTCTGGCAGACCGGGGCACCGGTCTTCCATGTAAGGGGGATAAATCCAGCCCTCTTTGGGCTCTAGGCCGAGGTCTCCCAAAACCACGATCTCGCCGCTCTCAACCATTTTGGGGTAAAGATCCCCCACGTTGTTACTCCAGACCTCGGCTTGAAAATGCAGGTTACCCTGCGCAAGGCCAGGATGCTGCGGCAGGGCGCCGGCGCTGACATACTCTATATTATAGCCCATTTTCTCAAGCAGAGCACCGGCGATTTTGGTTGANACGTGCTGCCCAGTCCAGTCGTTCATGATAACCTTGATTGGATCAGGCGATTCTGGTACATCAGCAAGCGCNGCTGTCCCGCTTGCTGCGAGTAGCGCTGCGGCAGTAAGCGCCGGAATGTTGAATTTATAAGACATTTTTCCTCCATGCGATGACAGGCACTGCNTTCAGTTAGGTNTCCTGAGCATCTTGTTTTTCCTATTGTACAAAAAACTTACCATTAGAAAGTTTTCTGTGTCAATAATTAGTTGTTGTGCTGCCCCCTATGATTAACTTAGCTTGAGGNTGATACCATCANNCCAGCACAAGGCACTTTGAAATGCAAACAAAGTCGATCCGTTCCATCCGGCGAGCAGAGCTTTCACGAGCAGCTTTCGAGGCCGTGGTGCGCTATGGGTTACGCAAGACCACGCTGGAAAAAGTCGGAGACCTCGCAGGCGTATCCAAAGGCGTGGTTTTACATCATTTCAAAGATAAAAGCGCGCTGTTAGAGGCTGTTTTCCGCCGGTCAAATTCTGTCCTTACTGCATCTTTGGTAGAATTATATCGCCATGCAGATTCGCCGATAGAACGATTGTGGGCGATCATTATCGCCAATTTCTCTGAGGCGATATATAATCGAAGGGTCTGCCAAGCTTGGGTATCTTTGGCTGCAGAAATCCCTCATAGCACACAATGCCAGCGCATACAGACAGTCTGTAATGCCCGCATTCACAGTAACCTGCGCCATGAATTGAAACATTTTCTCAACAAGGAAGATGCCGAGAAATCTGCTCGGCAACTTGGCGTATTGATTGACGGCATCTGGATCCGGGGCGGTTTGAATGCCACCCCTTTGAGTAGTAATTCTGCGATAGCAGAGATGGAATATGCGCTCTTTAAACTTTTGCCATCTGATAAAGACAGCATTGAAAAGCATAAGAAGGCCCGCGATAAAATCGAAAATGTTGCAAAAATATTATTAAACTCAAATGTTTATAAAGAAAGTACGCTTCAATCCTGATGCTGTTTCCNGAGGTTGGGGGTACAGGTGAGGCCTGCAGCGCTTNCTAAATGGTTACCATAAAATAAAAACTGACCAACGGTCAATATATTGACCTTTACTAAATGCAAAGCTACACTGGTTTGACGGTTCAGTGCCTGATCTGCGCAGCCATCTTGTTGAAGGCAAGCACCAAACAGCGCTGCGACCGTTTGGGAATGTCGCTCTCTCTGGCATNAATATGCAAAGAAGCAGGGCAACGAGTTGAGTGTTGGATGAGGGATAGACCGTGCAATATGACTATATTATCGTGGGTGCGGGGTCGGCGGGATGCGTTCTTGCCAATCGCCTCAGCAGCAACGTCCAGTCGAGCGTGTTGTTGATCGAAGCAGGCCGGGAAAATACCGCCTTGTCGCTAAAAATGCCAGCAGCCGTCTTGACAAATCTCAAGAGCAAAACTCACAATTGGGCCTTTCAAGGCGAGCCNGAGCCTGCTTTGAACGGTCGCCAAATTCAGCACGACCGCGGTAAAACACTGGGGGGATCATCTTCGATCAATGGCATGGTGTTTATTCGTGGTCATGCGCTTGATTTNGAAGGGTGGCGGCAATCGGGATGTGCCGGGTGGAGCTATGCGGATGTTCTGCCATATTTCAAGCGCATGGAATCCTACAGTCATGGGGGTGATGCATTTCGCGGTGCCGAAGGNCCTCTCAATGTGTACCGGCCCAGCCCGAAAGATCCGCTGGCGTTGGCATTCATAAAGTCTGGGGAACAAGCCGGTTATCCGCTAACAGATGACATCTGTGGTCATCGTCAAGAAGGGTTTGGCAGTCTGGATCGCAGCGTCCACGCGGGTGAGCGGTGGAGCACCGCGCGTGCCTATCTTGACCCGGCGCGAGAGCGCCCAAATTTGACAGTGGTGACGAAAGCGCAGGTGCAACGGCTGATGATTGAAGGGCGCCGGGCCACAGGTGTGGCTTACAAGGACCGTCGGGGAAAAATAACCATTGTTCAGGCACGACGCGAGGTCATTCTAAGCGCCGGTGCGGTCGGCTCGCCACAGCTTTTGATGCTGTCGGGCATCGGGCCGGCCGAGCATTTGCAGGCCATGGGCATCGATGTGATCGCGGACCTTCCAGGTGTTGGGCAAAACTTGAACGACCATCCTGATTTTGTACTCAAATATCAATGTACTCAACCGGTATCTCTGTGGCCTAAGACCAAGCCACTGGGAAGGGTCGCGGCCGGGATACGCTGGCTGCTGACACGCAAAGGTATTTGTGCCTCGAACCATTTTGAAGTTGTCGCCTGCGTCAGATCTGGCGCGGGTGTTGAATATCCTGACATACAACTCACCATGTCTCCGATCGCAGTGGACGACGATACTTGGGAACCTTTGCAAGAGCACGCTTTTCAAATTCATGTGGGCCTGATGCGCGCCCACAGCCGTGGCAAGATCGAACTGCGATCCTCTGATCCCGCTGCGCCACCGCGTATTTTTGTGAATTATCTTCAAGACCCCCGCGACAGGGTCTTGATGCGCAAGGGCATTCAAATCGTGCGAGAATTGGTGGACCAACCAGCTTTCAAGTCGTTGCGGGGCACCGAGATTTTCCCTGGTGATAACGTGCGAAGTGATGCAGATATTGATAGCCATCTCAATAGCCATACGACCACGCAGTGGCATTTGTCGTGTACAGCACGAATGGGTCCCTACACAGATCGGCGGGCGGTCGTTGATACAAGTGGGCAGGTCCATGGGATCGCCGGTTTGCGTGTTGTAGATGCGTCTATCATGCCCATGGTGACCAACGGCAANACCAACAGCCCCACAATTATGATCGCAGAAAAACTGAGNGANGATATTCTTGGCTATCCTGCTTTGCCTCGCATCGAGGCAGACTTTTGGCAGCACCCNGCCTTTGAAACTTGCCAACGCTGAGGCCCTNTGCGTTGCGGGTATAAATTGAAAACCAAGATAAAGGAACGAAACCGTGATTGGATATGCAATGGTTGGAGCCAGTGATTTGCAAAGCTCCACCGCTTTTTATGACGCTCTTTTGGCCCCACTGGGTTTGGAAAAAGTTGAATTGGACGCGGTCTATACCGCTTATGCGCCGAAAACTGCGCCCGGTGATGTTGAGTTTTATGTCACCACACCGTTTGATCAGAACGCCGCGACAGCCGGAAACGGCAGCATGGTGGCTTTCAAGGTTGATCAACGCCGTTCTGTTGATCTGTTCCACCAGATAGGACTAGAAAATCAGGGCCAAGATGAGGGCGCACCGGGCCCACGCCCCGCAGATGGGACAGTTTACTACGCTTATGTGCGGGACCCTGACGGTAATAAAATCTGTGCCTATTGCGAAGGTCTAACCTAAAATTATGCCTGCCTTGGGCCGCTTGGTCCGTTATAATCGCCTGCTTTGATGATCCGAGAGAAAGGTAAAGACCCATGTCTGCTGTCCCCGTGCCTCCTGCGCAGAATTATTTTAAAATTTATGCGGGAAGCACGGAGTTATCGCCTTTTCATGGATGTTATGCCACTGAAGATACGGTCCTAAGGACCTGCGCGGGGCGGTTTTTTGTTCATGACAACGGGGATGATACGGTCGCTACCTATTGGGCTTTGCGCAAACAGGCGGTGCTTTATGACGTGCCCGAGCGGCCGGTGGAAATATCCGGTCCCGACGCTTTGGTTTTTCTAGAAAAAATCTTTGCCCGTCAGATTTCTTCACTCATGGTTGGGCGGGGATACTATACTTTGGCGTGCACGCATAGCGGGGGTCTGTTCATGGATGGCATCCTCTTCCGGCTGGGTGAGACGCGGTTTTGGTTCGTTCAACCCGATGGTGATATGCATACGTGGTTTCTGGCGCATAATACCGGTTTCGATGTTACGATTTCCGACCCAAAGTCGCGCGTTCTGCAACTTCAAGGACCGGCGTCCTTTGCGATTATAAACGCGGCGTCGGATGGGGCTGTTGACCGTGAGATGGGGTATTTCCATGCAGGGTTTTTTGACATAGGCGGGCAAGAGGTTTACGTCTCTCGGACTGGCTGGACCGGTGAGTTGGGGTATGAAATCTATACGCAGGGCGCCGCCACCGACGGCCCGCGCTTGTGGGAACACTTTGTGACCAGTGGGCGCGATCACGGGATGATTATTGGTGCGATGCAATCGATGAATATCCGTCGAATAGAGGCCGGTATTCTGGACAGTGGCAGTGATTTCGACACGTCGATGACGCCTTTTGAGGCTGGTTTGGAGCGGTTTATTGATCTGGAAAAAGACTGTTTTATTGGCCGAGAGGCACTTTTGAATGCCAAGCGCGGCAAGCGGCTTTACGGCTTGATCTGCAAAGACCTAGCACCGCGCAGTGGCGACGCTATTTTTGCCGGTAACGCGCAGGTCGGTGTGGTCACGACCGGGGCGCAATCGCCCTTTCTTGCGGCGGGCATTGGATACGTGCGGTTTGATGAAGCTGGAACTTGGTCGGGCAAAAGGCTCTTGTTGCGGACAAGCGGGGGCGGGCAGGCGGAGTGTGATATTCTCGAGCCGCCGTTTTACGATCGCGACAAGCAAGCGCCCAAGCCATTTTAAACGTCGAGTTGAGTCTGCCAAAATCAAACAGCACGCATGTAAGGTTCTGGACATTTAAGTTCCTTGCGCTGATGTCGCAGCTCTAACATGACACTATGCCGTCTCTCTTTACCAAAAAAATGTCTTAAGACTGATCAGTACCGGCGCCTGCCGAGGAGTAGCCCAGCCTCCGGCTTCTTTCTGTGATTGCCTAGGTATTTGATTTCACGGTTTGATGTGTGGTCTGTTCTTTGGAATGGAAAGACGCACTATGGGGCAGGTATGTTACGGCCGCACTACGTCCCCGCAAGCTATCTGAGCAAAAANGCAGCGATCGCAAGCGATGCGTGCGGCGATGAGCCGAGAGCTCGGTTTTGGTGTCAAACCAGTCGGCAGGTGGCGTTAGCGCCAGACATTGGAGGACCGCAAGACCCGCCCGACGGTCTGCGCGTAGCCGAGACGATGGTCTTAGCCTTCAGGCGTCATACGCTGCATTTGCCCGATGAGTGCCTTTAGGCTTTGCAAGGTCGATTCCANATCTGTCGTGGTCTAATGTGTATCGCTGTTTGCAACGGCNCGGCATATTTAGGCTGCCGGATACGCAGGGCGACAAGCCAATGCGGCACAAGTTCAAAAGACATCCCATTGGCTGTTTCCATATCGACATCGCAGAGCTTCGTACCAAAGTAGGCAGGCNNTATCTCTTNGTGGCCATTGACCAAACCACCACGTNTGCCTTGACGCAACTTGTTGAAAAANCTGGNCCTTAAGACAGCCTAAGAGATTCTCGCGACTGTACTGAAGGCAGTATCTTATAAGACCCNCACCATTCTAACCGACAATGGCATCCAAGTCTGTAGGTACTCAGGCAACTCCAACACACCCTATCCCCGGCCCATGCGGTTTGACGTGATCTGCACCGCATGCAGCACTGAACATCGGTGCACCAATCCAGAACACCCTTGGACAAATAGGCAAGTCGAGCGGATGAACCGCACACTCAAAGCAACCCTCACGCGGTATCATGAGCAAAGCCAGAGCCAACTCCGCACGCATCTCAATGATTTGCGTGATGCTGACACAAGCATCCGCTGGCTTAAAACACTCGGCGATCTCAAAACTGACGAATAAATCAACCATATTTGGACATCTGAGTCCAATCGCTTAATCCTTCAACCGATCTCTAAGATGCCGGGACTGAANGCCTACGAGAGGTTATCATAGACGAGATCTACCCTCGCACTGAGACCGGCTTTGCCGATCATCCTTTGGCCAAGGGGCTATCGTCTTACTCTGGGCGAAGAGCTTTTCACCGACCAANGCTGTTATAAAATGCTGCGTTATGAACCNCGAGACTGACAATGGTCATGCGATGAGTGCGCTGGGGACGCTGACCTGGATCTCAGGAATACAGGTCTGTACGCCGATCTTTTATATGGGATAATGATTTTCGGACCTGCGATAGATGATCTTTTGACAGATCCGCAAAGATTATCTCTTTGCCTGCCCCCGCACGCGTTAAATCAATACCGTCTGGCCCCGTGACACACGACAGTCCACAATATTCGAATTCACCTTCACTGCCAACGCGATTGGCATAGGCAACGTAGATTTCGTTTTCTTCCGCGCGCGCAGGCACGACGCGCGTTGCCACGCCGATGTAAGGCTGCATGTTTGCCGTCGGAACCAGAACGGCATCCGCTCCTGCCAAGGCGTAACTGCGGACCAATTCGGGAAATTCGACATCATAACAAATAGCCAGCCCGAGAACCCAGTCGCCAAACTGCACTAACGGGCACAAGGCATCAGCGGCACTGAAGGCTGCGCGATCCACGTCGCCAAACAGATGTGCTTTGCGACAAATCGAAAGTAAGGTGCCTGTGGCGTTAATCAAAGCGGCGGAATTGAAAATCTGCTTTCCGGCCCGCTCAGGAAAACCACAAAGCACGCCAATGCGATGACGCTGGGCGACGTCGCGTAAGCCTTGAACCATTGCGCCGCTGCGCGGTTCAGCTAAGGCTCGGATACGCTCGGCGCCGATGTTATATCCAGTCAATGCCATTTCTGGGAAGATGACTAACTCGGCTCCACCTGCTTTGGCAGTGGCACAGGTCCGATCGAACAACGCGGTGTTTTCCTCAACGCAACGGTCAATTGAATCCATCTGGTAAATTGCTATGCGCAAGATGTCCTCGCAGGCTGGGTTCGATAGGGGCCGGTTGCTTCAAACGCGCTGGCCAGTGTCAAAAGGGCGGTATCAGAATAAGCGCGGCCTGCAAAGGTCAAGCCGACCGGCATATGAATATCGGTCATCGTGCCCATTGGAACGGTGACGGTTGGAATGCCCAAATGGCGGATCGCAAGATTGCCATTCGCAACCCAAACTCCGTTGCGCCAAGCAATATCAGCAGAGGCAGTGTTTGTATCCGCATCTGCAGGGCCAACATCGGCGACGGCTGGGAAGATCACGGCGTCGAGGTCATAGGTGTTCATCCAGTCCTCTAAGTCGCGGCGACGCGTTTCCTCAAGACCGCGCAAGCCATCTGCGAGTGTCGGGATATCCAAGAAGTTTTCGCGCGGGTTCGCGCGGGCACGGGCGGGGTAATCAGCGATGTCATCTTCAAAGCCAGTATAGCGATCAGGTAGGCTGTCGTTTGGCACAGGAAAAATTTTGGACCCGTCAACTTCCGCCAAACAGGCAAGGTTCGGATCGGCGTTGGTCTTGAGAAAATCGTCCCAAGCCCAGACCGATAGGTCGGTAATTTCATGATGGAGGTAGCCTGAGGGGAGCAAGCCGCGCGTGTCAATACTGGGGGCATCACCGCGGTCGCTCTCATAGTTTGAAACAACAGGAAAATCGACGATCATGACTTTGGCGCCCGCATGTTCGAGTGCCTGACGCGCCGTGTTCCAAACGTCGATAATCGAAGCCCGGGTTTTGATTTTCTGACCTGTCGGACCACCAATGCCAGTTTTGTCGCCGCTACCTGCATCCGCATCGGCATTAATATACATCGCGGGGACGCCGAGGCGTTTACCGTTCAGCGCGCCGCTTGCGAGGGTCGGGTACGACAAGGGGCGGGTTTGTGAGGTTGACGGAATTGCAATCCATGGTTGGCAACGCCAAAAATCGCCACGTGTTTCAGGATCGTCTGCGACCAGGATGTCTAAGACTTCCAACATATCGGCCATTGTGCGCGTATGCGGCACAACAACGTCCATTGTGGGTACCAATGGCCAATTGCCACGCACAGAAATGACGCCGCGGCTGGGGGTGTAGGCGCACAGCGCGTTGTTGGATGCGGGGGCTCGACCGCTCGACCATGTTTCCTCGCCCAAACCAAAGGCGGCAAAGCTGGCGGCGGTTGCGGTGCCAGACCCGTTCGAAGACCCCGAAGCGAAAGCTGCGGTCAAATAGTCGGCGTTATAAGGCGACTCCGCGCGTCCGTAGAGACCGCGTTGCATGCCGCCATTGGCCATCGGCGGCATATTGGTTAGTCCCAACAAGATTGCTCCTGCTTCGCGCAATTGCGCGATTGCAAAAGCATCATCCGTGGCAATTAGGTCTGCAAAAGCGGGTGAGCCGGCGGCAACCGTTAGCCCTTTAACCTTAAAGCTGTTCTTGGCCGTGTANGGGATGCCATCGAGGGACCCAAGCGTCTCACCATGGTGTCTTCGTTTGTCGCTGGCTTGTGCTTCTATTAAGGCATCAGGGTTCAGAACCGGGACCGCGTTCAGGCAAGGNCCGTTACGATCAAATTTATTAATNCGATCAAGGTACGTTGTGACGAGGCCTACACTGGTGATTTCATTGCGCTCAAGGGCGGCGCGCAGATCAGCGATTGAGGCCTCAACAACGTTCAAGCCGCGCCCTCGAAACCTTGTAAAACGTTGACCGTGTTTACGCCTATTTCGGCTATGTCATAGCCGCCTTCCATTACAAATAAGGTAGGAAGGTTGAGCGATGCGATGTCGGCACCGTAGGTTGCGAAGTCTTCGGATTTGAGTTTNAAAAAGCTGATGGGATCGGTTTCAAACGTGTCCACACCAAGCGAGATGATCAATTGGTCGGGGGCGTAATCCGCAACATGTGAAAGAGCCTTTTGCAGCGCCGCNCGCCAAGTCGCGAAATCGGTATTCGGCGGCAAGGGGTAGTTCACCGTGTATCCGTTGCCTGCGCCAGTGCCTGTTTCATCTGCGTGACCAAGGAAATGCGGGAAAGCATCCATCGGGTCGCCGTGAAGGGAAATAAACAACACGTCATCGCGGGCATCAAATATGTCCTGTGTGCCGTTGCCGTGATGAAAGTCAACATCAAGAATTGCGATGCGTTTTGCACCTGTGTCCAGTAAATGCTGTGCTGCAACGGCAGCGTTGTTTACAAAACAATAGCCACCATACATGTCGGTTGTAGCATGATGGCCGGGAGGACGGCACAGCGAGAAAACGGCTTTGGCACCGTCATTTAGGCGCCGCGCCCCTGTCAACGCGACCTGCGCAGATGCATAGGCCGCCTCCCATGTGCCGTTTGAAATTGTGGTTTCGCAGGCCAAAGCGTAATAGCCCAGGCGTCCTTCGATGTGGGTTGGGATGCGCTGTGACATGCGGCGTGCGGGCCAGCCTGTTGGCATGGCTTCGCCTTTGNAGCCAGCGGCTTGCCAATCGGCCCATGCAACTTGTAGAAATTCGATAAAGTCTTTGTCGTGGATAGCCAGAATAGGGTTCAAACCGAAATCATCGGGTTCGCTGACCGGGCCAAGATCAACCTCGCGCACGCGGTCAATGATGTATTGCGCTCGGGAGGGCCGCTCAAACGGTTCAACGAGTTGGCCTCCGAACAGTTCGGTCTTTGAATTCCGCAGTTTATGGCGTTCGGTGAAAATTGTTTCCATTCGACGTCCCTTTCAATCAAATACGGCGACCCCATTGTAAGAGCCGCCGATGTTTAGCCTAGGGTGGCTTAGTTTTTCAGGTTGGTCCAGATTTGGTCGTACACGGCCTGCGTTGCCTCATCGCAAACGGCGATAAAAGCACCCGCACCAGCAGTTTCTGGTGGGTTTGATTCCGGGAGCGTNGCCAAATCAGGATCGAGGAAATCACCGGCGCCCGTTACACCAAGACCGTAGCGTGCATAGTTGGACACGGCGGCAATATTTTCCGGCTCAAGCATGAAATCCATAAATTTGATTGCACTGTCACGGTTTGGCGCATCGTTCAGCAGGACCACGTTGTCCATCCAGACGACATAGCCCTGGGTTGGGAAGGCATAAGTGATGGACGCACGTTCGGCGCGCGCCTTTGCGCTGAAGCCATCATAGATCATCCCGACGGACACATCACCAGAGACCAGAACCTCTTTTGCAGTATCAGAGTTGAAGGAAGCCCAGTGGGTTTTTGCNTNCTGCAGCATGTCGTTGAGGGCGCTCAGTTGAGCNCGATCCGTATCACATTGCGGGAAGCCCATGTGCAGCGAAGCCAACGCCATCACCTCGCCTTGGCTGTCGAGCACGTTGATCTTACCAGACAATTCAGCAGGCGGATTGAACAGGATATCTGTGGTNTTGATGTCACCGGTGTAGTCTTCNGTATTCACAGAGAAAGACGTGGANCCCCACTGATAAGGAATGGAATGCGTNCGGCCCGGATCAAACGATGGATCTGCCCACTCTGGTGAGATGTTNCCTTTATTGGCCAACTCTCCGTCAGCGATNGTGTCCAGCAAACCCTCACCAGCCATGATCTCGACCATGTAGTCGCCCGGTACGGCAACGTCATAGGTGCCCATGCCCCCAGCCTTTAAGGACGCAAGCATCGCTTCATTAGAATCATAGGTGTCCATCGTGACCGTGATACCGGTTTCAGCGGTGAATTTTTCGAGCAATTCAGCAGGCATGTATTCAAACCAGTGGTAGATCACCAGTTTGCCTTCGGCAGAAGCTGAATTGGCCAGAAGCGCCAAGGCTATAGCGGATGTTGAAAGAAATTTCATTTTGGTAACTCC
Organism: Marinovum sp.; assembly: GCA_002684375.1. Lineage (GTDB taxonomy): Bacteria > Pseudomonadota > Alphaproteobacteria > Rhodobacterales > Rhodobacteraceae > CPC320. The sequence goes on from NYVC01000014.1 coordinate 31,139, forward strand.
CATTTCTATTTTGTATTGTCTGACTTCGAGACGAAGTAGGAAATCGTCACCATCACGATTGAGAGGCCAAGAAGCATCGTTGATATCGCCATGATGTTGGGCTTGAGCCCTTGTTTCACCGAACCAAATATCGCTGTGGGCAGAGTTTCAATTCCTGCTCCTTTAACAAAATTGGTGATGATGAAATCGTCGAGGCTGACAATGAACGCCAGCAAGAAACCCGAGATGATGCCAGGCATCATCAAAGGCAAGAGGATGCGCCGAAACGCCTGTGCCTTGGTGGCATAGAGGTCCATTGCNGCGTGTTCATAGGTGTNTTCAATGCCCTGCATCCGCGCCTGAATGGGCAGATAGGCAAAGGGAATGCAGAACGCGATATGGGCAACAAGGATCGTCATATATCCGCGCGNGAANCCGATGAAATTAAAGAAAATCAATGTTGCAACAGCGAGGACAATTTCTGGCACCATGATGGGCAGTGAAATAAGGCCTAAGGAGGGTGTGCGTAGACGGTATTTTCCGCCGCGCACGATTGCCGTGGCCGCAGCTGTTGCGATCGCCGTGGCTAAGGTCGCGGCGATGATGGCGATTGAAAACGAATTGATAGCTGCCTGCTGGAATTTTGCGCTTTCGGGGCCTACGAAAATATCAACGTACCAGCGCAGGGAGAGGCCACGCCAAGTCGTGATCGATTCCGAGGCGTTGAACGAATAAACGGTCACTACGATAAGAGGTGCATAAAGGATCAGTATGCAAAGAATGGTTGTAAACTGAAAACCTGAGTAGGTTTTGACGTCTGTTCTCGCACTCATTGGTCCACTCCCGCACGACGTCGCTGGCTTGACAAGATTAATAGGATAATCATGACCATACTTAGCAAGATCATTGATGCGGCAGCACCGAACGGCCAGTTTCCGGCGTTGCCTTTGAATTGTTCCTCAATCAACGAACCGATCATGAAGTTTTTCGCTCCACCCAGTAAGTCAGGCGCAAGGAAAGCCCCAAGGCTTGGCACAAATACAAGGATACAGCCTGCTATCACTCCAGGTTTGACTGCGGGCAAAAGAATCCGTCGTAGGGTCGTCCATTTTGTGGCGTAAAGATCCGCCGCCGCTTCAGATAAAGTGAAGTTGTAGCGCTCAACCGNTGCATAGATCGGCAGCACCATGAACGGCAAGTAGCTGTAAAACAGGCCCAGCTGCACGGCGAGGTTCGTGTTGATAATATGCAAAGGATCNTTGATCAGTCCGACGTTCATCAGAAAANCGTTTAATGGACCNTCATCTCGCAANAGGAACTTCATCGAAACTGTGCGGATTAACAGATTAACCCAATAGGGAATGGTAATCAGGAACACCCAAAGCGTGCGGGTGCTGGAAGGGCGCGTGGCGATGTANTAGGCGGTTGGAAAACCNATCAGGAGCGACAGGATTGTCGCAAGGCCCGCCTGCCAAATCGAACGCCAAAATATGCTGATATATGTCCATTGNAATTTCGGGTCACCGTCGCCAAACAACCCCCGGTCAAAGAAAAACTGATCATAGGCCGCGAGGGTAGGGTCCCAAATTACGCCGCCGCGAAATTCTTTGGTGAGGAACGAATAGATGACCATGACGCAAACTGGCGCGAGTACAAAAATCCCAAGTACAAGCCATGACGGCACTAATANCCACTGACGTGCCTCGGCGTAGGTGTCCGATGCGGCGCTGCCGCCAGAAACNGCCCCACCCGCCATCAGTCCGCCAACAAGCGTGCTGCGCCTGCTTCCATGGTAACGAAAGCAGGGTTGCCCGGTTCAATCAATCGCTTGTTGCCGCGCTCGGTATTCGATGTGCGAATCGTGATCTTGGGGCCGCCATCGAGATCCACAAGGGTGGTAATGTCGGTTCCAATGAAAATGTTTTCGGTCACTGTGCCTTTCAGGCTTTCCCCGTCGCTTGATTGATNGGACAGGATCATCCGTTCGGGACGCACGGATAGGTTTACTTTGCTGCCTACCGCAACCCCATCAACTGCGTCGGTGGTCAGTTCCTGACCGCCGCCAATATGGCATTGGGCACGACCGTTGGTGATTTTATTTACGGAAACCTCAAACAGGTTGGTGTCACCAATAAAGTTCGCCACAAACATATTACGCGGGTATTCATAGATGTCGCGAGGCGCGCCAAGTTGCTGCAATTCACCNGCAGACATCACCGCGATTCTATCCGACATTGTTAGTGCTTCCTCTTGGTCATGGGTGACAAAGATGAAGGTAATGCCGGTTTCGCGTTGGATGTGTTTAAGCTCGATCTGCATGGCCTTGCGCAGTTTAAGGTCGAGTGCTGAGAGCGGTTCATCTAACAAGAGAACTTTCGGCGAAGGGGCCAGTGCGCGTGCAAGAGCAACCCGTTGTTGTTGGCCCCCCGANAGTTGCGCGGGTTTACGTTTGGCGAATTTAGAAAGTTGCACAAGTTCAAGCATCTCACCGGCNCGTTTCGCTGCCTCCGCGCGGGAACNGCCTTTCATTTCAAGACCAAAACCAACGTTCTCAAGTACGGTCATGTGCGGAAATAGAGCGTAGTTTTGAAAGACCGTGTTCACGGGTCGCTTGTGAGGAGGTAGTGCTTTGATTTCGTCACCGAACAGATAAATCCCGCCCTGGCTGACGTCTTCAAAGCCTGCAATCATCCGAAGAAGCGTAGTTTTCCCACAACCGGAAGGACCTAAAAGCGTGAAAAATTCGTTGTCATAAATAGCTAGGGAAATTTGATGCAAAACAGTGACATCGCCGTAGCGTTTATAAACATCTCGCACGTCAACTGCGATTTTTGCGGCATCATCCATTCGTTATTCCCTTTATTCGTCTCAACAATAGCGCCACACTTCACGCGATGTCACCTCTGAAATGACGAAGGTCGGATTAGACTGTGCCTTACTATAGGGGCAGAGGCTTAGTTAGGACCTAATCAAAGCTAATGTATACTGTTCTTTTCGTTAAGCTTCCAAAACGCAATCTTGGATGCAACCAACTGGAAAGGTCATTGGATGTCAGTCGAAAAGATAGACACGCTCGTCGTTGGCGCCGGACAGGCAGGCATCGCGCTGTGCGAACATCTTGGCAAACAGGGTGTGCCGTTTTTGGTTCTCGAAAAAAGCCGCATTGCTGAGGCGTGGCGCACATCGCGGTGGGACGCCTTGGTCACCAATGGCCCGGTGTGGCATGACCGCTTCCCAAATCTTAAATTCAAAGGCAACGCATCCGATGAATTTGTCGGCAAGGATCGCGTTGTTGACTACATTGAGGAATACGCTGACATGGTAAACGCCCCGGTGCGCACTGGCGTTGAGGTTCTGAGCGCTGTGCGCTTCCCGGATCGTGCGGGCTTTTGCGTGGAGACAACAAGTGGCGTCATAGAGGCGACGCGGATTGTTTCTGCTACGGGTGCCTTTCAGNAACCTGTGATTCCACCGATCGTCCCGCAGGACAATGCGGTGCATCAAATGCATTCCGCTTTGTATCGCAATCCAGATCAACTCGCCGATGGTGCGGTTATGGTTGTGGGTGCTGGATCTTCAGGTGCGCAAATCTCCGACGAGTTGAACAGGGCCGGACGCAAGGTGTTTTTATCGGTTGGTCCCCATGATCGGCCACCACGCCGCTATCGCGAACGTGATTTTGTTTGGTGGCTTGGCGTGTTGGGCCTATGGGATTTGGCAGCGCAAAAGCCGGGCACTGAGCATGTGACAATTTCTGTTAGTGGCGCTTACGGGGGCCGTACAATGGATTTCCGGCGTCTCGCGAGTGAGGGCGTTACGCTTCTTGGCCGCACGGAAAGCTTTGACAGTGGTGTGCTTGAATTCGCCAACGATGTGCGCACAAATATTGAGGCGGGAGATGCAAATTACGCCGAAATGCTGGACGCAGCCGATGCATACGCTGAAGCTATGGGCCTTGCGTTGCCTTTGGATCCACAAGCGCGTGAGGTCTGGCCAGACCCTGCCAGCTTGACCAACCCCATCCGTAGTCTGGACCTTACCGCCGAAGGCATTTCGACGATTATTTGGGCGACGGGGTATAAACAAGACTTCGGCTGGCTTAAGGTGGATGCTTTCACCAAAACCGGCGCACCCATTCATCAACGTGGCGTGTCCAAAGAACCGGGACTTTATTTTCTTGGTTTGCCGTGGCAGTCCCGACGCGGATCGACGTTTTTATGGGGTGTGTGGCATGACGCGAAATTCATAGCTGATCAAATAGCTATTCAGCGCGCTTACTCTGACTATAATGGTCAAGCTGCGGTTGTCTCCGAGACAATCGCCCAACCCAAAATTGAACGGACATCCCATGACACATATCCGCCTTCGTAAGTTCAACACGAGCGATACCTACCCGGAACAAAACCTCAATAATGATCTGTGTCAGGCCGTTGTAACGCATGGCGGCAAGACGGTCTGGCTGCGCGGTCAGTGCCCGCAAAACCTTGATGATTTTCATAATATTTCCAGCTCTGATCCAGTGGAGCAGACCCATAAGGTAATGCAAAACATCCGCCAATTAATCGAAGAAGCAGGCGGCAGTATGGAACATCTCGTCAAGGTCGTGGTCTATATCACGGACGTCCGTCACCGTGAGGCGGTTTACCGGACCATGGGCGAATACATCAAAGGGGTGCATCCGGTGTCTACAGGCTTGGTTGTGCAAGCCTTGGCGCGGCCCGAATGGCTGGTTGAAATCGACGGTACGGCAGTGATCCCAGAATGACGTTTTCATTGGTGGCCCGCTGCGCCGAAACGGGCATGTTTGGTCTTGCGATATCATCGTCATCGCCTGCGGTTGCAGCGCGCTGCGCCTACGCGCGTGCGGGGGTCGGGGCGGTTGCGTCCCAGAACGTCACTGATCCATTGCTTGGCCCTCTTGCACTCGATTTTATGGAAAACGGGATGAGTGCTGTTGAGGCGATTGAGCATGTCTGCCAGCAAGGTAAATTCATCGAATACCGTCAGGTTTTGGTCGTCGACAAAGCGGGTAAGACAGCGATCTACTCGGGTCCCAACTCGCTTGGAATCTGGACGCAAGCGCAGGGGCTAGATGTGGCATCTGGCGGCAATATGTTGGCAAACGATCGCGTACCACAAGCCATGGTGGACAGCTTTCTTGCCAGCTCTGGACATCTTGGAGATCGGTTGATTTCAGCCATGCGGGCAGGTTTAGCTGCTGGTGGTGAAGCGGGCCCACTACATTCTGCTGGTATATTGTTGGTCGACAGTGTCGCATGGCCCGTAGCTGAATTGCGCTGTGACTGGACAGACAACTGCCCAATAGAAAATATTGCCACGGCTTGGGAGGTCTATAAACCGCAACTGGCTGCTTATGTGCAACGTGCGATCGATCCAAGGGACGCGCCTTCTTACGGCGTTCCAGGCGACCAATAATGAGGGAATATTAAGATGCTGGAGCATACTAAAGCTGACTGGATGAAACGCGCTTCTGGTCTGACATTTCGCCATCAGGCATTTATTGGCGGCAAGTTCGTAGATTCGGCGTCTGGCGAGACGTTTCAGTCTATCAATCCTGCAACAGACGCGGTTTTGGCCGATGTTGCCGCCTGCGACGTTGAGGATGTGAACCGCGCGGTGGCCGCGGGCCGCATAGCTTTTGAAGCAGGCATTTGGTCACGCACCGATCCAGCTCATCGTAAAGCGGTTTTGCTCAAGCTGTCTGATCTGATCCGTGCGAACCTTGAAGAGTTTGCGCTCCTCGATAGTCTCGATATGGGGAAACTGGTCACAGATGCCGCAACAATTGACGCACCCGGTTCGGCGCATTTCTTTCAGTGGTACGCTGAATCCATCGATAAAATCTATGATGAGGTCGCGCCAACTGGACCCGGTGATTTAGCGATTGTCACTCGGGTCCCCTTGGGTGTGGTTGGGGCTGTTACGCCGTGGAATTTCCCGCTTGATATGGCGACTTGGAAAGCCGCAGCCGCCTTGGCTGCAGGCAATTCAGTTGTGTTGAAACCTGCAGAGCAGTCGCCTCTGTCTGCCCTGCGTTTAGCCGAGCTCGCTGTTGAGGCAGGCTTGCCGGACGGTGTATTCAACGTCGTTCCGGGATTTGGTCATACGGCGGGACAGGCGCTGGGCCTTCACATGGATGTTGATAGCCTGGCCTTCACAGGCTCGACCGTGACCGGTAAAAAATTCATGGAATACTCGGGTCGATCAAACCTGAAACAAATCTGGCCAGAAACGGGGGGCAAAAGCCCCAACCTTGTGTTTGCAGACTGTGAAAACCTTGATGCGGCAGCGGACATGGCAGCGTTTGGAACCTTCTTTAATCAGGGAGAGGTCTGTTCTGCGAATTCGCGGCTCTATGTCGAACGATCCATTAAAGACGCGTTTGTTGAGAAGCTGACTGAGATTGCAAAGGCAATGCAACCTGGTGATCCGCTCGATCCCGCATCCAAAATGGGCGCGATTGTTGATCGCAAGCAGACCGAAGGTGTGATGAAATATGTTGAGGCTGGCAAACAGACTGCGAGGCTTGTAGCGGGTGGTGAACAGATTAAAATCGACGGCAAAGGATGCTTCGTGCAACCGACAATTTTTGATGACGTCAGCCATGGCGATGCCCTTGCGCGCGACGAGATCTTTGGTCCGGTGCTATCTGTTATTCCATTCGATACAGAAGAAGCTGCTATTTGTATGGCCAACGATAGTGTCTATGGTCTTGCGGCTTCGGTCTGGACTGACAATTTAAGCCGGGCATTGCGTGTGTCCGACAGGCTGATGGCGGGCACCGTATCGGTGAACACGGTTGATGCGTTAAGTGCGATGACCCCATTCGGAGGCATGAAACAATCGGGTTTCGGTCGAGATCTGTCGCTTCATAGCTTTGATAAATACACAGCCCTAAAAACTACGTGGATCAAGTACGCGACTTAGCCCATACTGATCCAATGGCGTTACGATTCACCCTTCGGCAATTGGAATACTTTGTCACGGTTGGCGAGCAGGGTTCAATCGCGCGTGCAAGCACGCACTTGAATGTGTCATCCCCGTCGATTTCCGCGGCGATATCCCAACTTGAAGATGAATTTGGTTTGCCGTTGTTTGTGCGAAAACATGCCCATGGTTTAAGCCTGACTCAGGCTGGCCGCCAATTTATGGTGCAGGCGCGCAAGGTCTTGGTTGAGGGGGACAGCCTCAATCGACTCGCGGGTGCAATCTCTGGAAATGTGCAAGGACCGTTGAGCGTTGGATGCCTGTTGACCTTTGCGCAGGTTCTGCTGCCAGCAATCCGGCGTGAGTTTCAGCACAGGTACGCGGACGTGCAAGTATCGCAAACCGAGTGCGACCAAGAAATACTGATCGAGAAATTGCGATGTGCAGAAATTGACGTTGCACTGACCTATGATCTTGAGGTGCCATCGGACCTTGAATTCATCGCTGCGCGATCCTTGCCCTTGTACGTCGTTGTCGCCGCCGATCATCCGCTTGCAAAACACACGTCCTTGACGGTTGAAACGCTGGTTGATTATCCCATGGTACTGCTCGACTTACCGATGAGCCGAACCTATTTTATGCAGGCGTTTGACCGTGCTGGTATGACACCCAATATCGCTGAACGCACCCGTGATATGGCCGTTATGCGATCACTGGTGGCCAACGGATTTGGTTTTTCGGTAGCAAATATTCGCCCTCATTCAGATTTGTCGCCAGATGGTCGCGCGTTGTGCTTTATCCCTTTTGAAGGGGCGCCGCGTCCCCTGTGTTTAGGCTTTCTCATTCCCGTAGGTGCGCGCAGTGTTCTATCGGTCGATGCTTTTATCGATCATGCATCGCGAACCATATCAAAGTGGAACTATCCCGGACTGCCACTTGCCGATGATAGTTAATCCCAGCCTAAGCCATGCTTTTACAAGCATGACTTTAGCCTAAGTCAATTTTCTGTCACCACTATCCAAAAGCCCCATCCTTTCAGGAGTAACCCTGTGCGCGATTCTCGGTATGACATCCTTTTCCAACCTATGCAGATCGGTCCAGTGACGGCCAAAAATCGGTTCTATCAAGTCCCTCATTGCAATGGGGGCGGTTACCGCGATCCATCTGCCGCCGCCGCCATGCGCGGGTCAAAGGCCGAAGGTGGTTGGGGTGTTATTTTCACGGAGCAATGTGAGATGCACCATACATCTGAAATTACGCCTTTCATTGAGCTGCGGCTGTGGGAGGACAAAGATATTCCGATGTTGCACAAGATGTCCGACAAAATGAAGGAACATGGTGCCTTGGCTGGAATTCAATTGGCGTATTCTGGTGTAAACGGTCCGAATTTGTATTCTAAAGAAGTTCCACTGGCCGTCTCCGCCCAGCCTATCCGCACATTCACTAATGATCCTGTTCAAGCGCGCGCTTTGGACAAAACCGATATCAAGGACTTGCGTCGTTGGTTCGTGAATGCGGCAAAACGCTCTAAAGAAGCCGGTTTTGATCTGATCTGCCTTTATGGGGCGCATGGTTTTGGTATTTTCCAACATTTCCTCAGCCGGGCCACCAATCACCGTACAGATGAATATGGTGGCAGTCTGGAAAATCGCGCGCGGTTCGTAAATGAAGTGATCGCAGATATGCGCGATGCCGTTGGTGACACAATGGGCCTTACCTTGCGTTTGTCATTGGACGAAACGATTGGCAATTTGGGGTTTTCCAACGACGAAGTTCGTGAGTTTGTTGAAATGAACCGCAACCTGCCCGATCTGTGGGATTTAGCCCAAGGCACCTGGGAAGATTGTTCTGGCCCGTCGCGGTTCAAAGAAGAAGCAGCGCAGCACGAATTGGTCAAAGGAATTCATGCGCTGACCGATAAGCCAATCGTTGGAGTCGGACGCTTCACCAGCCCAGACGTCATGGCGAAAATGATCAAATCTGGCACTTTGGATTTCATCGGGTGCGCACGTCCGTCGATCGCTGACCCGTTCCTGCCAAAAAAGATTGAAGAAGGCCGTATCGAAGACATCCGCGAATGTATTGGCTGCAATATCTGTGTTACAGGCGATATGACTATGTCGATAAGCCGTTGCACCCAGAACCCGACGTTTATGGAAGAATGGCGCAAGGGCTGGCATCCCGAGCGTATGAACACCAAAGGCGCTAGCTCCAATGTGCTCGTGATTGGTGCAGGCCCTGCTGGCCTTGAGGCGGCACGCGCCGTTGCAGAGCGTGGCTACGACGTGGCGTTGGCCGAAGCGGGTACGGTCTTGGGCGGTCGCGTGGCGCGCGAGCGTCATCTTCCCGGCCTCAGTGCGTGGGGTCGCGTAGCCGATTACCGAGAGTACCAATTAAGTCAAAAGCCAAACGTCGAAAGTTATTTTGAAAGTGAACTCGACGCGGAAAGCATCCTCGAGTTTGGGTTTGAAAACGTCTGTATCGCGACAGGCGCAAAGTGGCGGCGCGACGGCGTGTCCCGACAACACGTGGAACCGTTTCCGACGGATGCCGCGATGCCAATTTTCACGCCTGATGATTTGATGAACGGTGCCGTCCCGACGGGGCATGTAGTGATTTACGATGACGACCACTATTATATGGGGGGCGTTTTGGCCGAATTGCTCATCCAAAAGGGATGTAGTGTTACCCTCGTCACGCCTGCGGCCTACGTCAGCGAATGGACACTGAACACGTTAGAACAGCACGAAATCCATCGCCGACTGGCCACAATGGGGGTCACAATTGAACTTAATCGTGGGATAACCGCCATTGGTAAGGACTATGTTCAGACAAACTGCATGTTTACTGACATGACCCGGCCGCTCTGCTGTGGCGCTGTGTTGCTGGTGTCTTCACGTTTGGAGAACAAAAGCGTGTTCGACGACTTAAAGCTGCGCGCGGCAGAATGGGCGGACGCGGGAATTAAGTCTGTAAAGTTGATTGGAGATGCAAATGCGCCAGGTCCGATTGCCTGGGCCACCTATGCTGGTCACCGTTATGCCCGAGAATTAGACGAGCAAGATATCGGGGACGCTCTTCCATTCCGCCGCGAAATCACAGACCTTGCAGTGAATTAATGAAAGCGGGCCCGTTTCCCGCGTTGCTTTTGGTTTATGCTAAGGTATCCATGCTCAATATTCACGGCACACCAAAAGCTGCACAGTGTCATGGTCTTCGGATCAAATGGAATTGCACTCAATCTGGCTAAAAAAGCCCAAAAAAAAGATATCAAAGCCCTCTATGTGGACGCACACACAGCGACAGCATAACAAAAATAAGGTTCTCACCAACACGGTGTGGGCTGTCTTACGTTGGCGTTAGAGAGTAGCGAAATCTGACAAAAGGAAAAGAGAGCTTTGTAATCAAGTATTGATCCCTTATCACCGCCAATGCGTTCCCAATTATGGAACATTTAAGGATAAATGGCATCATAGGGGATCTAGACGGAATGTGAACCGCTCTGTACGAGATCACACTGGTGTCTAAAAGTCAGCTCAATTTTGATATAAAATAAAAGTCCATACAATTATAAGATATTTACATATACCTTGCGCCGCGCAAGCGGGGGCCANGTGGACCTCTATCTGGTCGATTGTGGTGTGGTCTCCAAGGGAGATCCAGTGTCATTTTGAGCTTGATTCATTCATTTGCTTTGTTGNGCCTATCGGGCATCACAACAAATTTCGGTNAGTTCATAGCGTAGGTCAGTCGCTGGTTTTAAAGTANGCTCAAGCTGAACATTGACGTATTCATTTTCCAAAAATCTGGTTTGAAATCTCCGACTTCAGTCGGAAAAGATTCCATTGTGCGCCGCAGGCGCTCTAAANCACNGAACCCCTCGACTTTAGTCGGAGGAGGTTCAGTTTAAAAGCGGGGNTACAATTCNGAATTTATTCGATGATATTTTCGGAGGCCAACAGTACCCTCCCNTCAAATAAATAAGCGGCCAGGGCTTTCTCAAGGTCAGAAACGCGCGACTGCCCTTCTGGGGCGAGCGTCACGGTGACCTGCATGCCCCGTTTGCCACGCGCAACAACGTCAATTTTACTATTTGTAAGAGAGAGTTCGTTTTGAACTAAATCAGTGACTTTTAACTTGACGGCTTCGCACCGCAAACTTGGTTTGTAAATTTTACCAACTGTNGTGAGAGGGATCTCGTCAATAACTTGAATGATCTTTGGCCATGCTGGGCGCTCATCTATCGTATTTTGAGCATGTTNTTGCAGCTCTTCGACGCTTGCCTCATGGCCNTTTTGCAACTGCAAAAAACAAATGGGTACTTCTCCGGCATAGGCGTCGGGCATGCCAACGGCAGCAGCCAGCATCACTGCAGGATGTGTGCTCATGGCATTCTCAATCATGGCAGGGTCGATGTTGTGACCACTGCGTATAATAAGGTCTTTTGACCGTCCGGCAATATACAGACAACCCTGGGCATCTTTGTACCCAAGATCGCCTGAATTAAGCACTCCTTGGTTAAAGACACCCTCGTCGTGTTTTGAGTCGCTATAGCCGGGGGAAACGTGAGCACCGCGTATCGCAATGATTCCGATTTCTCCGACTTCACAAACCTTACCAAGGCTGTCGTCTGCGTTTGGGCGTAAAACGTCTACCTGAGTATAGGGTAGGTTCCAACCAACAGAGCCGGCATTGCCGTTTCCACAAGGTGGATCAATGCTGACCAATCCCGAGGCCTCGGTCATCCCTAAAATTTCGAAAAGTTCACGCCCTGTAACTTCCTTGAACTGTTTCTTGACTGCCGGTGGTAGCAAGGCGGCACCCGTTAAACCAGCCCGCACTGAACTAATGTCCTGCGTACCCGGAGACGTTTGTAAAACGGCTCCGAGCGCTGTAGGAACCCCTGCCAGCAATGTCGCTTTATGCTTGGCCGCCAAGCGCCAAAACCCCTCTATGACTGTTGGATTGCGCAGTCCTGAGGGTGACATTATTAACAATTCCAGTCCGGCCATAAAGCCGCTTAGACCGGCGATAATCGTCCCTGCGACATGAAACAGCGGAAACGTTGCGGTTAAAACATCATCAGAGGTGTAACCACACATTGAGGCCCCACCAAAAGCGGCCACCAGTTGGCTGCGATGCGTGTGGGCGACAAGTTTAGGCACACCCGTTGTGCCCCCTGTATGAAAATACGCCGCTAAATCATCGCCGCTGCGCGTAATGCCAAAGTTCAGACGGTCGTCGGGTTGGGCCATTAGTGCCGTGGAGAAATCGACCACTCCTTCCTCCGTTGGTGTGTCAGGATGGGCCACGCGTATCAAAATCAATTCAGGAATTTGGCTGCGCAATTCCAACGCTTTTTCCCAGATATCGAGTTGAGGGTGAGGCCCTAAAGCAACCAGAATTTTTGCACCTGACGTTTTGATCAGTTCAGCAATACTCTCTCGCTGTAAAAGAAAGTTGATCGGAACCGCATACCCTGCAGTTTCCGCACCCCACAATGTAACGTGGGTTTCGACCAAAGAGGGCAGCATAAAAGCGACCCCTGGCGCAGGGCCACCAATATCAGTGAACATGTTAGCTGCGCGTCGAATCTGGCCAAGCAACTGGACATAGCTAACCTGCCTTGGTTGTTCGTCCGCCGCTCCCGTCATGAGCATGGTGATCGCAGTGGCGTCGGGGTTCTGCGCTGCGCTTTCAGAAAATACGTCTAGAATACTCTGTTCCGGCAGGCGCGCCTCAAGCGTCATTTCGGCTTCAAACCGTTTCAGGTCGTGCGCGTTCCGGATTGGCTGACTGCCGAGGTTGGCCATGCTATACTCCTTATGTATTCTTTTTAACCAGCACTATCCTTGCGCAATAAAATAAAATGGGCAATCGCGCTTCACACATTGATGCGTCTTTTCACAGTCTCACCGGGCGGAAAGGCTGACATGGTTGCTGCGATCAATCACACACAGGTTAAAAACTACACGACCGTTCAGAGGGTCTGGAATTGTTGAGCAAGTTCTCAGTCTTAGGCAAAGGCCCTGCAAGAGATGTCTATCTAATGGTTTCAGTGAAGGCCGTGCCAAAATGTCAGTGTGAGGGATGGGTTTGTCGAATCTGCGCACGTTTCCAGATGATCAGGCCGGATAGCATGATGATCGCCGCTCCGGTCAAGGTCATACCGTCGGGGATATCCACAAACACCAGATAGCTTTCAACGGTGAGAAAAATCAAAAAGCTGTAGGTATAAGGCATCAATGTGTTGGCGGGTGCGAACCCATGCGCGCGGGTAAGTAAATCATGGCCGGCCCAAGCCCAGACCCCGAGGCTGCACATCAAGCCCCATTCCAGTAAAGAATGTGGCATGACCCAGGTCCAGATCGCCATTGGTAGCAGACTGACTGTGCCCAGAAAGCCCATATAAAATTGCATGGTTTCGGTTGCGACTATCCCCGATAACCGGCGTGTGAGAATTGAATAAAGGGCCAGTGCTGCCGCGTTGTAACAGGTCAATATGGCGGCCCAGTGAAAGCTTTCGCCAAACGGACGGATGACCACGATTACGCCTGAAAACCCCAAACAGATAGCAAACCATCGCCACGGCCCAACCCGTTCACCCAGCATGGGCCAAGACAGCAAGCACACAACAATAGGTGCAGAGAACATGATGGCCGAAACCACGGTTAACGACAGATAGCGCAGTACGATGAAGTTTAACGCGGTTGCACTGACCAGTAAAAATGCCCGGAACATCACCAGACCGAAATGATCTGTAGCAAACCGATCCCGGCTGATGCCACCGCGTGCGATTAAGAAAATACTGATAATAAAATGCGACGCATAGCGCATAAAGGCGAGTTGAAACGAGGCCAGACCTGCGTAGAGCAACCATTTGACCGAAGTATCCACCAACGAAAACAAAAAGTAAGCTCCAAGCATCATCCCGATGCCAAGATTGGGGTTTTCACTGTTCTGCTGTGCGCGCAAAGCCATACTTAGCAATCAAATATAGCGAAAAACACCCCAGCGATTTGCCGGTTTGGCGCAAATTCCGTGATCGGGTATGTGCGACGGGCCCCCATAGACTGGGTCTGGCCTTTGTGGGGTGCCATTTCAGGTCTCTTTCTGTCGTTAGGCTTGGGTTGGTGGCTTTGCAAGATTGGCTGCCACTGCCTTATTGTCGGCCTTTTGGCAAAGTAATTCTTCGAGCTTGAGAGTTATCTCCAGCGTTTTTTGTGCATCAAAAACCGATATCAAAGGTTCACTTTTGCGGCTCATCACCTCGACAAAGTGATCCAGTTGCCGCCGCAGCGGTGTGGTGTTGGCGATATGCAAGGGCTCGGCTGTTGGCGATTGGGACCAGTCTTCAGCGCCAGACCACTTGGTCATTGATGGGAAAGAAACGCCCCCGCGCGTGCCGGTAATCCAAAGCATATCTTGACCACTGGCCGCGATATGAGGGTTTTCAGCCGTCCCCGCCTCGAACCCCCACGGGCTGGGTGTCGTATCGGCAAAGCTGATTGCGGCGGTTGCGCCCGAGGCAAAAAGCATCGCAACTGCGCCGCTTTCGATCCTGTGGGTGGCTCTTATATGGGCTGCACCAACTGCGGTGATGTCGATAATTTCGCCCAATACAAATCGCAGGACATCTATATCATGCACCAGATTGATCATGACAGGGCTGCCTGATTTCGTACGCCAGTTCTGCTCGAAATACGCATTGGGTTTGCGCATCGCCCAAATCATTGTTGCAGTTATGGGGGTGCCAATCTCGCCATTACCAACCATTTTCTTGAGATGCTGGACGCTGTGGTGATAGCGCCGATGATGACCGACAAGGCTTGCAACGCCCGATCTTTGAACGGCCTCGGCCAGTTGGGTCGCCTCTTGCAGGGTTGCTGTCACCGGCTTTTCAATCAAGACATCCCAGCCGCGTTGTGCCGCATCAATGCCATGGCTGCTGTGAAGATGTGTTGGTGTGGCGATGATCGCGCCATCAACATCGGTTTTGACATCCTCAAGATCGTGAAAATACCGCACATCGGCATCTCTGTGTAGGTCCGCGTTCGGTTCGACCACCCCAACTAATGTGCAGTCTGGGTGCTGTTGCACGGAAGTCGCATGTCTGGCCCCGATCAACCCGTTACCTATTACCAAGACGCGTTTCACATCACGGCTCCAATTTGCCAGGGTACAAATTCATAATCCCCCAAGCCTTGCCGCTCGGATTTTGATTGCTCGCCGCTGGCAACGCGCAAAAACAAGTCATATATTTCGCGGCCTTTTTGTTCCAGTGTGTCGCCATTGCTGAGCATGGTTCCTGCGTCCACATCCATATCTTCGACCATGCGCTTGGCCATAGCGCTGTTGGTTGCAACTTTGATTGTGGGGGCGGGTTTGGACCCAAACGCCGATCCACGCCCAGTGGTGAAACACACCAGATTGCAACCGCCGGCAATTTGTCCGGTGACGCTGGCTGGATCATAGCCCGGACTGTCCATAAAGGTGAATCCACGGGCGGTGACTGTCTCGGCATATTTGTAGACACCCATCAAGGGGCTGGTGCCACCTTTGGCTGCCGCGCCAAGCGATTTTTCTAAAATTGTGGTCAACCCGCCGGTTTTATTGCCGGGGCTAGGGTTGTTATCCATGCTGCCTTTATTGCGGGCGGTATAGTCTTCCCACCAACGGATCAACCCGATCAGCTTGTCGCCGGTGTCTTGATCAATCGCGCGGCGAGTCAACAAATGCTCTGCTCCGTAAATTTCAGGGGTTTCTGCCAAAACACCGGTGCCG
>NYVC01000102.1 GCA_002684375.1 Marinovum sp.
TGATATTCTCTCGATTTTTGACAACAGAGGCAATCGCGCCACTTGCATCCTGCCCGACCGCCATTGCATCGAGCACCAGCGTGGCCAAATGCGGATCAGTGATATTTTGTGTGGCCACAGCCCCAACGCCGGCGCGCACATGCGGGCAGCGCGAACCCACGCAGATAGAGGATGTGGTGATCGCCACACCAAACATGCCCGTGCGCGCACAGCGCCCAACGATAGAAAACGTCATATGTTATCCTCTTTGTGTGTCAGGCGCCAAGCGCTGCGCCAGATATTTCTGAAAGTCATGAATTTCACGCTCTAGCCAACTCAGTTGTCCGGGCGAGGCAAACGACGACCGTGAACCGGCATAAATGCCTTCGACCACATGGCGATCCTCGCCGTTCACATGCTCGAAAAAAGCGACCAAATCCCGGATCCATGCTGCCCGCTCTGCGGTATCTGTCAACATTGCGTCCACCTCAGGCGCAATCGCAACACCAAAGCGCACATCAACCGCGCCAACCCCTCTGGGACGCAGGGACAGATACCAAAGATGGTCGGGTGCCAGCACATACATATGGGTTGGAAACACTGTTGGCAGGATTGAGGTGTTGCGCCATTCGCCCGTCAGCCTTGTGTTATCNGGGTGGGCCTGACCATAGCGTGCNGCGTGTGTTTTTGCAAAAGTCTGATAGGTGAAACTGTCATAACTCTGGTCGGGAAACACGGTCTTATTTGGGGCAAACCAAGCCCCAACAGTGGCTTTATGCGCCACNGGAAGGTGATACCCCTCCATNAAGTTTTCGGTCAGCAGTTTCCAGTTGGTCTGCCACACATGCTCTTCGTTCAACACCGCCACATAGTGTTCCATTCCATAGCGCGCCACCACATCATTNAGTGGGGCCAGCGCCTTTTTCATGCTCTGCGCATCAGGGTTCAGCGTAATATAAATCCAGCCATTCCAGATTTCTGTGCGAATCTGCGGCAGACAGATTTTGGTTTTGTCAAACCCCGCAGAATGGTTCATATGCCCCGCGCCAACCAGCTGTCCCTGCAGATTATACGACCAGGCATGATAGGGGCATGTCACCCGCGACGTCCGACCACGTCCCTGCAGCAACTGCATCATCCTGTGGCGGCAAATATTTGCATAGGTGTTGATCTCTCCGGAGCTGTCGCGGATCGAAAACACCGGCTCTCCGGCGATACTGAAGGTCAGATAATCCCCCACATCCGGTATCTCTGAGGCAAGGCCCGGGCAGACCCAATCGTGTCGGAAAATGGCATTTTCTTCTGCGCTGGCAACCTCTTCGTTCCAATAAAACGCAGGCTCAGCGCCCCGGGCCTCGGTCATTGGTCCCGACGCCGTGCGTTTGAGCTGCGCCAGAATTTCATAAGCTGATGTCATGGCCGCCTCCTTAGTCGGGAATAACCGCTGTCACTTCGATTTCAACAACCCATTCAGGGCGCGCCAAGGCTGGCACCACCAGCCCGGTTGAACACGGATGTACCCCCTTAAGCCACTTGCCCATTTCTTGATACACCGCCTCACGGTAACGGATGTCTGTGAGATAGACGACAATCCTGCAGATACTGTCCANTGTGGTGCCCGCCTCTTCNAGCAGGAGTGCTATATTCTGCATGGTCTTTTCTGTCTGCCGCGTGGCAGAGCCGATATGCAGGCTTTCACGGCTGTCTAAATCCTGACTGACCTGCCCGCGCAGAAAAACCATAGTTCCGCGCGCCACCACTGCTTGGGAAAGGTCATTATTAATGTCCTGTTCGGGATAAGTTTCTTTTGTGTTAAACGGTCGGATGCGTTTGTGTAATGTCATAAACTGATCTCTTATAAAGTGTGAAATTATCCCTGACGGAGTGTTTTAACCTTCTGGGCACCCCAGACGTTGTCAGACAGTTTGGCGGCACCATGGGCAAGATCCAAAGGTCCACTCCAATCAAAATTACGATAAACTGCAGCCAATTGCGCAAAGGGCGGCGATTGGGCGAACAGTTGGAACGTCAACCGGTGGCCGGCATAATCGGAATTCAGCAAATCGCGGGCGAGNCCCAGCAATTTTCGCCGATCTTCGGCAATCCAGTCGTCATTGATCGTATAGAATTTTTCCAACCACGGCTTGGTCTCCGGGTGGGCAAAACTGGCCGCATCCGGCGTAACACAAATTTGACCACCGCAAAGTTCGCGGGCCATATGCATCATCCGGGGCAGATTGCTCAGCGCNTGGACCCGCCCAGACATCAACATCGACTGGTTCGGCATCAGCAATCCGTTGGGGCTTTTTTGCGCGGTTGCGATCGCAGCTGTCAAAAAGGCATCGATCCCCTCGCGCCAAACCGCAAGCTCCGACAGTTTCTCCTGTACAGCCTGCTGTTTTTCCAGACCAGTCTGGCGTACATTCCACAGCGCCGCACCAATAATCATATCAGCATAAGACAGAGTGCGCTGCACAAACGGAAAAGCGGAATATCGGTGTAGTGTGGCACGAATAAAGCTGGCGGCTTTTGTGTGTTGATAAAACAGCACATCTTCCCAGGGCACCAGCACATCATCAAGGATCATCAGCGTATCGATCTCGTCAACNCGATTGGACAGCGGGTAATCCTCGGCGGGGGCACGNCCGGCAAATCCGCTGCGNCAAATATGTTTGACCCCCGGCGCGTCCATTTTCACGATACACCCCAGCGCATAGTCAGACAGCTCGGAATTGCCCCAATTGGCAATCGTCGGTTTCAAAAAGGCTTGGTTGGAATAGGCCGCCGCAGTCTCGTATTTGGCACCGCGAATAACAATGCCAGCATCGGTTTCTTTAACCACATGAACCAGCATATCCGGATCCTGATCCTGTGGTGCCTTTGAGCGGTCGCCTTTTGGATCAGTATTGGCTGAAACATGAAACGGGTCGGCTTTGATCGCCTGACGGATATGGCGTTCAATATTTTTGGCAAAGCGTGGATCGATTTCGTTTAAGATATCTTTACCGTCCCAAAGTGACCACATCTCACCAATGGTCTCATCGCCCATCCGCGTGACCACACCGCCAATATCGCGCGTCACCAAATCGACCGCATCGCGTTTGTCTTGCCAATCTTGTTGTACATAAGGCAGGCGCAGACCGATGGCAAAGCGTTCGCCAGCGTCCTCATAGGTCATTGCCTCTTGGGTCTCGGCTGCGTGCTGCATGTCATAGATGCGCGCCCGAACGTCGATGATCGGCTTAAGTTGTGGATGGCTGCACGGGTCATCGACGCGCGCTCCATTGATCCAGACATCACGGCCATCGTTGATCGAGTTTCGGTAGTCTTCGCCTGTGCGGATCATCTTTTATTACTCCAGATTAAGGGGGCTAAGGGCTTGATAACTGCGCCTGGAAAAAGCGAGAGGCGCGCGACCGGACGTCTGTGCATCCTGCACCTCGCCAATAAAAATGCGATGGGTGCCAGCGTCATAGGCGTTTTCAATCGTGCAGTCGAAATTTGCATTTGCCTGATCGAGGCATGGCGACCCGGTTGCCTCGAGCCGCCAATTGGCGCAAGAAAAATCATAGGCGGTCAACGGATCACTGCGACCGGAAAAACAATCGGCCACCGTCGATTGACGGTCATCTAAAAGATTGACGCAGAAACACCCGTTTTCCTCAATCGCTTTAACCACCGGACTGCGCCGGTTGATGCAGACCAAAACCAATGGTGGGTCGGCTGAGACGCTGGTGAAGGCACTGACAGTGACGCCAAAGCGCCCCGCAGTGCCATTGGTGGTGACCACCGAAACTTGCGTTACGGCCCCCGACATCGCCGTCAAAAACGGCTGTGGTTGATCTTGTTGAAGCCTTTGCTGGACGGCAGACATAAAACACTCCCAATCAAAACACATCACATTGAATAATCAGACGGTACGTGATTCTTTTGATTAGATAAAATTAATTGTTTATTTTTAATCAATAGCTTTTTACTATACAGAGATGAACAAATACACCTTACGCCAATTGGAATACCTCGTCGCATGTGTCGACAATCGTTCCATCGCCAAAGCCGCAAAACTGATGAATGTCTCGCAACCCACGATCTCGGTTGCGATCAGCAAGCTTGAAGCCCAGTTTGGCGTTCAGTTGTTNTTGCGCCACCATTCGCAAGGGGTCTCAGCCACGCCAAGCGCCAACAACATTCTCACCTCAGCCCGCAGTCTTTTGGCCCACGCCGAGGACCTGCAGCGCCAAGCGATGCTTACTGGCACTGCGATTGCGGGCGACCTACGGCTTGGCAGCTTCAGCACCTTGGCACCGCTTATTCTGCCCGGCCTGATACGCACCTATACCCAGAGCTATCCAGACGTTCGCATCCACATCCAAGAGGGGACAGAAGAGCAACTGCTCAAAAATCTCTATGACGGGCAATTGGATATCGCGATGTTATACGATGTCGGCCTGCCAGAAAACTTGCGGCGTGTCGAGCTGGCGTTGCGCAGACCTTATATCGCACTGCCCTTTGGTCATCACTTGGCTGAATTCCCTGCCGTGCGNCTGTCGCAACTGGTGGACGAGCCGCTGATTTTGCTTGATATAGCGCCCAGTCGGCAGTTTTTTCTGAGCCTGTTNNAAACCGCCGGTCTGACCCCCAAAATTGCCCATACCTCGCCATCACTGGAACTGGTGCGNGGTATGGTCGGACACGGNCTTGGATATTCGATACTGGTCACCCGGCCGCATGGCGATCTGACNTATGATGGCAAAAAACTGGNNATTCGCCCNCTGGAAAGCGCNACAGAAAACAGTCTGATTGTTCTGGCCAGCCTTGCCGATCTGCGGCAAACACGGCTCGTCGCCAGCTTTGAAGACGTCGCNNTGCGTTTCGCANCAGCCNGTGCNAACGGCTAGANCAGCGGCACAAAGAGAAATGCCCTCACCGTNAGTCAATACCGCCCNCCTTTGANGNTGTCACAGCCTCAAAACCACCCGCTTNGGGAAAAGACTAGCCCGCTCAGGTTGCGGATATGTCTCAACAAAGTGTTAAACGCCTCAAAGGCTTACTCTGCCCGGTTTGCCAGACAGATACTCGTGACNAAACGAAACACCACAGATCGCTGTACTGAAAATTCGCGGNTCAAATCTTAGAACACGCTCGCTGGCCCAAAGGACTTGGCGANCCGTTCCAAGCGAAACAATGCAANCCTGTTGAAATAACCCAGCGCAATCACCNCGGCACAACGCNTAGTGCANTCTGTTCCNGTNACCTNTGCNATGCCTGCAGAGCCTGTCACCNCNGCCCCNTTGGCGTCGNNTGAAAGGGNATGNCGCNAAACTCACGCNNAAATCGTGCCGCTTGCGTAATGCCAATTGCNNGCTCCGCGCAGTNNNNTNCATGCCTGTNANACNNCNATTATANCNCNAGATTTCANNCNAAAGGATTTGCAATGAAACACGCTTTTTCAACGCCCAAGGCTTTAACCGGCAGTCTGATCGCACTGTCCATCACANTGTCCATCGCTAGCGGATCATGCCTTGCTGACAGCGTGACGCTGATCATCACCAGCGACACCAAATCTGCCGAAAAGATCTATCTGGCAGTTTTCACGGAAACAACTCANGCCGATTTCCCCTCAGGCACGCCATTTTTCACCACAAGACTGGTACCAAATTCTGCCGGTGCCATAACGTATCATATATCTGACTTGCCGCCGGGTCNCATCGCGGTCTCTGCATTTCACGATCTGAATGGCNATCAGCACCTTGATACAAATGCTCTGGGCATGCCGATCGAACCCTATGGGTTTTCAAACAATGCCCGCGGATTGTTTGGCCCACCAAATTTTTCCGATGTCGCAATCCAGATTGGGGAAACCGATAGAAATCAGACAACGGCAATCCGGCTGCAGTAAGAGAGGCAAACAAATGAAAAAACCTTTAAAACAGCAAAATCTAGAACAAAACTCAAAACTGGATAGGCGGCAGGCACTGGGTCTTTTAGGAGCCGCCGGCACAGTCCAAATTGCCAGCCATGTCGGCTTGTCCGCCGCTTTCGCTGACCCGCTGACACTTNCTGAGCTGTTTGATATCCGGCTGCCANACCNCATCGACGAGCAGCCTCTGAAAATTTATGGAAAAATCCCACCGTCTTTGCATGGAACCTATTACAAGGTCGGCCCCGCGTTAAGGGCGGGTTTCCCAAACGCATATCGTCATCTTTTTGATGGTGACGGGTTTGTGCAACTGTTTCGATTTGGGTCA
Organism: Marinovum sp.; assembly: GCA_002684375.1. GTDB lineage: Bacteria > Pseudomonadota > Alphaproteobacteria > Rhodobacterales > Rhodobacteraceae > CPC320. Next base: position 6,228 of record NYVC01000102.1, read on the forward strand.
GGGACTGTTTCCCATGCCGGGCGTTTTGTAGCCACGTCAAAATACCAAAGCGAGACAAAGCTTCAACGCTATAGCCTGGCGACGTTTGCAACCGTATTTGAAAACGCAACCCCCATTAAAACACCCGATGACATAAACGCCGCCAATACCAATATTATCGTCCACGGGGACCGAACAATGGCGCTTTGGGAAGGGGCTTCGGCTTGGCAACTAGATCCACAGACCCTGNNGTCTNTGGGACCNGTGGACTNNAAAAAAANCCTGACACNTGCNCCGTTCTCAGCCCACCCCAGACCCGATAGGGATGGTAGCCTGTGGAATTTTGGACATGTCCCTTGGGCGGGCAAACTGATCTTGTATCACATTGGCCATGACGGCCTGTTGAAACGCTCGGCAATCTTAAATGCCCCCGAGACTGGTATGGTGCATGATTTTGCCGTCACAGATCGCTCGCTGATTTTAGTGATCCCCCCGTTCCGATATGACCCGCATCGCGCCGATCATACCAGCAGTTTTTTGGATATGCATCGGTGGNATGAGGCCCAGCCAGTTGAGATACTNGTNATCGACAAATCATCTCTTGAGATCCGGCGCAGACATCAAATCGATCCCGGTTTTCACTTTCATCTGGGTGCTGCCCGAGAGTTTTCCGACGGCACGATCGAACTGGATATGTGTCAATATCGCGATGCCTCGGTGCTGCAAAACCTGTTTTTGGACCAGCTGACGGCCGGACCCGGCGCACAGCCATTGCAAAAGCAGGTTCTGTTGCGCCCGACATCAACCACAGGAACCGTCCAAACCATCCACGAGCGTCCCAGTGAATTCCCCCACAGCACGCTTGCCCACACCGGCCAAACAGACAGGCCCTATGGTTGGTCAATTGGTCTGGATCCTAAAACGGGGCTGTTTCGGTTTGCACAGGGTATCGACATGGCCACAGGCAAGGTCGATCAATTTGATTATGGCGCGGGAACCTATCTGGAAGAGCATATTTTTGTGTCCGATCCACAGAACGCAGGCAACTCAGGCGACACAGGTTGGTTGATCGGCCTGCACCACAGTATCAGCGCGGGCACGACGCAGCTGTCGGTGTTCAATGCCTTCCAACTTTCCGATGGTCCGATCGCTACCGCACGCCTGAATCAAGCAATGCCGCCCGGGTTGCACGGCAGCTTTGCCACGACCCAAGCTTAGGGGAACAACCGGATCAAAAACAGGGAAATTCCTGGGAAGGAAAACAGCAATATCACCCGCAGTACGTCGCTGAGCAAAAATGGCACCACCCCGCGAAACGTATCTGATATCTTTACATCACCGGCCATCTTATTGATAATAAATACATTCAAGCCAACTGGTGGTGTGATCAACCCCACCTCGACAACGATCAGTGTTAGAATGCCAAACCAGATTGCCGTCTCTTCGGCGCTCATGCCAAACTCAAGCGTCATTATCAGCGGAAAAAACACCGGAATGGTCAGCANGATCATCGCCATACTGTCCATCAAACAGCCCAGCAATAGATAGAGCAGCAAAATCGCCGCCACCACCACCAGCGGGCTGAACCCGCCCTCAGTCACAAAACTGGCCAAAAGCACCGGCAGCTGGGTCAGGGCAATGAAGGAATTAAAGAACTCTGCCCCGAGCAGCACGAGAAATATCATCCCCGACGTGATTGCCGTGCTCTGGATCACATCCAGCAACGCCGGCAGGTTAAAGTTTTTCTGAAACATTGCCACAAGGCCGGTCCCGGCCGCCCCCACGGCCGCCCCTTCGGTTGGGGTAAACCAACCCAGATAAATACCGCTCAGCATAAAGGTAAAAATCAACAGAACATGCCAGATATTGCGAAAATAGCCCATTCGGCCCGCCAATGAAACCCGTTGCTGCGCCCGCCCAGAGGCGGGCACCAAGCGGACAAAAATCGCAATGGTCACGATATAGCCCACCGCGGCCAAAATGCCGGGTACTAAGGCGGCAAGAAACATTTTGGCGATATTTTGCTCGGTCAGGATCGAATAAATAATCAAGATAACCGAGGGCGGGATCAATATGCCAAGCGTACCGCCTGCGGCCAGCGCTCCGGTACTCAGCGATCCCGAATACCCAAGACGTCGCAATTCAGGCAGCGCGACTTTGCCCATCGTCGCCGCCGTCGCCAAAGACGAGCCGCAGATCGCCCCAAACCCGGCACAAGCGCCGACAGCGGCCATCGCCACGCCACCTTTGCGATGACCGAGACAGGCGCTGGCAAATTTGAACAGCGCCTCGCTCATCCCCGCCCGAGAGGCCAGATTGCCCATCAGCAAGAACAGCGGGATGACCGAAAGCGAATAGTTCGAAAATAAATGCCATGCACTGGTTTTAACCTGAGAGAAAATCGGCAGCCAGCCAGCAATCATCGCCGTGCCCGCGCTGCCCACAATCAACATGGCAAGCCCGATCGGGACGCGAAAGGCCAGCAGCACGAAAAGAAAGGGAAAGGCAATAATCCCCAGTGTTTCACGATCCATAAGTCTCAGGCTTTCCGTAAAATATTATGAGTATCCCGCGCTGCAGTATAAAAACAGCAGATCGCAAGGATGAAAAAAGAAAAGACAACCGGCAGAAACGGAATCCAAACGGAAATCTGCAGCAACATAGTCTCCTCGTTGTAGCGGTACATGTCTTGTGCACCATAAAACATCCGCCAGGTAAAAAATGCCGCAACCAGCCCAAAGGCCAAGGCGCTGAACGCATCCAGCAGCGTGTTGACCGCTGGTGAAAAGCGCGCCGTGACAAAATCAACAATGACATTGCCCTTTTGCAGATGACAAATCGGCAGAAAAGCCGCAATCGCCACCCCGCAGCCTATCTCGACCAATTCAAAGTCACCAAGCAGCGGGCTGGAAAACAGAAACCGCCCCAAGATGGACAGGAAACTCACAGCCACGATGACAACCAGCGTCAATCCACCAAAGACAGCGAGGCCAAGCGCAATACGATATAAAACGCGCCCGAAGATATCCNNCGGGCGCGTCGGAGCGTTCACCTCCGATATTTGATCAGTCGGCATATTTCGCCACGAGACTGCGCGCAGTCTCAACCAATGCCGCGCCATCAAGACCATCGCCATTTGCCTTTTCAATCCACGCATCNACCAGCGTGGCACCCGCGGCCTTCATCTCATCAAGCTCGGCGCCAGACAGCTCATGGAACTCGCCGCCTGCTTTTTCCGCCAGCGCCCGTGCAGGGGCCTCAAAGCCATCCCAAAGTTGACCGGCCAATTTTGCCAACGCCATGCCCGAGTTATCGTCGATCACTTTTTTCTGTGCATCCGACATCGANTCGTATTTGGCTTTGTTCATCAGCAGAAGGAACGGTGCGGTATACAGGCCACGATCACCCGACAATGTGGTGTGGGATTTGGTCAACTCATGCAGTTTGAAAGATGGCATGATTTCCCATGGCACAACCATACCGTCAATCACCCCCTTAGACAGCGACGGGGCGACCTGTGGTACCGGCATTCCCACCGGGGTTGCGCCCAAACCACCCAGCATCTGGCTGATCACCCGTGTTGGACCGCGCATTTTCAAACCATTCAGATCTGAAGCTGATTTGACCAGCGTATCTTTGGTATGAATGGTGCCCGGAGCATGCACATGAACCGCTAAAACTTTGTAATCCTTCAGGTCTTCGGCTCCAACAGTCATCATATATTCATGAGCCGCCTGCGATGTGGCCTCGGCTGAAGCCGGCATAAACGGCAGTTCAAACGCCTCTAGATGCGGAAAGCGGCCCGGCGTGTAGCCCGCCACAGTCCAGATGATGTCAACCACGCCCTCGCGCACCTGATCTGCCAGTTGCGGTGGCTTGCCGCCCAGTTGCATGGATGCATACATTTCGACCTTGATCTCACCGTTGGATTCCGCAGTAACCTTGTCGGCCCAAGGTTTTACAAACTTGGCGTTCGAATTGGCCGGCATCGGCGGAAATGAATGAAATTTCAATGTGACACTCTCTGCCACCGCAGCGGCGCCCATGCTGGCAGTCAGCAGGGATGTGGCGACCAGCGCCTTCCAGTAAACCATGATATATTCTCCTCTATGTTGTGTCTCAGGCAGTTTCAGCAGCGGCTCGGGGTTGGTTTGCCCCTTTGGCAGCAGTCTTCGCTCTTGTCTTCGGGGGCACGGCGTACCCCGGGGATAGGTGCCGTCCGATCTCGAGCAGGCCGTCAAGCTGTGCCACAGGACGGGCGGCGGCAATATAACGATCACGACGGATCAAAAGGCCATACCCGACATAAGCGGCATAAGGCGGATTTGACAAGCCCCGGCTTTTGTCACGAAAGACCGGAAAGGTCGTGGCCACAGGGTTGATACTGTGTGGTGTCACCCCAAGAACCGCAATGCCCAAAGTTTCAAATTTACACTGCAGATCATGCGGTAGCGCGCTATCCGGCTGTTTTGATAGAATCAGCAGGATCGGTCGGTCGCCAAGAACATCATCCAAAAGATATGTACTGCGATCTATGGCCTCGACCACCGGTTGCGGCAGCATTTGCCCCACGACAGAGGTCTTGCGTGGCCGCTCATCATGCCAGATAAACCCCGCCTCAAACCGCGGCTTGGGCTTGTATTTCATCTGCATGACATAATCACGCGCCGCAGGATATAGCGCCAGTAATCGAAACAACGCACGTGTGCCTATGCCCTGTAGCGAAGAGGCCGGCATCATCACCCGACCCATTCGCAGTGCCAGACGGATCAACGACCATGCGTGCGGCTTGCGTTCAGTTTCATAACTGGCCAACAACTCGTCGGGATGGTCCATGCGCAGCGCCTCGGCAAGTTTCCAGGCCAAATTATGCGCGTCGCGCAGACCACTGTTCATGCCCTGACCCGCGAAGGGTGGTGTCAGATGCGCTGCATCCCCAGCCAGAAAAACCCGCCCGTCCTGCCAGCGCTCGGCAATACGAGCATGAAACGTATAGACCCGAACGCGGCGAAGGGCCTGATCACGGTCGGGACCGAACGCCGCCAGAAGCCCCCGAACAAAATCATCTTGAACGGCGGCACCGGACGCTTCGCCGGGATACAGCTTAAATTCATACCGTCTGATCCCGCCCGGGCCCGGCAAGGTGATACAGGGACGAGCTGGATCACAGAACACCTCGGTGTGAAAGCAACGGTTGCGCGTAGTCTTTAGATCAACAACCAACCACGGTTCTTCGAAAGTCGCGCCTTGCATTGTAATCCCAAGCATCTTGCGCACCGGCGACCTGCCCCCGTCACAAGCCACCATATAGCGCGCATGCAACGACTGCGTCTGCGCATCACGGGCGCAAACGGTGGCTTGCACGCTATCGCTTGATTGTTCAAACGCGGTCATCTCTGTGCCAAAGTGCGCCGTCACATGAGGGTAGCGGGCAAGTGCGTTGCGCAATACCGCCTCAAATGCGGGTTGTTCAAAAGCGTTCCGCTTGTCAAAACCATAGTCCTTGCTGGTTGGCATCACACTGGCAAAGGCTTTGCCCGAAGGTCCCCGGTAGATTGACCCATAACCCTGTACGCTGACCGCAGCGACCTCATCGGCCAAGCCGGCGGCCTGAAGCGCCCGCATCGATTCGTCATCTATTGACACCGCACGCGGGTCTTGCACGGTGTCGTCGTGGGTCTCAACAAGTCTGGTGTTCACCCCCATTGCGCCAAGAAGGTTCGCCAACAGCAGGCCCGTTGGCCCTGCCCCAACGATCAAAACCTCGGCTTTTATGGCGTCATCTGCCGTCATGCAGCCGTTTCAGCCACGACGGGATTGCGCAAAATACCCAGCGCACCGATCTCAACCTCGACCGTATCACCAGGCACCATGTAGACCGGCGGATCCCTTTTGTCGCCCACCCCGCCGGGGGTTCCCGAGACGATCACATCACCGGGCGCCAGAGGCGTGAATTGCGATACATAGGCAATCAACTGCTCGACCGGAAAAATCAAATCGGCCAGCGTGGCTTCTTGCATGACGCGGCCGTTGAGACGGGTCTGGATCGGCAGGGCGCGGTAATCGCCAACTTCTTGAGGGGTGACCAGATAAGGCCCGAAAGCGCCGGTGCCGGGAAAGTTTTTACCGGGGGTGAACTGAGAGGTATGGCGTTGCCAGTTGCGCACGCTGCCCTCATTGTAACAGGCGTAACCGGCGATATGGTCCAGCGCATCCACCTCAGCGATATTGCGCCCTGCACGACCGATGATCACCGCCATTTCACCCTCATAGTCAAAGCGCTCGGTCACATTGGGTTTGACCAGCGGTTGCCCGTGTCCGATTTGTGTGTCGGCAAAGCGGGTAAAGATGGTGGGATTATCCACGTCAGGACGGCCGGTTTCTTGCTTGTGTTTTTGATAGTTCAGACCAATGCACAAAATTTTGGCAGGGTCCGGTATCACTGGCAACACCGTCAGGTCAGACCAACCAAGTTCCGCCCCACGGCCTTTGGCATAGGCGTCGGCCTGCGCCAATAAATC
>NYVC01000103.1 GCA_002684375.1 Marinovum sp.
CAATTTTCTGAAATCCCTTGGCGTTGGTCACAGGTTTGCCGACCACGGCGTACCCGATGACGCCTGTACTAAAATCATTGACGAGGCGTTCACCGGCGAGCGCGGCAAGAATTTCATTGGCTCCAGAGAGAGCTTCTTGAAAGCAGCCACTGAAACGGGTGCCATGAAGTTGTCACCTAAATAATTTAAAGGCTGTGAAGATACTAAATGCATTCAATTTCATCAACGGAGGAAAATATGAATATCTTGACTAAAACAAGCGGGTTTATGGGCGTTGCACTGCTGGTGTCAGTCGCATTTACGGGAATCACATGGGCTCAAGAGTGCAAGAACCCCGAGGTCATTCGTTTTTCGATGATCCCAACCGAGGAAACAACCCAGGAACTGGCGCTTTACCAACCGCTGGTGAACCAGATTAAGGAAGTCACAGGCAAAAATGTAGAGTTTTTTCTACCAACATCTTATGCTTCGGTTGTTGAAGCGATGCTAGGCGGGTTTGTTGATTTGGGTATGCATGGGCCATATTCTTATGTCATCGCTCAGGAAAAAGACCCTGAGTTGCGCGTGATTGCGACTTACGCAAAACATAAAGGCCAGTTCCAGGAAGAGGGTCCCGGCTATAAAGCCGTTTTGGTGGCGCGTGCTGATTCTGGTTTCTCATCTGTGGATGATCTAAAGGGCACCGTGATAGGCCTAACTGATCCTGCCAGCACCTCAGGCAATCTCCTGCCGCGTGTCTCGTTCACCAAAGTCATTGGAGCCGAGCTTGAAGATTACTTTTCACGCGTGGTATATACTGGTGGGCATGACCTTTCGGGGGTTGCCGTAATTGAAGGACAGGTTGATGCGGCCTTTGTCGCCACCCACCGCCTAGACAATGTGTTAGAGCGCGGTATCGCGTCAATGGACGATTATGTGGTTCTTTGGTCATCTCCAGTGATCCCGCAGGATCCGTTTGTGGTTAATGGTCGCCTGTGTCAGGAAATCATCGATCAGATCCAGGGTGCTTTCCTAGCGTTGGCGGACAATGAAGAAGGCAGAAAGTACCTGAAGAACGTCAATGCCAGTAAGTTTGTGGCGATGAGTGATGCTGATTACGATATTATTCGCGACCTAAAAGCTGCCAAAGACGCAAAGAAAAAGTAAGACTATCAGAAAATCCCAGCCTTGTCGCTGTTACATTGGTGACAAGGCGCAATGGAGGCCATATTGATGTCAGTCTTGTCTGTCAGAAACCTCAGAGTGCGTTATACTGTCAAAGGGCCGGAGATCCTTAAAGGAATTGATTTCGACGTTGAAGGCGATGATTTCCTTGCGATGATCGGTCCAAGTGGTGCTGGTAAATCTACACTCATTCGCTGCGTCAATAGATTGGTTGAGCCAACAGGTGGTCAGATCACNTTGTTGGGNCAGGACGTGTGTGCTCTCAATGCCCGCCAATTGCGNGGACTNAGGCGCAATGTTGGCATGATCTTTCAGGAGTTCAATCTCATTAACCGCATGTCGGTGATGGATAACGTCCTTTCGGGGCGGCTTGGNTANACCAGCAATATCCGCAGCCTTTTTCGACACTTCCCAAAAAAAGACATCAGTCAGGCGCTTGATTACCTTGATCGGGTGGGGCTTGGCGAACATATCAACAAANGGGCAGATGAGCTTTCGGGCGGGCAGCGCCAGAGGGTTGGGATTGCGCGTGCGCTGATGCAACAACCCAAGCTGTTGTTGCTGGATGAACCCACCTCAGCTCTTGACCCAAAAATTTCACGTGAGGTCATGGCTTTGATACTAAGNATAGCTAAAGAGCTTGGCGTACCCACTCTGTGCAACATCCACGATGTTCAACTGGCCAAGGAGTTCTGCAACCGGATCATTGGCCTGCAGGATGGATACAAAAAGTTTGATGGTGCTACAGCCACCTTGCACGAAAGCGATCTTGAGGAAATTTATGCAATGGAGGTCCTNTAGGCCGTGGCGACTGTGCAGAGCCATTCGAATGGCCTACCCCTTAAGACCGATATACAGATAGGTCTTCGCCGTAAGCGGCAGATGAGAATGGCCCTAATCTGGGGTGGATTTCTTCTTTTTGCTGCTTGGTGTCTGAACGGCACAATCATCGAAGATACCGACTGGTCTCGTATTGGTGGGCGCAATGGTGTTTTTGCATCATTAGGGCGCTATCTCACGATTGATTGGAACCTTTTGCCAGAGTTAATCGTTCCAACNATTGAGACTTTTATGATGGCTTCGGTAGGCACTGTTTTGGGATGTTTCTTTTCATTGCCCGTGGCGTGGTTGGGGGCAGCAAACGTGACCCCCAATAAAATAATTCTCTATCCTTTAGGCCGGTTTATGATGGTGATCAGCCGCAGTGTTCATGAAATAGTCTGGGCACTGATCTTTGTCAGCGCAGTAGGCCTCGGTGCGCTACCGGGCGTTCTTGCGATTGCTATGCGATCGGTTGGCTTTATCTCTAAAATCACTGCCGAAGCGATAGAAAACATCGACGCCAAACCGGTGGAAGCAATTCGTGCCACCGGTGGCAACGAGTTTCAGGTGCTGTATTATGGTATCTTACCGCAGATATACCCAGTGGTCCTAGCTACAGTAATCTTTGAATGGGACATCAATATCCGCCGCTCGGCTGTCATGGGACTTGTCGGGGCTGGGGGGCTTGGGCTCTTGTTTTTCCGCCAGATGAACAGCTTCAACTATGGCGGCGTGAGTATGGTCATCTTGGCAATCCTGCTGCTAATTATGCTGGGCGAAATCATTTCGCATTACCTGCGCAAAGCCATTACTTAAGGAAATAGCAATGACTGGACAAACAACTGCCGCGATAGTGAAGCAGAAATTGACCTGGTCTCGGTACAAATTTCCCGAATCTCTGTGGAGTTTTAGCACCATTTTGGCCGTGCTGGTATTCCTGGCATACTCACTGCATTTTCTCAAAATTGACGTGCTTATGATGCTAGGGGCTTTGGGCAAGCTTGGTGGTGTGGTCGCTGCTCGTTTCTACCCCCCAGAGCTGACCTATGTCACAGATCCCGGGTATCTCGCCTCGATCTTGGATACGTTACAAATGTCATTCCTAGGTGGGATCTTGGGCGTGTTTTTGGCTATCCCATTGGCCTGGTTCTCTGCCTGGAATGTCTCGCCGCACCGTGCGATCTTTTTCCCTATCGGTCGCCTGGGTGTTATCTCTTGCCGCGCCATCCACGAGACTATCTGGACGATACTCTTTGTCTCAGTCCTAGGTTTTGGAATGCTTGCTGGGGTCAGCGCTTTGACGATGTTCTGCATCGGGTTTGCAGGCAAGCTTTTCTCAGATGAAATCGAAGCCGTTGATATGGGCCCGGTAGAGGCCATGCGTGCCGCTGGAGCAAATTCATTTCAGGTCTTCATATATGCGGTAGTGCCTCAGGTGCGCGTCGCCTTTACTGGCATCGCAATCTACACGTGGGATGTCGCATTCCGGGCAGCAACGGTTGTAGGTTTCTTTGGTGGCGGCGGTATGGGTTGGTATCTTAAACGTAATGTCCAACAGTTGGAAAATCTGCGGGTCGGGGCCATTATCCTATCCATCATCGCCATGGTGCTTGTCGCAGAGTTCATTTCTGGCTGGCTGCGCAGTGCTGTGAATCGGGCTAAGTAGTCGCTCACCCTCACTACAAACTGAACTCAAAAAAGACCCTATTGTGGCAAAATACAGGGAAAATATGATGAATACGATGGCGTCTGCTTGCTTGATAGATACCGTTTATAAAAGGAATACCAAATGAACCATGACACGCCGATTATTACAAACGGACGCAGTTATCCGATCCCCAAAACAACGGCGATTGCGATTTGCCTTGACGGGTGTGAGCCCGCTTATCTGGACGCGGCCATCGCCGATGGCTTAATGCCAACGCTCAAGCGCATGCGCGAGACCGGAACCGACCGTCTGGCGCATTCGGTCATCCCGTCGTTCACCAATCCTAACAACCTGTCGATTGCCACCGGCCGCCCACCCAGTGTGCATGGCATCTGCGGTAATTTCCTGTTTGATCCAGACAGTGGCGAAGAGGTAATGATGAACGATGTGCGCTTCCTGCGCGCGCCAACCATTTTTCAAAAGTTCTATGAAGCCGGTGCCAAAGTGGCAATTGTGACGGCAAAAGACAAATTGCGCGCGCTTTTGGGATCGGGCATGGCGTTTGACGAAGATCGAGCGCGGTGTTTTTCCGCCGAGAAATCCGCCAGCTCAACCCTGACCGAGCACGGTCAAGATGCAGCGGCTGACTGGCTGGGCATGCCACAACCCGATGTCTATTCCGCACAGCTGTCCGAATTTGTCTTCGCCGCCGGTGTCAAGCTGATGCAGGAATGGTCACCAGACGTCATGTATCTGACCACCACCGATTACATACAGCATAAATATGCCCCCGACGATGCCGAAGCGAAATCGTTTTACCGGGTGTTCGACACTTATCTGAAGCAACTTGACGCAATGGGTGCCGCCATCGTCGTCACGGCCGATCACGGCATGAAGCCCAAGCATCTGGCCGACGGTTCGCCGGCAGTTGTCTATGTACAAGACCTGATGGATAACTGGCTGGGAGACGCTGCAGCGCGGGTTATTTTGCCAATCACGGATCCTTATGTGGTGCATCACGGCGCGCTGGGATCTTTTGCCACCGCTTATCTGCCCGAAACGGCTGATATCGCCGATATCGTCGCAAAACTGCAGGCCACAGCCGGTATCACCGATGTGTTGACCAAAGCACAGGCGGTGGACCGCTTTGAGCTGCCCGCCGACCGTATTGGCGACATCGTTATGGTCTCGGGGGAAAACATGACCATCGGCACCTCTGAACACCGCCATGACCTTGCTGCCCTCGATGTGCCGCTGCGCAGCCACGGCGGTCTGACCGAACAGGAAGTTCCCTTTATTGCCAATCGGGTGCTTGATCTGCCAAGCCAGCCCGAGTTGCGCAATTTTGACGCGTTCTTCTATGCAACCACTGCAGCCGCCCTTTAAATACGGAAAGCCCACACACCATGACACAAGATATAAAAATTCGTCACGAAGGCATGCGCATCGGCGGTGAGACAGTCTTTACCGATGCGGTTGTCGAAGTCCGCTATCCCTATACCGATCAGGTGATCGGCACGGTGCCGGCAGGCACGGCTGAGCATGCACGCAAAGCGTTTGATATTGCAGCCTCATACAAATCAACATTAACCCGCTATGAGCGTCAGCAGATACTGTTCCGCGCCGGTGAGTTGATCCGTGAACGCCGCGAGGAACTGGCCTATTGGCTAACCTTGGAGCTGGGCATCTGTCAGCAGCATGCTCTGTATGAAACTGGACGTGCGTATGATGTATTTACGCTGGCGGGACAGTTGGCGATTTTAGACGACGGCCAAGTGTTTTCTTGCGACCTGACCCCACAAGGTAAGGATCGTAAAATCTTTACCAAACGGGAACCGGTTGGCGTGATTTCGGCGATCACCCCGTTCAATCATCCGCTGAATATGGTCAGTCACAAGATTGCGCCGGCAATCGCAACCAACAATTGCGTTGTCTGCAAACCAACCGAATTGACGCCTCTGACCGCGATCGCACTGGCCGATATCTTATATGATGCCGGCCTGCCACCCGAGATGTTTCAGATCGTGACCGGCTGGCCACAGGACATCGGTGAAGAAATGATTGTCAATGATCAGATCGATATCATTACCTTTACCGGCGGTGTCCCTGTCGGCAAGCTTATTGCCTCAAAAGCCGGTTATAAACGCACTGCGCTGGAACTGGGGGGCAATGACCCGTTGATCATTCTCAACGATCTCAATGATGCCGATTTGGAAAAGGCCGCCACAATTGCTGTGGCGGGGGCAACCGGCAATTCGGGCCAGCGCTGCACCGCTGTCAAACGCATTTTGGTGCAAGACTCTGTGGCGGACCGCTTTGTGCCGCTGGTGCTGGAAAAAGCCAAGGCGATCCGCTTTGGTGACCCGATGGATCCCGACACTCAACTGGGCTGTGTGGTCCATTCCCAAGCTGCAGAACTGTTTGAAAACAGAGTTTTAGACGCCGAACGTCAAGGCGCAGAAATCCTTTATCACCCCGGTCGCAAAGGCGCTTTGCTGCCACCGATTGTGATCGACAAAGTGCCACATGGCAGCGAGCTGGTGATGGAAGAAACCTTTGGCCCGATCGTGCCGATTGTTCGCGTACCCGATGATGATGACGCAGTGATGCGCATCTCGAACAGCACCGAATTCGGCCTGTCTTCGGGGGTCTGCACCAATGACCTGCACCGCGCCACGGCCTTTATCAACGGGCTGGACGTCGGCACCTGCAACATCTGGGAACAACCCGGCTATCGGATTGAAATGTCGCCCTTTGGCGGCATAAAAGACAGCGGCAACGGCGTTAAGGAAGGCGTATTGGAAGCGATGAAGTTCTTCACAAATGTGAAGACCTATTCACTGCCCTGGCCGCGGTAATCGACGTTATCTACATCGTATCTGACCGGGGGGGCGCTGGTCTCGGTCGGTATGCAGCTTATTTCGGCTGTCCGCCCACCGCCGTCACCCCCTGCGAGATTCCATGAGTTTATCGCTGATTTTTATCGTCTTGATCGCGGCCTTCCTGCACGCGTTCTGGAACGCTCTGGTCAAAGGGTCAGGCGACAAGACGATTGTGCTGGGCCTGATTGCACTGGGCCATATGGTGCCGGGTATCGCCATAGCAGCGCTGGCACCACTGCCCGGATGGGACGCAGCCCCCTATATAATTGCCTCAACTCTGATCCATTGGGGATATTATTATTTCTTAAATCTCGCCTATCGAATGGGAGATCTGAGCCTTGTCTATCCCATCACCCGGGGTTTGGCCCCGGTCTTGGTGGCGCTAGGGGCGCAACTTTGGATCGGTGAAGCGCTGCCCGCCTTGGCATGGTTGGGAATTTTCTCGGTCTCGGCGGGGGTGATGATCCTGTCACAGGGTATTTTCAAAACGGGGCTGCCAAAAATATCGGTTGCCGCGGCAGTTATTGTCGCAGCCATTGTGGCGGCCTACTCGCTCGTCGACGGTGTCGGCGTACGGCTGTCAAAAAATGTAATGGGCTATATCGGATGGTTGTTCACCGCCGAGGCTTGCGTTGCATTGTATATCTTCACAACCCGGTGGGCGCGGGTGAGAGCGATGCCGATAAAAACCTGTACGCTTGGATTCATCGGCGGCGTTCTGTCGGCCACGGCCTATGCGCTGGTGCTTTATGTAAAGACTGAAGCGCCTTTGGGCACGGTCTCGGCCCTACGCGAAACATCAGTAATTTTCGCCGCGCTGATTGGTGTCATTTGGTTTGGAGAGGGGCCAAAGATCCGCCGCCTTGTGGCAGCGGGGATCGTTGCAACTGGCACCATTTTGATCGGAATGGCATCTTGACCTTGACCAACAGGCGACCGCACAGCAGAGATGCGCTCTGTTGGACGCTGATAAGCGTATCTTTACCCCCTGACCCTCAACATTTCCGGATCATAGAGCGGCGACAGTTGCGCCTTACAGGGAACCCGCTGGCTTGCCACTTCTAATTCATAAGTGCATGATAATATGAAATTGCGATCGATTACCTGATTGCTGCGCACAAAGCCCATGCCAATCGATTTGCCGATGGTATGGCCAAACCCGGCCGAACTAAGCCGCCAACCCGCACTCCGTTGCGATAGATCGCCTCGCGACCTAACAAGATCACATCCGGCGCAGTGGTGAAAATTGTCATCCGCTTTTTCACTCCGTCCGATGCCTGCGCCATCAACGCATCACGGCCCTTAAAGGCCAGATTGGTGTCAAGTTTGACCGCAAACCCCAGCCCGGCTTCAAATGATTTATGATCGGGTCCGATATCGGCAGACCACGCCCGAAATCCCTTCTCCAATCTCAGAGTTTCAATCGCGCGGTAACCTGCATTGCGCAGGGCGTGTATCGCTCCCGCATGATCGATCGCATCATTGACAGCGGCTGCATATTCCGTCGGCAGATGTAATTCCCATCCCAGTTCGCCAACATAGCTGACCCGAAGCGCTGAGACCGGACAGCCTGCAATGCCGATGGTTTTCGCCGCGCCAAAAGGCAACACATTATTGCTGATATCATCGCTGGTGATCGCTTGCAGGATCGGGCGGGCGTTCGGTCCAAACAATGACAAAACCGCATAGGCAGAGGTCACATCCACCAATTGTGCATTCATCCCAGCCGGTATGTTTTTACTGATATGATCAAAATCATGCGTTACAAAGCCGGTGCCGGTAACACTATAACATTTGTTTTCAGCCATCCGCACACAGGTAAGATCACATTCAATACCACCTTGGTCGTTCAGCATCTGGGTATAGACCAGCGACCCCACGGGTTTGGACATATCATTGGCGGCAATCCAGTTCAGCGCCGCCTCGGCATCCGGCTTCTTGAGCACGAACTTGCCCAAGAATGTCTGATCAAACAACACCGCGGCCTCGCGCGCAGCACGGTGCTCACGGCCTACTGCGGCATGCCAGTTGGGGCGTTCAAACGTATAGATATCACGCTGTTGCTCGGCCGCATCAGGGTCCGCATACAAATTGGGCCGTTCCCAGCCAAGTTTTTCGCCAAAAACTGCGCCATCCGCTTTAAGCCTGTCATATAGTGGCGATTTCCGACATGGACATCCACTGTCATGCTCTTCTGCGGGC
>NYVC01000104.1 GCA_002684375.1 Marinovum sp.
AAATCCACCCAGCAGACATCCCTGCAGCCTCACCAGAGCCTGTGACGCCTGTTTCGCACCCTATGGCGCAGGAACTGCTCTACGACCGCTGGGGGCGGATAGTTCACAGGTATGTGGACGGGCAGATCGTTAGTATTAGGGTGTGAGAAAAAAGGTTTCAAAATGAAATCGGGTGCCGCCTAAACCCGAAGATTTCGACAAGCACCCGACTGCCTTACAACCGTGTATTCCACTTTTTTCATATTTGATTAACTTTGGCGAACCATAGTCAACCTAATAATCTAGCCGCTTCATACCAGCGTAGCGAACTTTTCCCAGACAAACTCCTTCAACCGCATCCATACTCCGAAGAGAATTTCCAGCTATTTTCAGGCTTTACTTGAGAAGAGTTTGTTACTCCCCAGATGTTCAGCAACTATAACGCTAATAGGGAAAAAACCACATGCCTAGAGAAAATATTGTTATCCACAGAACTATACACAAATCAGTATAAACTATCCACATTTTTGATAAAATTCCATTTCCAAAATTCACAAATTCAGGACTATTCCATAGTTTATCTGGAAAAATTCATCACCAATTCGCGAGATATGATTCGTATTGGACAGTGGTAGGTTCACAGGTTTATGGCCAATCAGATCGTGAGTATTCAAGTTTAGCCACGATCTGCTATACCCGACAGATAAGTTGTGATCTGTTCCACAGCTATTCCTGAACAGCACTCAGAGATCTTGCATATGCACACAGTACGCTGTTCATGATTAGGAACCGCAAAGTTGTTTAAGGCTGATTGACACCCGTGGGATCGTTGCAAGTGGGTGTAATCGGGATTTAGATAATCATCCTGGATTACTAGATCGACGTAGCACCTGTTTCAGTTCGCCACGAGGGTTTTATCATTTTCAAAGTCACATCGTATTTTTGTGATCAGTTCTTTTGCCCTATTAGTGATCTTACCCTCAACTGTCATATCTTTTTTTCATTACATTCCCGCTTGAATGGAACGTGAACTGATAATCGTCATACGGCAAATTTACCCAACAATAGCCTCATCGTATTCCATGCTTCATCCCACTTTTTAGAAAGTGCCATTAATTTTCTTATCTTTGCTTAAATGAAACACTTTAGCCAAAATCAACAAAGGTAAAAAATGTAATACGCTTTAGCAACACAGTCAGCCGACACAGCCATTTAACATCGACTTGCGCTGGAAATCAGACAAACCAATACGCAAGGCCACTGCATAACACCAATCCTAGTGACTTTCGTAAAATTCACTATTGTTTTCATTGAGTTAATTATGGGTATTCATAAAACCAGAGTTATTCTGAGGTCTCTAATCAAGAATATTATCGCATTGATTTCATCTCCGGCCAGCAATCTGAGCTTACGTTTGATCCCTACCAACCGCCGTTCACAATTCAATAACTCAAAAGGCTCTCAGAGGGTTGCCAGATGTCGTTACTACCAGTGATAACAATTGCATTTTTAAAGAATTCTGAGGTTCGGTCGTTAGATTCCACATGACAGATAATGAAATCGTTAAATTAGTTTGGGAAGTGATGGTGCTTAAACGGCGGTTTGAGGACAATCCATATTCTTTATCTTTAAAACAGATAGAGCTTTTGAAAGACCATGAGAACCGTAGGTACCTATGGCATTATATCAGCTAGTTTCATCCTTCTCAGTGACACGGTTCTCTGAAGTTTTAAAAAACCTGTTTGATAATTGTTGAGCTTACGATAATGGTCGAGGGACAAGTTTAAGGTAATTAAAAATGGCTCTCACTGAAATCGTCGCTGGTGTGTTCATGTCAGGAATTATGCTAGCAGTTGCCGTCCTGGTGCTTAAATTGATCAAAGACACTAGAACAACAATGAAAATACAAAATAAATCAGAGGATTAGGTATCAAAACAAGATATGAAACCTATTAATTGCGCTCTCAGGCCTCGCCTTTAGATATGTACGAATTTTCAGAACACTTCCTGTTGCAGCTTGGTCATAAACCAAGAATCTTTTGATTTAGTTGTTTCATACAAATAGGATAACAGGCTGCACTTCAGTTGAACCGTTTACTTAATCCCAATTTTTTTGAATATCCACAATTTATCTGAATGAAACAATATTGATTTTTCCAAAAATCACCAAGATTGGTGTTATGAGAAAATCTGGAAGAGTTTGTATTGATCTGGTGTCTTGGCTTGGCCGCCCTCATACCATGCGGATATGTACACAACCAAGAATACGGATCAGGTTTTGAACGCGGGGTAAACCCCATACTAAAGCGACTGGTATAAATGGACCACGGTTTTCTGCCCTCCAACCAAAGCACAGATGGTAGTGAGAAAATCAGCCTCATGAAAAACCAGACACCAATCATCTTAGACCGCTTATTCTAAATGATCCTGGCCAGTGCTGTTAAAAGTGTGTTTGTCTATTTGAAGTCTGCAAATTGTTATGCAGCTTTAGCTAAATTCTCGTCGCTTTCTTTGGCTTGCATTAGTTGCAATTCAGCCAGTTCCGCCTCACCAAAAATACCAATAAATTTTGCTAAGACGCGTCCAGAAGGTGTTACGTCACCGTTAACATCAAAATAACCATAATGCTGTCCGTATTTGATGGCGACTTGGTGATCAAACGAGTCTATTTTGGCAACGCAATGCGATAGTATTGTTTCATAGTCCAAGCTTTCACTTAAAGCTGCTGGGCAGGCGCATAAATCAAACACGGTCCAACTCCTTATAACATTTNNANTNAATNCGGGGTAACAAGTGAATTGGATTACATTTTATGAGCACCACTGGAAAACTTATGCCGGCAAGCAGCACGTTTTTCTTGAAAATCTACTAATTGAAGCAACGGGCAACCTCAGTAAACAAATGGTCCAAAATGCTGCGACCACCTCTCCGAAGGGTGGTCTATGACCAAAATTCAAAGGGGCCAATTACCAGATGGGCCAGATGCGGTCTTCCTGTCATCAGGGTCAGAACAGGTTACACCAGAAAATACCAACACGGCTTT
Organism: Marinovum sp.; assembly: GCA_002684375.1. Lineage (GTDB taxonomy): Bacteria > Pseudomonadota > Alphaproteobacteria > Rhodobacterales > Rhodobacteraceae > CPC320. The sequence continues at coordinate 3,023 of NYVC01000104.1, forward strand.
CACCAAGACGTCCATGGCATCGACAATTTGCACTGGCGCTGAGAGCTCAGCGCTAATCANTGAGAATTCGGTGCAACCGATCAGAATGGCATCAGCTCCTCGATCCACCAAATCGTCTGTCTCTTTTTGTAGTAGATCAAGGTCTCCAGCTGTTGGGCCTGCTGTCTTGATCTTCTGGATTGTTGCCAAAACTATGTCTTCGTCATTTGGCCAAAGTGTCTTCAGGCCCCGTTCTGACAGAAGTGTTTGGAAAAGTCCGGTCTGATTGGTCGCAGGCGAGGCCAGAATGCCGACATGAGAGCCCGATGATACCAATCCNGCCAGAGCATCGCAGGTCAATTGAGGCATGCTGAGAAACGGAATTGNCACGCGATCTATAATATAACNTGAGTAATGATGCGCCGTGTTGCAAGGCAGAATCAAAGCCTCGGCACCCGCTGTTTCCAAACGCTCCGCCATGTCTGCAATAACAGGTCCCGGATTGGGACCCGTCTTTTCAATCAAATGTTTGATGCGTGACGGAACTTGCGGGTTCAAATCAACCAAAAGTGGCACATGATCAGCGTCATCGCGGGCAAGTACACCACCCTGCACACGCTGTAAAAGGGCAACAGTTGCCTCTGGCCCCATGCCCCCAAGAACGCCTATGCGCCGCAATCTGGTCATNCTTTAAAAAGTATCCCTAAAGTCCCGCAGGCAATGCACAAAGGCGGCCTGATAGACTTTTCCATCGTCCGGCTGACTACACACGTCGATTTCTCCTNATCCGGTTTGCCCNCTGAATTCCCACGTCGATAAAGAGACTTTTATGCTTAATTTTGATTATAGCAAGTGCACGTAAACCGACTGCTTTTTACTCTTTAACCAGCCTAAATTCAAAACTTATAGTTTTTGACTAAAAAACTATTCCCCGTCTGGACTTTCTCATATTTTCAAACGGGTTGCACAACTCATTAAATAGAGACCAGCAGCCCTCTATAATATCCTTGGCCCCACCAGCGTCACCGTTATCATACTTTTGTTTGCAACGACTTCGCAGATTTGGAAGAGTCTCGGAATATTGATTAATAAAGCAATTTAGCTTGAACTTCGCCAAAGTGCTGTTTTTTAAACAGGAGTTAATATGAGTGTATTTTATTATTCTCCTACCCAGAAATATGCCTGATGCTTGCATAGACCAATGGCAGGCGATGAATTCTAATACCTACCATAACTATAAACGATACATATTTTTACATTAATCCATAAAACCAGGAGCGGCTTATTTGACTTGGCACAAGAGAAATTGTGGCAAAATATTGTAAGTCATGATTACTTGATCATATGTACCGACATTTTTTGCACAAATCTTATGGCTTTGCTCATGTCTTTTTTCCAGCCACCGGCGTCGGGCTAAAGCCATGATAGACGGAGATGACCCTCTTTTTCAAACGCTGACAATTCGTGGAAAACTGCTCAAAAACCGTATTTTTTCGACGGGGCATATGGCGGTGATGCTAGACGACGGCAAACCGACGGCGCGCATGGTGGCATATCATCAGGCTAAGGCGCAGGGAGGAGCCGCACTGACTATCATCGAGGCTGCGCGTGTTCACCCTTCAGGTGATAGCGGGCGACCGGCGATTCGGGCGTATGATCCGGCCTGTGTGCCGGGCTATGCGCGTTTAGCGAAAGCCTGTCAGCCGCACGGTTGTCTCGTATTCGCGCAACTCTCGCACCCCGGTCGCGAAATGACGCTTGCCGCTGATGGCACGCATCCAGTGGCCTATGCCCCATCTACAGTGCCAAACGAGAGGTTTCACGTCGTGCCGCGCGAGCTGCCGCTGCTCTTGATCAAAGAGATCATAGATGGCTTTGAAGTTTCTGCTGCACACATGCGCCAAGCTGGGTTGGATGGGGTCGAACTGGTTGCGTCGCATGGCTATCTGCTGGGTCAGTTCCTCAATTCTAACATCAATCAACGAAGCGATGCCTATGGCGGTTCGCGCGCTGGCCGGATGCGGTTTCTGCAAGAAGCCATTGCGGCGACACGACGTGGCGCGGGTGAGGATATGGTTCTTGGCGTCCGGCTGTCTGGGGAGGAGAAGGATCATCATGGCGTGGAAATAGACGAGATGCTGGAGGTTTGCGCAGCCATGGATGCTAATCCAGCACTCGATTATTTGAACGTGACCGCGGGAACGTCGGCAGGACTTGCTGGGTCGACCCATATTGTGCCGCCAATGGCCTATGAAGCGGCTTATACTGCGCCAATTGCGGCGGCGATCAAGGCGCGGGTGCGCAAACCGGTCTTTGTTGCAGGCCGTATCAACCAGCCACAGATTGCAGTTGCGGTGCTGCAGAGCGGACAGGCTGATATGTGCGGAATGACTCGGGCGCTGATTTCGGATCCTCAGATGCCTGCCAAGGCCGCGCGTGGCGCAATTAGCGATATCCGAGCCTGTGTTGCTTGCAATCAGGCCTGCATTGGCCATATGCTTAACGCCTGCGCCATCTCTTGCATCCAGCACCCGGAAACAGGGCGTGAGTTGGAGTTTGGTAATCTCGTTCCGACGACGTCGCAAAAGCGTATTATGGTGGCAGGTGGCGGGCCTGCCGGGATGAAAGCAGCTTGTATCGCAGCTGCGCGCGGACATGAGGTAACTTTGTACGAAACTGCCGGAGCACTCGGTGGTCAGGTCAATCTGGCTCAATTGCTGCCCGGCCGATCCGAGTTCGGTGGTGTGACCACCAACCTTCTGCGCGAATTGGAAAATGCGGGCGTTGCAATTCGCCTCAACGTGCCTGTCACTCAGGAATTGGTTAGAGAAGAAAGCCCCGACGCAGTCGTAGTCGCCACCGGAGCTGTTCCCTACAGCAGCTTCATTGAAGGCGCGGAAGAGGCGCATGTCGTCACCGCATGGCAGGTGCTAGAAGGTAAGGCAAATATTGGCGCACGTGCCGTGGTGGCAGATTGGCGCTGCGACTGGGTCGGACTGGGACTTGCCGAACGATTGGCGCGCAATGGTTGCCATGTGCGTCTAGCAGTCAACGGCATGGTCGCCGGCCAGACGATTCCGCAGTACGCCCGGGATGCATGGCTGGGTAATCTACACAAGCTGGGCGTAGAGATTATCCCGCATGTCCGGCTTTTTGGCATCGACCCAGAAGACGCCTATTTTCAACATACACTGAGCGGCGAACCTGTTGTGCTGGAGGCGGTTGACACGTTGGTCACAGCGCTTGGACACACCCCAAACACAGAGTTGGAACGGGCGCTTAAAGAGCTTGCAGTCCCGCACCATGTGATCGGAGACAGCCTGAGCCCGCGGACGGCTGAAGAAGCGATATTGGAAGGTCTCAAAATAGGCGCAAGTCTATGACCCATACGGCTACCAGCCTGATAGTCACTGCCTAAAATTGCACTGCGAACACACACGCCAGCCTTGCGAATATCGGGCATCTGCTTAAGCAGATGTACGGCCCAATCAAATGCCGAGCAGCCGCGCAATGCCGTTGCCGCTCAAGACTGCATGTCGGCGGCCAGCTTGCAAGTCGTCGTGCAAGAAATGTACTTAATCCCTCTTTCAGCGCACTTTTGAAATCTACTGCCCTAGAATTTTCTTTTTTCCATTTAGTCATTTGATAGCCTCAGTATATTTTCTGCACGTAGGACGGGCATGGCAGACCAAGCGCGAGATAAAAGAATCCTTCGCTGGTCCACATTTTTGAAGCATCCGCAGCCTGATCCCGCTTGCCAAATTATCGATCGCCGACGGCCCGGCAATCAAGGTGGGTTATGGCCTTCAACTGCAGCCGTTATACAGCAGTTGAACAGCCACAGGATTGTAAGCCCTGAGAGACCCATAATCAGAGGCCCCTGCACAACACCATTCTTGGTGATTTTTGGAAAATTTACTATTGTTTCCATTAAGTAAATTATGGATATTCATAAAAATCGGGTTATGCAGAGGTCTCATTCTGTAAAAACTATCCGCTGTGATTATTGTCCGCAGCTGATACAACCCAATGTACAGGGGCCGCATAAGGCAATTGATCCAGCATAGCCCTCATTTTAACAAACAATCACGGAGCATCTCTATTCAACCGATCAGCATGGTTTAAGCACTGCGCTGATTGGGTTCAATTGCACGCACGTTTGGTCATTGTCGCTATGCTAGTCTGGCTGTCTAATCCTATTGTCACTCTTTCCTCCCTCTGATCTAAGCCAATATCAATCTGGCCACCGCCTATTTTGCTGCTGAGCCGGAAACAATGGCAGATCCAGATACCAGCACCGACCTTTAGTCCGCCACAGATCCGGAAAAAATAATTCCCGTGGCATGGCTTGGCTGATCCATTGAGAAAAACCCAATATTGCTAAAATAGCGCATTTTTTCAATATTTAAGCAGGTCACCACCTCGCCGCCAGAATCGGTTTGCCTTTACAACGTAACGAATTTGAAGAGCTCTACAGCACAGGAGTATTCCAGCAGGAACAAAGTGGTGGCAACGATCAGTTTTACAGACGATATCCCAAAGTTGAGACCCAAATGTGCTGTCAGGTCAAATTCATCCTGTTTCGACCAGCCTGAGCCAGTAAGACCAAACAGAGCGCCATCTAATTCAGCTTTTCTGGAAATAGACACCCATAAAATTCGCGGATCTAGACACCGCATAAGCCATCGACTGCACGCACAGTCTTTGGCCCTTACCCTGCCAGAGGTAAGACGTTAGATTCACAGGCTGTCATTCGTATTTTTCAGTCCGNAGAGATTGGCTTTACTCACAACTCGATATTACCGATGGCANTCCGCAACCATAACTTACCTGNGGTNAACTTCAGCACNACCGGATCGTTAATAAGCCAACCATCGCAATCGCATATCGGCACATAACCGCCCTGACCGATTTGGGTAGTTGACATGTCAAAGAGCCGTGAAGGCGAAAGCAGTAAAACTTCCTTTTAAAATATTCCGAACGTGGGCTTCCGCAAAATCGTACNGANATCTGAAGGGTTTTTGAGATTCAAAACTAGACTGTCACGGCAGTGCATGCATATNGGCGTGTCCTTGTCCGNCTTTGCTGTCAGACCGTCATTTGCACCTGCGAAAAATGCATTCACTATATTGTTAAAAGNACCCTGAAAATCACTCTTAATAGCCTCCGCCTGCTTTACTAACGCGACATTGTCACAGCTCNGCAAGAGCTCAGAGTGCGCTTGAGTATTGTCCTCCTTTGGCGCAGAGCGCCGTGAGGATAGGCCAAAAGCCAATTATGGCTATTCATTTTGGTTGAAGCTTCAAGATGACTTTTCACGGGTAATTGACTATTTTTCAATTCGCAATCAGGATGTTGAACGAATGTAAAGCAGGACACCATTCATGCCCTTGATAGACTGTACTTTAATCAAAGGATATAACGCCGCAACGCGGCGCTTGCTTTCCGAACGCCTCACGGATGCGGCCTGCTCGGCCATCGGTGCCGATCCGAACCTTGTGACGATCACGATCAAAGAGGTTGCGCCAGATAATTATATGCGGGGCCGTCAACAGCGCACGCCCGCCAGTGCCCCAGAGCAACCCGAGCAGATTGTTCATCGCTATCTAAAAGCCATGGAGGCCCGAGATCTAGAGGCCGCCGCCATATTCTTGAGTGACATGTTTGAAGTCATTTGCCCCGGAAACAAGCGTTTCAAGACGCTCGCCGAATTTACCAAATGGGCGCAACCGCGCTATCGCTCGATTTCAAAAACCTTCCTGGCAACCGATGTCAGCTTCGAAGGCCTTGATGCAACGGTTTTTTGTCACGGTACATTATCAGGGGTCTGGCATGATGGTACTGACTTTGCCAATATCCGTTTCATGGACCGCTTTTCACTGACGGCAGGGCTTATTACCTCGCAACAGATCTGGAACGATATGCCCATGGCCGCGTCCGGGCCATGAGCCGAGATAGCGACATGCTCGAAGCGATGGTGCGGACGTATTTTACTGGGGTCGACAGTGAAGATATGGATCTGGTGTTCAGCACGCTTGCGCCGGACTGTGTCTTTACCGTTGAGACCCATCAGGTGCATCTGGTCGGGCGTCCTGAGATCACCGCGATGTTCACGCGGCTTTGGGCCAGCCATAAATCCGTGCGCCATGATCAATTCAAGTTCGTAACAGACCCCCAAGCCGGGCGCGTCGCTGTGCAGTTTCGGGTGACCAATATCTTGCCTGATGATAGTCTGGTGTATAAATCCAACTGTAACTTTTTCACCGCAACCAAGGGCATGTTCAGCGCAGTTAATGTCTATATGGCCGGCGCCAACACCCTGCATGGCCCAAAATCGCCCTAATGCTTGAAAGCTTCGGCCGCCGTCATCATTGCCAAGATCATGTCGTCGCGCGCCACAGGTGAGGTGGGATGCGCACTGCGGCTGTGGCTCAACCCCAAGCCCAACATCGCTTCAAGCAACTTATACGAGAGTGGCCCGGGATTGATCACCGGCACATCCAACGTGGCGCTGAGATGGGCATGCGCTTGATGCATTGTGGTGGATCCAAGCAGGATAACTTCGGCGCGATCCTCTGTTATGGCGCGTTTTGCCTCGGCCTCAAGCAAAGGAAATATCGCGTCTTCTTTGCCGTCGAGCAGACCAAGGTTATCCGGAGCCAGATCAATAGACCGAATCGACGCACAGGCCGCGGTCATGCCAAGATCGGATAGCGTTTTATCATATAGATGTCGCCATTTTTGCCACATGGTTAAAATTGAGAAACGATTCCCAAGCATCATCGCCATCAGCACAGATGCCCGACCTGGCCCGATCACCGGGATAGTCAGGACCGAACGCAGTGCTGCAACGCCTGAATCGCTCATTGTGTCGATGCAGACCGCATCAAATCCGTCCTTCTGGGCGGTGCGACCGGCGTCGAATATGCCCAGATCCGCCAGCGCCATATCCACGGGGCTGACGTAATTTCTCGGTGCGGCGCGCACCGGTTTAAAGGTGAAATTCATCTCTGGATTTAACTCAACTGCTGCAAGCTGCGCGCGTCGGGCTGCAAGGTTTTCCTCTGACATCGGAAACGGAACAATGACTAAAACCTGTTTCATGTATTGCTCCCGCTCCCGTGGCCCGCTGTCTGCCGCTTGGTCCAGCCGGTAAAAATATTGACTCGGTCATAATAGTATAACAATATAGCTTTATGTCTAGTCGCCCGTCTAATCGGTCGGATCAGCGGCGCCAATACATGCGAATTAATAAGGTGGATACGTGACGTCTAAGGTGAGCAAACTGGTACCATCCAACCCGACCGCAGATGGCATCGCGACGCGGGGCTATGTTGATGAGCGTTTGCCGATGCCATTGTACCATCAGGTGTATTTGGTGCTGCGCAACAAGATCCTGACCGGGGAATATGGTTTTGGTGCGCTCTTGCCCAGCGAACAGGAAACCTCTGAAACTTTTGGGGTTTCGCGCATAACCGCCAAACGGGCTCTCAATGATCTGGCAGGGGACGGTTTGGTGCTGCGTGAGCGCGGACGGGGGACAAAAGTGGTTTTCCATGCGCCAACCCCCCCAGTCAAAGCCAACGTAGAGGGTCTTTTAGAGAATTTGCTGGCAATGGGCCTTGAGACCGAGGTGCGTCTCTTGGCCTTCGAATATGTACGCCCGACGGATATGGTTTCACGCATCTTATGTTGTGACAAGACGGCGCTGGTGCAGCGCGCAGTGCGCGTGCGCCTTCTGGAAAAAGAGCCGTTTTCTTATCTTGTGACGCATGTGCCAGATTGGATCGGGCAGTCTTACAGTCGCGGCGATCTGGCAGAGCGGCCTCTATTGACGTTATTGGAGCGGTCAGGCGTTGTTATCAGCCGCGCCGAACAAACCATTTCGGCAACATTGGCCGACGTCGAGGTTTCGGCGGCACTTGGGTTAGAACTTGGCTCTCCGCTGCTAAAAATTGACCGTGTGGTTTATGATCAGAGCGAACGCCCGGTCGAGTATATCACCGCCCTATATCGCCCTGATCGGTATCAGCACCGGATGATGTTATCCCGTGTTGGCAGTGAAAGTGCCCGATCCTGGCTAATGGCCGGAGAGTGAATACATAAGAATAAAAACAAAACAGAGGAGAACCAAAATGAAGAATAAGATCAAAAACACCACCAGACGCTCATTCATCCAAGGTGCAACTGCGGGCACGGCGCTTGCGGCGGCAGGCATCTCAGGATTCCCGCATGTTGTACGGGCCGCAGACCCCGTCAAAGTCGGGGTGATCCATCCGGTTACCGGTTGGGCGCAATACTCCGGCAGCCAATGCCGCTTTGGCGCGCTTGCCGCAATCGAAGAGGTCAACGCCAGCGGCGGGATCAAATCTCTAGGAGGCGCAGCGGTTGACGCCATGCTGGGAGATGCGCAATCCAAAGCCGAAGTCGGCGCAGGCGAAGTGGAAAAAATGGCTGATGCGGGCGTGTCGGCAATCGTTGGGGCCTATGCCTCAAATATTTGTTTGGCAACAACGCAGGCGGCGGCGAAACACGGAATTCCTCATGCAGTCGATGTCGGTGTCAGCGATAAGATCGTCAGCCGAGGCTTGACGAACACCTTCCGCTTTGGGCCAGGGTTTGGGGCAATCACCAAAGCCGGCGTCGAAGGCTTTTTGGCAGTCAACAAAGCGGCAGGGAATCCAACCAAAACCGTTGCGATCGTAAACGAGGAAACCACTGGGTTTGGGGCTGGCATCGCCGGCATCATGACCAAGGGGTTGGCGCCAGCAGGCATCGAAGTGGTTGAAGTGCTGTCGCACCCCACCCCCAATAAGGATTTCCGCAACATTGCGCTGAAACTGAAAGAGATTGATCCAGACGTTTTGATCCCTTCGCATTATTACAATGAGGGTGTGTTGTTTCTACGCACGTTACAGCGCCAGAAAGTCCAGCCGAAAGCAATTTATTCGGTGCTGGGCGGAGCGTCGTCACAATATCGTTTTGTCAGCGAATTCCCAGATGCCGCGCAATATGTGATGGATTGCAACCATTGGTTTGACCCCAAAAATGCTGGCGCGCTGGCGCTGCAGAAAAAAACCAATGCGGCTGGCCTGCACTATAATTACGAGGTCTTTCTCGCCTATACCGCAATGATGTTCACGCTGGATGCGATTGAGCGCGCCGGGTCGGCAGATCGCACCGCAATCACCGAGGCCATGACAGCCAGTACATGGGGTGGTCACATCATGCCTTATGGCGCGACCAAGATGGAAAATGGCCAGAACACCGGTGCCCGGCCGTTGGTCATGCAGGTCCAAGGCAGCGATATCGGCGTTATAAACCCGTCTGAATACGCCACTGCCGAGGCCATCTTTCCGCGCCCCGTATAGTTGCCAGCGCGCAATGTCGGATTTGGCGGCAGACTATGCTCTGCCGCCTCATCCCTTCGGCTGGTCCTGTGCACATAATTAATAGGTTAATTTAATGGAATTTCTGGGACTTGATCTGCCAAGTTACGGCTGGGAAACGGTACTGGGCTCTGCAATTAGCGGTGTTTTTCTGGGGTCAATTTATGCGTTGGTGGCGCTGGGTTTAACGTTGATTTACGGTGTCTTGCACATCATCAACTTTGCCCATGGCGCGCTGTTGATGCTGGCGATGTACGCCGTTTTTTTCCTGTGGAAATTTCTGGGACTTGACCCCTATCTCGCGATGATAATCGTTGTACCGGGGGCCTATGTCTTTGGTTATGGGTTACAGCGCGGTATCATCGGTAAGGCCAGTCACGGACGGGACGAAATAATCCTGCTGGTTACTTTGGGGGTTTCGATCGTGATCGAAAATGCTGCGCTGTTTTTCTTCTCAGCCAGCGAACGATCTGTTCTGGTCCCCTATGATCTGGACGGTATTGATCTTGGTGTGACCTACGCGGTCTATCCCGAGCTTATCGCGCTGGGCGGGTCATTGTTGATCACCTTTGCGCTGTGGCTGTTTATGAGCTTAACCGACACCGGCAAAGCCATCCGTGCGGTCGCCAAAGAGCGCCAAGGCGCACGTCTTGTCGGAATTAATGTCGATCATATCTTTGCGGTAACGTTTGGCATCGGCACCGCCTGTGTTGCTGCAGCTGCCAGCCTTTTGGTGCCGACCTACGCAGTGCATCCACAGATCGGTTATCTGTTCGTTCTGATCGCTTTTACGGTTGTGGTCCTCGGTGGCATGGGCAGTTTTATAGGCGCGCTTGTCGGGGGCTTTCTCATCGGCGTCACAGAACAGCTGGGTAGGCTGTATCTGGGCGAGAGCATGGGGGTCATTACAATCTCGGTGATTTTCATTCTTGTTCTGCTGTTCAGGCCGACGGGTCTGTTTGGCCAACGCAGCGGATGAGGGCGCTTTTATGACCACACGCGAACGGATTTTAGGCTGGGCTTTCATCCTGTGTGCACTGGCCCTCGCACCACTTTTTATCACATCAAATCGCTGGATCGATTTTCTAGAACTCACGCTGTTTATCGCTGTTTTGGGACAAGGCTGGAACGTTCTGGGCGGATATGGCGGACAGTACTCTTTTGGACATGCGGTATTTTTCGGCACGGGCGCGTATATTCAGGCGCTGCTGCAATACAAACTTGGCTGGAGTCCTTGGCTGACCCTATGGTTTGCTATATCCGGCACTGCGGCCGTGGCGGCAATGATCGGCTATCTAAGTTTTCGTTACGGTCTGCGGGGTTCTTATTTTGCGCTGATAACACTGGCGTTTGCCGAAGCGTTCCACGTTGTGTCACGGTCTTGGTCTTCGTTTACCGAGGGTGGACAAGGTGTGCAGTTGACCCTTAACCAAGACCCCGCGCTTGCGCTTGCGACGTTCCAGTTCAGTTTCGGCGGGCCGTTTATGAAAGCCTACGGGTTCTACTATACGATTTTTGCCATTTTGCTGATCAGCTATGCGGCCACTTGGTGGATGGAGCATTCTCGTTTTGGCGCTCAGCTGGTGGCCGTGCGCGAAAATGAGGACGCCGCCGAAGCCTTGGGGGTCAATGCTTTTGCGGTCAAAATGCGGGCAATCTGCCTTTCGGCTGCAATCACCGCCAGCGGCGGGGTGTATTACGTGCAAAAGTTTCTCTTTATCGAGCCCGGCATTGCGTATGGCACCGCGAAATCGGTTGAGGCGCTGTTTGCGCCGATTATCGGTGGTCTGGGTACCGTGCTTGGCCCGTTAATCGGCTCGTTCTTTATTCACGGAGTGGGCGAGGTCGCAAAAGAAGCGATACACGGGATTTTTGGCGACCGGCCAGGGGTTGATTTGATATTGTTTGGCATCATTCTGGTCTTGATACTCGCCTTTGCGCCCCGTGGTTTGGTCGGGCTTTTAGAACGGGTGTGGATTCGCCTGAAAGCGAGGCGGGATGCTTGACGTTCGCACAATGTCGAAAAGCTTTGGCGGCTTGAAAGCGGTCTCAGAGGCGTCCCTCACAGTATCTGAGGGCAGTATCGTATCGTTGATCGGGCCTAATGGTGCTGGCAAGACCACTCTATTTGCGCTTATTTCGGGATTTCTAAAGCCTGACAGCGGGGCGGTGACCTTTAACGGCGCTGCCATAACTGGTCAAAGGCCACATCAAATCTGTCATAAAGGGCTGGTACGAACCTTTCAGGTGGTCCAGCCTTTTGCTGGTCTCACAGTGCGCGAAAACATCGCGGTAGGGGCGCATACGCGGGTTACCGGGCGCGCCGCAGCGCTTGCGGCAGCAGGTGAGATTGCGCAATTGGTGGGAATGGGGGCCCAGCTGGATCAATCTGCCGGGGATTTGACAATTGCCGGACGCAAGCGGCTTGAATTGGCGCGGGCGCTGGCGACCGGGCCAAAGCTGTTGCTGCTCGATGAGGTCATGGCGGGGCTGAATGCGACAGAGATTGCAGACCTGGTGGCTGTCGTGCGCAAAATCCGTGACAGCGGCGTGACGATTTTTCTGATCGAACATGTCATGCAGGCGGTTATGAGCCTGTCCGACTATACCTATGTGCTCAACCATGGAGCGATGATTGCCGAGGGGCAACCAAGCCAAGTGACAAAAGATCCAAATGTGATCGAGGCTTATCTGGGGCATGGAGCGGCAAAACGTCTTTTGGCGATGGAGGCAACTGCAGATGCTTGAGGTGCAAAGCCTACATGCAGGCTATGGTCAGATGAAAGTCTTGCAAGGCGTCGATCTCAATATCCAGCAGGGCGAAATCGTTGCTCTTTTGGGCAGTAATGGCGCAGGCAAATCGACCCTGAATAATAATATTTCTGGCATTTACACCCCGACTGCGGGCGCGATTTTGTTTGAAGGCGAAGACATCACCGGCCTGCGTTCTGAACAAGTGGTACAAAAAGGCATCATCCATGTCCCTGAGGGCCGGCGTATTTTTCCGAATATTTCAGTGCGTGAAAATCTTGAGTTGGGCAGTTATCTGCGCGGGCAGCAAAATCGGAAGGCCAATCTTGACCGGGTGGTCGGCGTATTTCCGCGCTTGCAAGAGCGTTTTTCGCAACTGGCTGGAACCCTGTCAGGGGGCGAACAGCAAATGCTGGCGATTGGCCGTGGGATGATGGCGGAACCACGTCTGATGATCCTCGACGAACCCTCGCTTGGCCTGTCACCGCTGTTGGTTGAGGAAATGTTTGGCCTGATCCAGAATTTCAATAAAACCGGACTTTCGTTCTTTCTGGTCGAGCAGAATGTAATGCAATCGCTTGAAATCGCCAACCGGGCCTATGTGATCGAAAACGGTAAAATTGTTTTATCGGGAAACACAGATGCTTTGCTGAACGATCCCGAGCTTAAAAAATCCTATCTGGGAGTGTAATATCAATGGTTTGGATGGTAAGCTTAAAAATAAAGGACAAGATCGGACGCATTAGTCCGGTTCTGGGACCGAAAACAAAACCCTCTCACCTTGCAAGGGTGCTCAGCGCGCCGCCCATGATACGCTATGAGCAGAGGTATACCCTCTCATGAGCGAATATTTTTCATTGCGTCAGCGGCTAGCCGCACCCGGGATAACCATAGTTCCCGGCATCTATGACGCATTGGGGTCTGTTTTGGTACAGCAGGTCGGCTATCACGTGGCCTATCTGTCCGGCGCCTCGATCGCCTATACCCGATTTGGCCGACCCGATATTGGTCTTGTTGGGATGAGCGAGGTCGCAGAAACCTTATCGGCGATCACCGAAAGAAGCGACCTGCCAGTTATCGTCGATGGAGATACCGGATTTGGCAATGCTTTGAACGTAATGCGTACGGTACGATTGTTTGAAACCTGCGGTGCTGCGGCGATCCAGTTGGAAGATCAGACACTACCCAAGCGCTGTGGCCATCTTACGGGAAAAACGCTCGTGCCCAAAGGCGAGATGGTGGGAAAGATCAAGGCGGCCCTTGATGCGCGCCGGCAGGCCGAGACTTTGATCATCGCCCGCACCGACGGTATCGCAGTCGAGGGCTTTGATGCCGCTTTGGAGCGTGCCGAACATTATGTCGAAGCTGGAGCAGATGTTCTTTTTGTCGAGGCCCCACAAACTCCAAGCCAGATGCGGGCAATCGTGGCGCAGTTCGGCGGCCGTATTCCCCTGATGGCAAACATGGTAGAGGGCGGCATGACCCCACAGAAAACTGCAGCAGAACTGCAAGATATCGGCTATTCACTGGTGATTTTCCCCGGAGGCATGGTGCGGGCTATGGCCCATAGCGCACGAGCATATCTTGAGAGCCTTAATACCCATGGAACAAACCAACCGTTTCGTGATCAGATGCTAGATTTCTCAGAGTTGAATGAGATGCTTGGCACAGACAATATGCTCGCAATCGGGGCAAGATATGACGCAAAAAACTTCGAGGATACCCATGATTGATCCGGTTACACTGGCAGTCCTGAAGGGCCGTCTGGAACAGATAGCCGACGAGATGGACGCCACGTTGTTTCGTAGCGCGTTCAACCCGATCATCGCCGAGGCCCATGATGCCTCGCATGGGCTTTATGATGCAGAAACCGGTGATACATTGGTTCAAGGGAAATCTGGCTTGCCGATTTTCGTCGGGGCGATGTCTTTTGCTGTCAAAGCGGTGATCGAGAAGGCCGCAAAAGATGGCGATCTCGCCGAGGGTGACGTCTATATTTTCAACGATCCTTACGATGGCGGCACCCATCTTTCAGATTTTCGGTTGGTGCGCCCGGTCTTCCGCGATGGCATTGTATTTTGTTATCTGGCCTCGGTCGGACATTGGCATGATGTTGGGGGCAATGTGCCGGGAAACTATAATCCAGTTGCGACCGAATGCTTTCAAGAGGGGATGTTGATCCCTCTTGTTAAGTTATTTGTCAAAGGCGAGATGCGGCAGGATATCGTCGACATTCTCAGTGCCAATTCGCGGCTGCCGGGCTCGCTGTATGGCGATTTGAACGGTCAGATCAACGCCCTTGATCTCGGTTTGCGGCGGATGACCGCGCTGCTGGATGAATATGGCGATGAGACGGTTTCAGAGGCACTGGCCGAATTACGCAATCGGGCCGCGACCCTGATGGCGGCAAACATCGCTGAATTGCCCGACGGGACCTATTCGGCAGAAGACTTTCTCGACAATGATGGCATTGTCGATATGCCGTTGAAAATTGCGCTTGATCTTTCCATTAAAGGCGACCGTATGGTGCTTGATTTCTCACGCAGCGCCAAAGCCTGCGCCGGGCCTGTCAACATTGCGCTCTCAACAGCGGTGGCGTCGGTCTATGTTGCGATCAAACATGTGTTCACAGACGTGCCGGCTAATGGCGGTGTGTTGGAGCCTATTGAGACGATTATTCCCGACGACTCTCTGCTGAGCGTGCGGGCTCCAAAACCGGTAGGTGGCTATACCGAGACCATTTTACGCATCATTGATGTTATATTTTGCGCGATTGCACAGGTCGCACCTGAACGGGTGAATGGCTGTGCGTATGGCACAATTAATGCGTTGTCTCTGGCCGGGCACCGTCAGAATAACAGTCGCTGGGTGATGTTCAGCTTCTTTGGTGGCGGCCATGGCGGACACCCCAAGGGAGACGGACTCAATCATGGCAATGCCCCGATTTCAACCGCAACCATTCCGCCGGCGGAAATTCTTGAAGCCGCCTATCCCGTTATCTTCACTCAATGGGCGCTGCGCCCCGACAGTGGCGGACCCGGCCGCCATCGGGGAGGCCTTGGTGCGGTTTATGAAATTGAATTGCTCGAGGAAACAGCCAATGCCTTCGTCTTCGGAGAGCGCGGTAAATTCGGCCCACCCGGAGTGCTGGGTGGCGGACCCGGGGCGCGCAATGTGTTTCGGTATGAGCAAGACGATGGCTATTATCACCCACCACAAATTTCCAAGATGGTCGGGATCAAAATCACGAGGGGTCAGCATCTGCGGCTTGAGACACCCGGTGGGGGCGGGTATGGCGCCGCAAATCAAAGGGACCCCAAGGCGGTGGCGCGGGATGTTTCCTTGGGCTATGTTACGGCCGCTAGGGCCGAGACCGATTATCTGGTGCGATTAGATGCGTACGGCGATCCAGACATACCCGCTACCCAACGTTTGAGAAAAGCAGCGCAATCATGACCGATCCTTCCTCTCGTTATGTTGTCGGCGTCGATGTCGGCGGAACCTTCACGGATGTATTTTTCCTCAATGAGGCCTCTGGGCAGTGTCACGTGGCCAAAGTGCCCTCAACACTGGGGAACCAGTCTCAAGGCTTTATTGAAGGCATCAAGGCGCATGTTGCCGATTTTGCCCAGCTGGCCACGGTGGTGCACGGCACAACGGTCGGGACCAACGCATTGTTGGAACGTAAAGGCGCAAAAACCGGTATCATCACAACGGCCGGGTTTCGCGATACCTTGGAAATGCGCCGGCGTGACAGGCCGCAAACCTGGGGGCTATGGGGGGAATACGACCCAGTTGTTTCTCGCGATTGCCGGGTTGAGGTGTCCGAACGCACGCTGGCAGATGGCACCATCCACGCTGTGGTCGATCCTGAAGAGGTCCGGCAGGCGGCGCTGCATCTGCTTGGTCTCGGCGTCGAGGCGATCTGTGTTGTATTTATCAATGCCTATGCCAATGCCGCCAACGAACAAAGCGCTCTGAGTGCGGTAAAGCAGGTCTGGCCCAATGATCACGCTGAGGCTTCCAGCAACATCCTGCCTGAAATTCGCGAATTTGAACGCACGTCAACCACAACGTTGAACGCCTATCTTCAGCCATTGGTGGGCAACTATCTGCACAAATTGGAAACGGCGCTGTTGCAGGATGGTTTTTCGGGTGAGGTTTTGATTGTGCAATCCAACGGCGGGGTGATGACGGTAGAGACAGCACGGCGTCTGCCTGTGCGCACCGCTTTGTCGGGTCCGGCCGCAGGTGTCATTGCCAGTGCCTATATCGCCACCGAGGCTGGGTTTCCCAATGTCATTACCTGTGACATGGGCGGTACCAGTTTTGATGTCTCATTGGTGGCGCATGGGGAAAGTGCGTTGAGCCCTCAAACCAATATCGATTTCGGGATGACAATCCGAACACCGATGATTGAAATGACCACAATCGGCGCTGGCGGCGGATCTATTGCCAGCGTAGATCGCGGCGGATTGTTGCAAATCGGGCCAGAATCTGCGGGCTCATACCCGGGACCGGTTTGCTATGGACAGGGCAACACACGCCCGACCGTGACCGACGCCAACGTGGTTCTGGGACGGATCAACGCGGACAAACCTATTGGCGGTAAACTTAACCGCTTGGACGTCGATCGCGCAAAATTGGCGATTGAAACCCATATTGGAACGCCTTTGGGCCTGTCTGTGATGGCAGCAGCCGAGGCGATTATCCGCGTTGCAAATTCAAAAATGGCCGGCGCTATTCGGTTGGTGTCAATTGAACGTGGACATGACCCCAAAAATTTCTCGGCAATGCCTTTTGGCGGCGGCGGTGCGCTGCACACGGGCGCATTGATGAAAGAGGTCGGGCTTCAAAGTGCTCTGGTGCCGCGCTATCCCGGTA
The DNA here is from genome assembly GCA_002684375.1 of Marinovum sp. Lineage (GTDB taxonomy): Bacteria > Pseudomonadota > Alphaproteobacteria > Rhodobacterales > Rhodobacteraceae > CPC320. The sequence continues at coordinate 20,026 of NYVC01000104.1, forward strand.
TTAACAGCGCGCTGGGCTGTACAATTGCCGATATGCGTCATGATTTTGTCCAAACTATCAATGGGATGTTGGGAAGCTTGGATATCGATGATCTGGACCGGCGCATGGTGCAATTGGCACAAAAGGGCCTTGCCATGTTAAAGACCGCCGGGGTTACCTTTGGTGGTACGGCGCTGCAGTTCGAGCTTGATATGAGCTATCAGGGCCAAACCCATACCGTTGATGTGCCAGTACCACTGGAACTCAGGGGCGATACCACTAAGGTATCTGAGGCCGCGGTGAGGGCGGCGTTTGAAACCCGCTATCTGGCTGTTTATGGCAGATTGCTTGACAATATACCTATCCGGGTTTTGAACTTGAGGGTGTCGACCCTCGGCAAACGGCCCAAATTTGATCTCACACTTTTGGCCCCGGCGGCGGGCGTTGATCTGGCTCAGGCGCGCAGGGGGACGCGTCAAGTTTGGTTCGACGGAGCTTTTCATGAAACCGGGGTTTATGAACGTTTGCCGCTTTCTGTTGGAGAAATTGTGCCGGGCCCAGCGCTTTTAGAACAACCGGATGCAACAGTTTTCATCGAACCTGATCTCACGGGGTGCGTTGATCAATTTGGCAATCTGGTTATCTCGCGGAAATGAAAGGATGTCACAGGTGACTAAGCTAAATCTGGAGCGCACAGCGCTTGTTTTGGTGGATATGCAAAACGATTTTCTGCATCCCGAAGGGGCCTATGGTCGCAACGGCCAAACCTGCGATGCCATTGCGCAGTTGGCTGAACGCTTGGCTCCATTGGCACAGGCGATGCGTGCGGCCGGAGGCTGGATCGTTTCCACCCACTTTACGCTGGTGCCAGGCAGGAAAGGTGTGCCGTTTATCTCGCCCCATCTGCGCAGTTTGCGACCGTTTTTAGGAGCCGGTGATTTCGCCTCGGGCAGCTTTGGCCACCAGTTGATTGATGAATTGCAACCAGCAGATTTGACCGTTGAAAAAGTTGCATTTTCGGCGTTTTATCAAAGCCGTTTGGAGTGGGTCCTATCCCGCGCAGGTCTTGAAACGCTGATATTTGGCGGTATTGTCACCAATGGCGGTGTAGCCTCGACGGTGCGCGATTCCCATGTGCGCGATTTTCATAACATTGTGTTGTCAGACGGATGTGCGGCGTTCAGCGAGGCCGCGCATGAGGCCACCATTGCCGCGCTTTCGACGATTGCGCAGATCAAAACCTGCGATGAGGTATTATCGCAATTGAAGGTTTGAGGCATGCCAGTGCTGTCAGCGTCTGATGGACCAAAATTTCAGGCACAGGTTGATGCCTTGATCATAGGGGGTGGAGCTTGCGGCATGATCGCGGCACTGGCGGCCAAAGACGCAGGGGCCGAACCGGTCATTGTCGAGCGTGACGCCATCCCAAGCGGTAGCACTGCGTTATCATCGGGGATGATTCCGGCCTGCGGCACGCGTCAGCAAACCGATTGTAACATCACTGATACGGTGCAGATTATGAGCGGGGATATCCAGCGCAAAGCTCATGATGAGGCGAATGCGGCGCTGGTCCAGCGACTTTGTGAGCTGTCGGGGCCTGTGATAGATTGGCTTTGCGTGCGCCATCACCTGAATCTGACCTTAGTTGAGGGATTTCTTTATCCCGGCCATAGTGTTCCGCGGATGCATGCCCCGCCGTCGCGCGCCGGGGCCGACCTAATGGCTGATCTTAGTCGGGCGGTTGCCGTGGCAGATATCCCAGTGATGACGCAGGCGCATGTAACCGACCTATATGCCGACACCCACGGCGGTGTCACGGGCACGCGCATCAAACGCCCAGACGGTGGGGTTGAATATATTGGCTGTGAGGTCTTAATCCTTGCGTGCAACGGCTTTGGGGGAAACGCAGACATGGTGCAAACCCATATTCCGGATATGGCAGACGCCCTTTATTTTGGTCATCAGGGCAATCAGGGTGACGCGATTGTCTGGGGGCAGGCCTTGGGCGCGGAAACGCGGCATTTAGGATCGTACCAAGGGCATGGTTCAGTTGCCCAGCCCCATGGCATTTTGATAAGCTGGGCACTGATGATGCAGGGCGGGTTGCAAATCAATTGCGATGGCAAGCGGTTTTCCAACGAGCATCAAGGCTATTCCGAACAGGCGCGCCGGGTGATTGCTCAACCTGGCGGCACTGTCTGGAACCTGTTTGACGCCCGGTTGCTGCACTTGGGTCGCGGGTTTGAGGATTTTCGTCAAGCTGAGGCTTTAGGGGCCATACAAACAGCCCACACCATTGCAGAACTAGCGAAATTGATCTCTGTGCCTGGCGCGCATCTGGCCGAGACTTTGGCTCAAGTTGCGCGCTATGCGTCGGGAACAGATCAAGATGTTTTTGGCAGGGACTTCACACAAACGCCTATTCTTGAGCCGCCTTATTATGCGCTTAAAGTCACCGGCGCTTTGTTTCACACCCAGGGGGGGCTGGCCATTGATGGCGATGCGAGAGTGTTGCGCCGCGATGGCAAAGCGTTACCAAACTTATTGGCAGGAGGTGGCGCCGCTTGCGGCGTGTCTGGGTCGCAGGACTGGGGCTATCTGTCGGGCAACGGTTTGCTGACCGCCGCAACGCTGGGCTATTGCGCCGGGGTTACCGCCGCTGGATTGCTGGGATGAGCGAATGCCGGCGCAGCTGCGATCGCGTTAAGGCGGAGCCAGTTGCAGGCCTTGACAGATTTGTCAGTTGTGTCGTTATGAAAACGGTCACCACGCAAGATTTGCAAAAGAACCCCGTTTTGACGATATCCAAAGTTAAAGAGATGAACACGACAGATGATAAGTTCTCAAACGCTGGTTGAAAAAATATGGAATAACCATCGTATCCTCAGCAATGAGGGCATGGATTTGCTGTTTATAGACCGACATTTCGTGCATGAAGGATCTCATCATGCCTTTCACAAAATATCAGCATCGGGGCGTGAGGTACGACATCCTCGGCTGACCTTTGGTGTTGCCGATCACTATGCGCCCACGGGGGTTGGAAAACCCGATGAAGCAATGTCAGTTATGATCTCGCGACTGCGGGAAAATACCGCACAACACCGCATCGATAGCTTTGATCTAAGTGATGCACGTCATGGGATTGTGCATGTTACCATGCCCGAACAAGGGCTCAGCTTGCCGGGAACAACCATCGTATGTGGCGATAGCCACACCGCCACTCATGGCGCATTCGGAGCGTTTGCATTTGGGATCGGGGCCTCGGAAGTCGCCCATGTGCTGGCCACGCAAACCCTGTGGCAAAAGCCGGTTGAACCGATGCGGATTACGATCAACGGCCGTTTGCCCTTTGGCACCAGTGCAAAAGACCTGGCGCTGTACGTGATCGCCCAGATTGGCACGGGAGGAGCGGCCGGATATTCGGTTGAATACGCAGGTGATACGGTTGCCGGGCTCTCGATTGAAGGCCGGATGACCCTGTGTAATATGACCATCGAAATGGGCGCCCGGTCGGGCATTATTCCACCCGACGACATCACATTTGCCTGGCTTAAAGGGCGCGCCCTGGCACCTGTTGGCGCAGATTGGGACACGGCCGTAGCGCAGTGGCGGGATTTAAAGTCTGATAGAAACGCGACATTTAAGAAAGATCTCACGATAGAGGCTTCAAACGTAGTGCCAATGGTAACTTGGGGCACGGCACCAGATCAGGTGGCCGCAGTAACAGCATGTGTGCCGTCTGATGGGGCCGATGATGCCGCGCTGCGCTATATGGGTCTGACTGCTGGACAAGCGATCACAGCAATGCCCATCGATCAGGCCTTTATCGGATCTTGTACCAATGGCCGCTATTCGGATTTGCTTGAGGCCAGTCGGGTATTGCTCGACAATCAAGTCAAAGTGCCTTTGCTCATATCGCCGGGGTCCGCCGAGGTCGCGCGGCAGGCCGAAGCAAACGGGCTGGTCGATATTTTCATTCAATCGGGGGCCACATGGGCGCGCAGCGGATGCTCGCTCTGCGTCGGGATGAATGGCGACCGGGTCAAACCGGGTCAGCGCTGTGCCTCGACCTCCAATCGCAACTTTAAAGGCCGACAGGGCAAGGGCTCGCGGACCCATTTGATGAGCCCTGCAATGGTTGCGGCCGCCGCGGTGGCAGGATGCATCGTCGATGTGCGCCAACATGCCGGATATCGGCGCTCTGGGTCGGTGCCAAGATGAGACCCTTTACCGTACTAACCGGTGACTGCGTTTTGATGCCCTCGGAAAATATTGATACCGACCAGTTGATACCAGCCCGTTTTATGAACAGGACGCGTTCTTCTGGGTACGGCGGGTATCTTTTTTATGATTTACGCTATGACGCGCACGGTGCGCAAATACCTGAATTTGAGCTGAACAAAACGAGTGGATCAGAAGTAATCTTGGTCGGTGGCCAAAATTTTGGCTGTGGGTCATCACGGGAAGCGGCAGTTTACGCGCTGCTAGATTATGGATTCCGGGCCATTGTAGCACCGAGCTTTGGCGATATATTTCGCAACAATGCCAGCAAAAATGGACTTTTGACGGTGCCTCTTAAGGATCAAGATCATACTGAATTTGTCGAACAGTTGTCGCAATCGGGGTCTACGAATGTCAAAATTGATCTGGCGATGCAAACTCTTGGATTTACGTCTGGCGCCAACTTTAGCTTTGAGATTGACCCCGCAATCAAACGCAAGATGTTGCAGGGGATCGATGATCTTGCTGAAACTTTGCAATACAAAGCCATGATAGAGAATTTCGAAACGAAGTATCTTCGAAGCAAACCGTGGCTATTTCCGAAATAAGTTTAAATGAAGTGGCTTCGATATGATCTGACAACGCCCCTCTTTGCAGCAGACTGGAATGAGAGCGGCGCCTCTCTTGAATGAGATGATGGTTGTCCGTTTTGAGGGAGGTGCAAACCAAGCCATTAAAGAAGGAAACCACAATGTTGAATACCACTAATAGGATCATCAAACACAAAACAGGCTTGCTGAACCTGGCTGAAGCACTAGGCAAAGTGCCGAAGGCCAGCGAGGTCATGGGCATGTCACGTGACACATTCTACCGCTCCAAATCGGCGGTAGAGGATTTTGGACCTGTCCCGTTTTAATGCCGCCCCAAGTGCTCGTTTAAGCCACTTTCCTTTCGAAAGCGACGGGGCTTTTCCAGCCCAATGCTGAGTGTCGGCGTCGCGGGTTGTAGAAGCCGTTGATGTATTCAAAGATGGCCAACTCGGCGTCTCTGCGCGTCTGCCACGACCTGCGCCAGA
>NYVC01000105.1 GCA_002684375.1 Marinovum sp.
CCATTAGGTTTATCCACGCTGGTGAAACTTATATGCCATTAAGCCTGATGCGGGATGAAATGAATTCTCCGAGTTCGAACGGTGGGCCGCTAAGCTCAAGAGAGATGACGGTCTTGGCATTTTTGGGTGAAGGCAAACAAAACAAAGAAATTGCAAATGAGTTAGCCCTATCCGAAGCGACGATTAAAATGCATGTGAAATCTATTTGTAAGAAACTGGATGCTAATAACCGAACGCATGCGGTCATTAATGCCCGAGACATGGGTCTTCTATGATTATGCGGCGCGCTATTTGTGATCTAAGTACAAAAGCCGCTCTTTAAGACTGGTGACGGGTTATCAGAGCGCCGGTGACCCTAGCAAATTTCCGTCGGCTCAAATGAAAGTTTTGTCATTCGATAAACTTGGAATTGAGGAAGGCTCAGCGCGGAACAGTTTATGAAAGGTGCTAACAGACTTACTGGGCGTCCCGTTTCTTTCATGCTCGCCGCGGTTTCATTTTGAGCTGGCCGTCCGCAGGCGTCGCACTGGTATTCATGCCAAATTTCCGCAGTTTCTCAATAAGTGTTGTACGTCTTAGGCCGAGTATTCTTGCCGCGTCTGGCGCGCTCCCGTTGCCTTGTTCTAAGGCTGCTTTAATCAAGGCTATTTCTGTTGCGTTCATAAAATCTTTTAAATTGAAGTCAGTGTTTTCGGTCAACAGGGATGCATAATTAAACTCACCTGTTGGTTCTGCAATCGCTTTGTCCTGATTGGATGTTGCGGCTTGTTCTTGTAAGTTTTCCAATGCATCCCAAAGTGTGGCTTGCTCTACTTCTTTTTCAGCGTCAAAAGACAATAAGCTGCTAACCTCGGCCGCAGTTATTTTTTGGCCACTGTAAAGCACTGATGCACGCTCAATAAAATTACGAAGCTCTCGTATGTTTCCTGGCCAGCTATATTTTTGCAGTGCTGTTAGCCCCGATGGGTCAAAAGATGGCGGTTGCATCCCCGGATTTTCGCTCTCCATACGCAGGACAAGAAACCTGAGCAATTCGGGAATGTCTTCCCGTCGTTCAGCCAGGGCGGGAACGCGGATGGGGAAGACATTGATGCGATATAGAAGGTCTGCCCTGAATTGCCGTTCTTCTACTTGCGCTTCAATGTTTTGATGGGTGGCACAGACCAATCTGAAATCGACAGGTATTTCTTCGCTAGACCCAACGCGTTGAACGACGCGACTTTCAAGAATTCTTAAAAGTTTTGCCTGCAATTCCAGAGGCATATCCCCTATTTCGTCCAGGAATAATGTCCCGCCTTTGGCCTCTTCAAAGCGACCGGCGCGACGCTTTTCAGCCCCGGTGAAGGCGCCTTTTTCATATCCGAACAATTCGGCTTCGAGCAAGTCTGAAGGAATGGCAGCGCAGTTCACGGCTACCAGTTTACCTTTGCGTCCAGACATCAGGTGTATACCGCGCGCAACCAGTTCCTTGCCGGCACCCGTGGGCCCCTGAGCCATCACAGCGACGTTGAAGTCCGCCACTGAACTGATCAAATCGCGCATTTTACATGTTGCGAACGAAGATCCTATGATCATTCGCGCCAAATGCAAATTCGAGTTCATTTTTCCTGCCTTTTTAACAAAGAGATAGCAGACGAACTTAAATTATTAAACTCGTTTTTTTGTTGGTTCGTCATAAATTATTGATACGATATGTCTCTTTAAAGAGTAGTGTTAGCATAAGTCCTTTAATATTCTACATTTTAAACTGTAAAATTCGAAAATATACTTTTTGATGCGAGGCGCTGCTGTGGGCTATTTGCCCACAAGGTTAAAATAATTTGATCTGACATAGCTGTATTTGCAAAAGATGGCACACTTATTGCCTCTGTACAGAGGGTGGCGTCGGAGGGCGAGAATGTACAGAATTGTGATTGAGCCAAGTGAACTTGAGGTTGGGCAAAGTTTGTATCAGACGTTGCGCGGTCACCGTGTGCCGACTGCTCTTCATCAAGACGCGCTCGCCTCTGATATTCCTGCTAAATGCGAGTATTTTGTTGCTTCTTCAGCCTTCGAGACACAAGTGGGTGGCACGCGGCCTTTGATTGAACGGGCGCGCAAAGTCGGCGCTAAATCACTGGTTGTAATATGTGAAAATGCAGAAAACTATGCGGTTCAGTCAGAATTAAACGGAAAATTGCTAAGAGTTTCTTTTCCAAAGGTCAAAATATCCCAATCGCGAGAGTATATTGTTTTGTTTATGGCAAGCCTTTTGCATGGAACTGGTTTGGCTGTGCCGCGTGAACCTGCGAGTTGTCAACTTTTTGAACTTGCGGAGCGTGTGGCCAAAGCGGATGTAAGTGTGTTCATAAACGGCCCAACGGGAAGCGGTAAGGAAGTGTTGTCAAACTTCATTCATAATAACTCCAACCGAGATGGGCGTCAGTTTGTGGCGATCAACTGTGCTGCTATCCCCGAAAACATGTTGGAAGCGATGTTGTTCGGACATGAAAAAGGATCATTTACCGGCGCATCCACCGCAAATGTGGGGATCATAAGGGCAGCCGACGGTGGAACACTTTTATTAGATGAAGTGTCTGAAATGTCTTTGTCGTTACAAGCAAAGCTTCTTCGAGCCCTTCAGGAGAAAACGGTTACCCCGGTCGGGGGAACTAAGCCAATCACTGTTGATGTGCGGGTTTTATCGACGTCTAATAGAAATATGGTCGCTGAATGTCAGTCTGGCAGGTTCCGAGAAGATTTGTTTTACCGTCTTAATGTGTTTCCTTTAACAACGATGGCTTTATCGGAAAGAATACAAGACATCCTTCCCATTGCGATAGAATTACTCTTACGCCACTACAAAGATTTGGAAACGCTTCCATTGCTTGCAAACTGCGCTATCGAAAAATTGCAAAGCCATAACTGGCCAGGTAACGTTCGTGAATTGGACAATGTTTTACAGCGCGCGACGGTTATGTGCACGGGGTTAGAAATAACCGGTGCTGACATCTTGTTTGATCGAACCACAGTTGCGCCAGCACAGCCCAAATTAGACCTCGCCACTGAAACTGGCCATGTGTGATAAAAGGATAAAACTATGAGTTCTGGACTTTCTGTAGATGGAATTACTTCTGGGTCGCGCGTGCAAGAGGTTGCGATGCGTCGGGCAGATGATATGTTTAATAAACTCGATAGCCTTGGATCGCTTGCAAAGTCCAGTGAGCCGAGTTTTGCCGATCGATTTGTAGACTCACTAAACTCTGTAGCTGAGGCTCAAAATACCTCGAAAACAATGACACAGAACTATGAACTTGGGAAAGAGAATGACCTCGCTAAAGTGATGGTCGCGCAGCAGGTATCATCGTTGGGGTTTCAATTGGCGCTCAACTTCCGCAATAAAGCGCTGAGCGCTTATAAAGACATTCTAAATATGCCTGTTTAATGCATTTAGCAGGCATATTACGTAAAGACTGGGGACTAAATTAGATGACTGACACCAGCGGATCGACTTCAATGGCGCCACGTATGGGCGAAGGCGGACTTGCGCCGCGAATGGGCACAATGGTGTCCAGTGCCCGTGTGTTTTATACGCAACCTGGCGTGCAAAGGGCCCTGCCGACGATTGCAGCGGCAGTGTTGGTGATAGCTGGTCTGATTTTCTATATCGTTCTACAGACCCCTGATCGGACTACGCTGTTTGCCTCTCTGCCTGAAACGGAAAAGGCAAAGGTTCTCGAAACCTTGCGAAACAGCGGTACCGATGTTCAGGTGGATGCGACAACAGGCGAAATTACCGTTCCGGTCGGCGATTATCATAGTGCGCGGCTGAATCTCGCGGCGCAGGGTCTGCCAAGCTCGGTTCCCGATGGATATAGCACGCTGAGCGATATGCCGATGGGAACCAGTCGCTCGGTCGAAGGGATGCGTTTAAAACAGACGCAAGAGGTCGAATTAGCACGCTCGATTGCGGAAATTGACGTGGTTGCCTCAGCACGCGTTCATTTGGCAATTCCCGAGAAATCGGCCTTTGCGCGCAATGCTCAAAAGCCGACAGCCTCGGTTTTTGCTCAGCTCAATCCCGGCCGGTCGCTGAGCAGCCAGCAAGTGGTCGCAATTGTTAACCTTGTGTCGTCTTCGGTGCCAAATCTCCCTAAAAGTGGAGTAACCGTCGTAGATCAGAACGGTAGGTTGCTCTCAGACCATATAGACGATCCGGCCTCTAATCTTTCCGATAAACAGCTCCAGTACAGATTGCGGTTGGAGGGGATATACAAATCCCGTATTGAAGCGTTGCTGACACCTGTTGTGGGGGTTGGTAATATTTCAGCACAGGTTAATCTCGACATCGATTTTACGCGCCGGGAAATTACCGAAGATCGGGTTTTACCTGACTCGGTTGCGTTGATCAGCGAACAAAGTACATCTGAACAAGGCACAGAGCGCCGAGCGCGTGGCGTTCCGGGTGCACTGGCCAATAGCGTGCCTGCACAGGCAACCCTGAATAAACCGGCTGCTGGAGACGCAGACGCCGAAGTTCCCGCCGGGACACAAGGAGGAGCGCAGAGCCGGCTTCTGCCGCCTAATGGGACAAGCGACGCTGCTGTGCCTTCTGTGCCAGCCCCGCTTTCGGCTGACCCGTTTCACAGTGCCGAAAAACAGACCCGAAATTATGAAATTAGCCGACAAGTGGTGAGCCAAAAGGCACCTTCTGCGCAGATTGAGCGTATTCATGTCGCCGTTTTGTTGCGTGAGCCAGCTCCAGTGGCTGGTCCTGACGGTGTCGTGCCAGAGCCGACAAAATTATCCGACGAGAGCCGGGCCGAGTTAGAGCAGCTAGTCCAAAACGCCGTGGGCCTGAACATCACGCGCGGAGACAGCGTAAACATCACCAGTCGCCCATTTATTATGGAGCTTTCAGACGGAGTGTCGACGGCTTGGTACGAGGATCGCTGGTTGCGTGACATGGCCCAAAATATGATCACTGTGTTGATTTTGGCAGTCGTTGCACTGGGTGTTGTGCGGCCACTAATGAGCCGTCTGCTTATCCCAAGTGGTGACGTGGGCATGGGTACCGTAACTGACGAAGATGGCGAAGAAATCGATATGGATCTCATCGAGGTTGACGAAGGTCTGACCCTGGAAGAGATGAAGGCGAAGCTGAAACCGAAGAAGACATCTGGGGTTTCTGCTGAAATGCTCGATACCGCCAACAGCTATGACGATAAGGTCGCGGTGATCCGTATGATCGTGTCTGACGAAGCTGCGCGCGTATCCAACGTGTTTAAAGCCATGATGCGGGACGAAATGGATAAAACATAAAGCAAGGGCTATGAGGGAAATATGGCAGAAGCAGAAAGTGATTCATCTTTAACAGCAAATTTAAGCGGGACTGAAAAATCCGCGATTTTGATGATGCTCTTGGGTGAGGAACAGGCTGCTGAAATTTTTCAGAACCTGAGCCCTCGAGAGGTGCAGCATTTGGGGACAGCGATGTACGCCGTGTCCGGTGTTGACCAAGAGGCTGTAAACGCAGTGTTGGATGAATTTCTGACCCTGATGAAACAACAAACAAGCCTCGGGCTCGGGGCTGGTAACTATATTCAAAATGTTCTGAAACGGGCGCTAGGGGATGACAAAGCTCAATCTGTTTTAAGCCGGATTACACCCGCAGACAGCAATAAACCGATCGAAATCCTTGACTGGATGGAAGCCCGATCAATTGCAGAACTGATTATGGATGAACATCCCCAGATTCAAGCTCTTGTCGTGTCATATCTGGAATATGGCATGGCGTCTGACGTGCTTAATCTGCTGACCGAGGATATGCAGGCAGAAGTGATTTTGCGGATCGCAACACTGGAGACGGTTGATCCCAACGCCTTAAAAGAACTTGAGCAAGTTATGCTGAACAAGTTTAAAGCCAATACCAATTTGCGCTCATCGCAAGTTGGTGGTGTGGCCGCTGCCTCTAAAATTATGAACTTTACCAAAGAGGCGATGGAAAAACGTATTCTTGGGGTGATTAAAAAGCACGACAAAGATCTGATGACGGCGATCCAAGATAATATGTTCACCTTTGACAACCTTATCATGTCTGACGAACGGTCTCTTCAAACTCTGCTTCGGGCTACAGATCCAGAAGATCTGATTATGGCGCTCAAGGGTTCAGACCAGAACCTTCAGGAAAAACTGTTCGGATGTATGTCGACGCGTGCCGCAGCCAACCTCAGAGACGAAATGGAAACGCTTGGCCCTGTGCGTTTGACAGAAGTCCAGGAAGCGCAGAAAAATATCATCGCGGTCGCGCGGAAAATGTCCGATGACGGAACGATTGTTCTGGCCGGACGTGGTGGCGAAGAGATGGTCTAATGGCAAAGAGTAAACTCGTTGGTGAGTTTGATTTAGACGGTTCACCGCTGAGTGCATTCAACGTCTCTAAAGCGATGGCGAAAGCCCGTGAGGCTGCTTTTATTCTCAAGCCGGGCAAAGCAAAAAATGACGATGGTTACTTTCGTAAGGTCAGCTGGAATGAGGTGGCACCACCGGTCGATCTGACCCCTGATCCCGCCAGTGAAGACGAGGCTGCGTCCGCCGCTAAAGAGGATACAGCCGCAGAGGGTGTCGCCGAGGATAATGGCGACCCCGATGGGTGGGATGAAGCGTTGCAATCAGCGGATACGGCTGATGGCGGTGCCGGCNCTGGATCCACGCCCGACAAGCAGGCGGCAAATTTGAGCACTTCATCAGAGANTGTCACTGATCCCTCTGGCGAAGCACCAGTCGCGGTTGAAGGTTTAGAGACGGCTGTGCCTGCTGNGGCCGACCCGGTGCAGGCTGCACCACTAAATTTGGCGCCTGCTCCGCCGCCCGTGATTGATGAGGAGCAAAAACAAAAGATACGCGAAGAGGCNTATCACGAAGGGTTTTCAGCGGGCAAAGCAATGACTGAGAGCGAGCGCGAGGCAGAATTAGCCGAACGTATCGCCGATCTTGACCGTCTCGTTGGGGCGCTATCGGACCCCGANCTATTGGANATAGACNTGCTATCTGCACAGATAAGGCAGTCTGTGCTTAGTTTGGCAACAGAACGTGCAGGCAGTCAGATAGATAATTTCCCAGAGCCATTTTTGGACCGGTTAGAGACGATGTTGCGCAATGTGCAACATATGTCTGGTAAGCGCGAACTGTTTGTTTGTCAGGCGGACTTAGATGTCATAAACGCGGGACTGCCTGATTATAAAGATCTCTCACAGATCAAGATGCGCGTGGATGCTCGGCTGGGCCGGGGAGACGTTAAAATGCGTGTCGGTGGCGGAGAAATCTCGGACTTGTTCGAGAATTTGACACAGCCAGATGTGCATGAACCCGAGGCTGTGGTCGCGGCTAAACTGGATGGGGACAGTGTTGACCATGGCATGGTTGCGCAGGCAGAGACTGATAAGGATGCGCAAGTCGCTGAAAGCCCAACCCCAAACCCCGAGGCATCCGACATCAAAAAAGAGACACCGGACACCGCCGAGGAGGTAAAAGACGTAGCAGCACCAGATGTTGCACCAGATGTCGAAGTCGCGACAGATGTCCCAGAGGCAGCAGCAGATCAGTTGGCTCAGGATACTACATCAGAAAAAGTTGTCGCGGACACTGCCCCAGAGGCGGTTGCGCCAAACACGGCACCAGACCAGATTGAGCAGGTCGCCCAAGAAGGCGAGCCTGTGTCAGTCGCAGCGACGGATAAGGTTGCCTTGAAGGATGATTGATCTTACCGGAAAACTTCTAGGCGACATTTCCACCGTCGGTGGCAGTCGCAACACAGCGCTCTCTGGGCATGTCAGCCGGTTTGATGGTTTGGTACTTGAGTGCGACGGTTTCCCTGTCTCTGTGGGTTCGGTCTGTGACGTGGAAACGGCCAGTGGCGATACAGTGAAAGCGGAAGTGATCGGCTATTCAGAGGGTCGCAACCAGTTGGTGTTATACGAGCAGGGAGCCAGAATTCATGCCGGCGTGCGGGTGAGCCTGTCTGATGAAGGCATCGACATAGATGCTGGTGATGAATATTTGGGTCGAGTGGTTGATGCTTTGGGCGAGCCGTTGGATGGTTTGCCAGCCCCAATGGGAGCCTTTAAACGGCCTTTGCAGGGTAGAATGCTGAACCCTTTGTCGCGCGGTGGGGTACTCAGTGTGATGGACGTTGGCGTGCGTGCCGTGAACGGTATGCTGACCATTGGACGCGGTCAGAGAATTGGCATTATTGCTGGGTCGGGTGTTGGAAAATCGGTTCTGTTGAGCATGATGGCGCGATTTTCAACCGCAGATGTCATTATTGTCGGCATGATCGGCGAACGGGCCCGGGAAGTGGGCGATCTGGTTCGTGGTATGCTGAACGAAGAAACCCGAAAGCGTCTTTGTGTCATTGCGGTACCGGCAGACCGTTCGCCACTGTTGCGCATCAGGGCCGCACATCGGGCCTCGGCCCTCGCCGAGCATTTCCGCGATCAAGGCAAACACGTCTTGCTGATCATGGATTCTCTAACCCGGGTGGCGCATGCACGGCGTGAAATTGGTCTCGCGCTGGGCGAGCAACCGACAGCCAAGGGATATCCGGCGTCTGTGATGTCGCTTATTCCATCTTTGGTCGAACGCGCGGGGATGGGTGACACCACGTCTGGCGGATCTATTACTGGGATTTACACCGTTTTGGCCGATGGGGACGACACCAACGACCCTGTCGTGGATTCGGCACGGGCGATTTTGGATGGGCATGTAGTGCTCAGCCGCGCCAATGCGCAAATGGGTATTTATCCGGCCGTAGATATTTCGGCCTCTATCAGTCGGGTGATGAACGACATCGTTGATCCGAAACATTTGGCTGCGGCGCGGCGTATGCGTCAGCTAGTCAGTCTGTACATGGAAAACCGCGATCTGATGCTTATGGGCGGTTACGTCGAAGGTCAGGATGCAGATTTGGACCAGGCAGTGAAGCTTTGGCCAAAAATTGTTGAATTTATTTCCCAGCGATCGGACAGTCGCGCTGATTTTAAAACCAGCATAAGGGATCTTCTTGCAGTTGCAGGTACCTAGTGGAAGAAGTAAGAAAGTCACGGCTTTTTAAAAATCTGTCGCGCCGCGATCAGATGGAACTGTCCAAACTGAGCGCACAGTTGAAAAACATGCAAGAAGAGATGGCGAGTTTGAAAGAGCTGCTTGAGCAATTAGAGGAATTGCGAGCGACGCACCATGCCAAAGCAACAGCCACCGGTATTGATGCAACCCAACTGCAGACAGACCGCTGGTATCTTACGCGGATCGAAGAAGAAGCCGAAATGGTGCAGGGAAGATATGATTTTATGGTGGCGGAATTGGCACCGCTTAAAGCGAAGATTCTGGCTGTCAGCTATCACAAAAAACGTACAGAAGAGAAGGCCGAGGAATTTGCTGTGTCTGCGCGGGAAAAGAAATTTGATAAAGATCTATCCTCTTTGCCGGCCCGAAGTGGGACAAAGCGGTGAATATACACGCCCAACAGACGATCTGGCATGAAGGTTGCACCCTAGGTTCTAGTTTGTTTGAGCGGTAACTTTCAACCGAGGCGAAAATGGAACCGAAAAGCGTAAATACGACGGTCAATTCAGTATTGCAAATTGCCCCGGGGGCCAGCGGCCCGGACGGAGCAGATAGCTCTGCGCTCGATTTTGCGCAGGTTATTTTGGCGTCACAGGGCAGTTCAGGTGCTGGCGCAGAACAGCATCAAGGCAAGAACCACTCAAAAAGCACGGCAGACATTCCTTCCAATTCCAGCCCGGATGATACTTTGGCCGTTTCCGGCAATCCCTTAGCCATGAAAATGTTTCAGCCCAAAGCTGGATTTATAGATGGGGAAGAGGTGGTTAAAGAAGGCCTTGAGATCGGTGCGTTATCGCAGGCTGCGGGAGAGATCAAAGCCCCGGTGCTGGACGCCGGCGAAGCGGATGGTGACATTGATCTGACCGCTCTGCCAGCGGGACCAGACGCTCTTTTGGCAGTTGAGGCAGAAATGGATGCTGAGCCGCCTCTTGGTATGAGTGTTGCGACTATTGGGAGTTCAGGCGATCCAGTCTCTGATGTGAGCGGCAATGCCGAAGCTGACAATCTGACGGCCGTTGCCGCGGCAAGCAAACTGGATCAAAACAAAAATCAAGACCCTGATATCGCCATTGAAGGCGACATTGCAGCTAGCGTGGTCGCGGATCAAAACCTGAACCCGAGCATGCAAAACGATACAAGGCTTGCGGCTGTTTCTGCGGATGAAAACGCCGTNCAAGTCAGCAACGCGCCACCTGTCTCGCTGGTTGCGACATCTCCCGCTGCATCTGAGGGCATTGAGGCCGAAGACAGTTTGGAGATGACGGAGATAAAACAAGTTGTCTCGGTCGCTCATACCGGCAAACCAGCTGCTGCAGAGGGTGCTGCAGCTTCTTCGGATGCTGCTTCACTTGCTAAGCCTTCTGCAGATAGCGATTTTGTCGCTAAGCCTTCTGCAGATAGCGATTTGGTTGAAAAGCCAGTTCAAAAAATTGTGGCTGATGGTGTGGATGGGGCGTCTAAAAACCAAGCTCCGAAGGAGCATCACAATCATAAGGTCGCCGCTGATGAGGTCAAACCTCACTCTGCCACGCAAGTCGTTGCAAAGGCTCAAGCTGTGGTCGCCGTGGACGCAGAGCGGCCAATCACAGAACAGACGCCGTTGATATCAGATGAAGACGGTGTGGTAAAAGCGGTAGATTCGGCCGCGAAGGGGTCAGATGTTGCCGTGAAGGCGCAGGATGTCGGCTCGAAATCCGTTGAGGTTGGTGTGCAAGCGACGTCGCCACAGCAAGTTCGGGCCGATGGGCGGTCTTTTGACGCCAATCAGGCCAGCGCTGCGGATGTTGCGTCCACGAACGTACGACCGGCGCCAATAGGTCCGGTAACCGCTTTGGAAAGTGAGGCAAAGCCAATCGTTATGGCTGCACCTGCGAAAACGGCATCTGCACCTGCGATCCCAGCTGATTCCGTGCCTAATGCGGCGTCTCAGGTACAGAAGTCTACCCAAGCTGACGTCGCCCAAAAGCCGGTAGCGGCCAAAACAGACCTTGTGGCTGAAAAAAACCATACAATGGCAGCCCCGGATAAAGCTGTACCAAAAGCAAAACCGCAACAGAACTTGGTAACTAGCCAAGCAGCAAAAACGCCTCAAACCGCCGAAATGAATGCTCCCTTGCGTTCCGAGGTTAAGGCGATTTCTGCGCCTGTGGTGACGACCCAGGCGGCAGTTGCAAAGCAGGGGGCCGAAGCGGCATCTAACGCCGCGCCAGTTCAAGCTGAAATTGCCAACCAGATGAAGCGCAGTCAGGAAAGCAAAGCCGCCGAAAAAAATGTTAATCTGAAAGGGCTCGATGACCAGTTGGAAGAGACTGTCATCCAAGCACGGCCTCAGAAAGCGGCTCCGGCTTTGGAGGTACGTGCTTTGCGGAGCGCACAAATAGATGCTGCACCGCCCATGCCCGCTGACTCTGCCGAAGCGTCTGAACCGACAGAGGCCGAACAAGCATTAAACGAAATAATGGCGCCGGTGAGTGCCGGATCTGGTCAGCCGCAGGCTGTGGCGCCCAGTGCGGCAAATACGGTCACACCGTCGCAAAATCTTGCAGCGCTTGAACGTTGGAGCAACAGCATTGTCGATGTTCAAAAGCAAGGCTGGACACAGAGCCTTGTGCGCAGGGTGGCCGCTATGCCGACAAATGGCGGCAGTTTGGTGATCACGCTGCAGCCCGCTTCGCTTGGTAAGATTACCGTGTCGATGAGCGAAAGCCGCCGCGGCCTGGATCTTCGAATGAGAACAGAAACAGGCGCAACTGCAGCTTTATTAACGGGTGCCGAGGGGCGGATTTCTGAGCTGTTGGAGAGTGCGGGCATGCGGTTGAATTCGTTCTCTGCTGGCACTAGTGGATCCTTTGCCGAAAACGGCAATAAGTCTGATGAATCAGATACTAATGACCAGAGTGATCTTGATTTTGCTCAGGAGTTGCCTGAAAATGTGGAACAGTCTACCGCCCTTCAAGGCGATGGTCTGGTAAACGTAATTGCCTAACTAAATAACAAAGGTTTTGACAGATGGCCGATGAAAACACTGACCCACCAAAAAAGAAATCTCCGATTATGCTTATTCTTGCCGGCGTTTTCGGCGGGATTATTCTTGTAGGTGGTGGCCTCGGGGCTGGGTACTTTCTTTTTGGTGGAAACCAGCCTTTGCCTGAGGATATCGCTAATGACATAATTGCGAGTAAGGCGGCTGGCGAAGCTGGGGCCGAAGGCGGAGTTGAAGGCGAAGGTGAGCCGGAGATTGACTGCCCGGTTGAGGAAGAGCTGGAAGAAGGCGAAGAAATGCCAGAGGAGTGCATGGGACCAGAAGAAAAGGTCTCAAAGGAAGTGCCTTCCGAGGAATTATTCGAGACGATGTACTATGAATTTCCAGCGACTCTGACCACAAACCTCAAAGGTTCGCGGCGCTTTTTGCAGGTTGGTATCGGCATCTCGACCCAATATGATGAAACTGTGATTGAGAATATCGAAGCGCACATGCCGGCACTTACAGCCGAAATCCTTGCGACTTTGAGCGATTATACTGAAGAGGAAGTGGCAGGACGCGAAGCACGCTTTGCGCTAGCTGAAGATTTACGCACAACGATGAATACGACCTTAACCGGACTAGAAGGGTTCGGAGGCATCGAAAAAGTGCACTTAACCTCTTATGTGATGCAATAATGTCTGAGGCTGAAATAGACGACGATAGTGCCTCTTCTAGGAAGCTTACCCAAGAAGAGGTTAATGCTCTGATCAGCGGTCTGGATGATCAGGCGGATCCGTCAACACCAGCTGTGGTCGCAAGGGAAGCAGAAGTATCAGATTATGACTTTGGCTCGAACGATCTGTCTCTTCTTGGGGATTTGTACGCGCTGCGCGTGCTTAACGAGCGTTTTGCACGCATGTCCCGCTCAGTATTTCTACCATTGCTTAAAGTGACACCCAGGATTACCTCNTTCGCGCCTAAACTTCAGACATTTGATGAATACTGTGAAACGGTCGACAGTTTTATGAGTTTGACCATGACGCGGATGGAAGAGTTGCGCGGCACGCAAATGCTCGCCCTTACACCGGATTTTGTCTATACGCTGACAAATTCCTACTACGGCGGAAATATGCGTCTGAAAGGATCCAAGCGCGCGGACTTCACAACAACCGAAAGCCGTGTGATTGAAATTGTTACGGACGGTTTGAATGGCATTCTCAATGCGTCATGGAACGACCTGACACAAACGACGTTTGGAGAAGTAACGCGCGAAGAGAATGTGGCATTTGCCTCTTTCGTCGAAGGCGGTGAAACAGTNATCGCGTGCTCATTTGTCGTGCAGCTGCCGGGAGTAGAGCCGGCAAATTTTGATATCGTCTATCCTTTGCAAACACTTAAACCAATCGCAGCCGAGTTGCGATCGCGGGTGAACACCGATACCACTGATGACAATACAACGTGGCTNGAACGTCTTGAGGACGCTGTACTGAGCGCCCCCCTGAGATTGAATGTCGAGCTCAGCAAACCGACTGTTTCGATGAGTAAGCTGCTTCAATTNAGCGAAGGCGATGTATTCCCGATACAGATAGGGGAAAACGTTACAGTCATTGTGGAGGGTGAGAAGATGTTCCTGGCGGATATCGGAGACGTTGGCGGCACCCGCGCGATTAATATAACACGGCGACTTTAGTGACATTGGGTCGCGTAAACATCATAGGAGGTCTACAATGGTAGATGAAGCACTTGCCGCTGAGGATAGCGCAGAGGCAGCAGTTGGCAGCGAAGTTAAAGGGATGGATGCTGATAAGCTGAAAGTTCTTGAAAATATCGAAGTCGACATGTCCATCGAGGTGGGCCGCACCGAGATCAGCATCCGTGACTTGCTGCGCCTGAATGAGGGGTCCGTCGTAGAATTGGATCGGTTGGCAGGTGAACCGCTGGATATCTTGATCAACGGCACAATGATTGCGAAGGGTGAAGTCGTCATGGTCGGCGAGCGCTTTGGCATCAGGTTCTCAGAAATTGTTGATCCAGAAAAACGNATGGAAACCATCTAGAAACGATACGGATAAGATGGACCGTTTGAAACATATCGGATAGGAAACTTGGCCCAACCGACACTAGAAATAGCACAGATCATAACAGTAGGAGTGTTTATCTGTGCGCTTCTATTGTTGCGAACCTTTTTGATGAGACGNGCACCGGAAATCAGGAGTAAGTTGGTAAAAGGCAGTCGGGTTGTCCACGTTGAAACCTATCCGTTGCGTCATCAGGCAATGGTTTCCCTGATGGAAATTGATCATGAAAAAGTTGTTATCGTCCATGGCCGCAATCAGCCTGCCACGGTTTTGCGGCTTGAAAAATCGGCTGAAATGCCGCTACAGGCAGATCTTCATGTTACAGAATAGTTTGCTAAAATTACGCAAAGCGCATTACGGTTTGGGTTTGGTCGGTGGTGCCGTCCTGACCATGCTGATTGTCATGGTGTTGCTGCCCGCACCCGGATTTGCCCAAAGTGGTGGCTTGCCCGCGTTCAACGTCACCTCTGGGGCAGAGGGCGAGCAGACCTATTCGTTGTCGCTGCAGATTTTGGCGCTGATGTCAGGATTGGCAATTCTACCTTCGCTTTTGTTGGGCATGACAGCTTTTACCCGTATTATCATTGTACTGTCGATTATGCGACAGGCACTGGGGACACAACAGACACCGCCAAATCAAGTCTTAATCTCGATNGCATTGTTTTTAACGATCTACATTATGACGCCGACTTTTCAGGTGATTTATGATACGGCAGTTTCTCCTTATCTTGATGGAAACATGGACCCTTTGACAGCGATTGAAGTTGGGGGNAATATTTTAAGAGAGTTTATCATCTTAAATACGCGAGAGGCAGAGTTGGCCATGTTTGCAGAAATGGCTGGCGACGCGCCCTATGAGGATAACGACGACGTACCCTACACGGTTTTGATGCCTGCTTTTATTACGTCTGAATTGAAAACTGCGTTTCAGATTGGGTTTTTGATTTTTTTACCATTTCTTGTAATTGATTTGGTCATTGCCTCAATTCTGATGGCTTTGGGTATGATGATGCTGAGTCCAATGATTATCTCGCTGCCTTTCAAACTATTGTTATTTGTTCTGGTTGATGGGTGGGCTGTGATGATTGGTTCTTTGGCTGCAACTTATGTCATGTGATCGGGACGGATAATGGAATTTGATGCAAATGTCGAACATCTCCGCCTCGCGTTTTGGCAGATTATTTTAACTGCTGGTCCTATTCTGGGAACGGCACTGGCGGTTGGTCTTACAATCGGTATTTTGCAAGCGGCCACGTCTATTAATGAAATGACTCTGAGTTTCGTGCCCAAGCTGGTTCTCGTTTTGCTGGCACTGGCCCTGTTTTCGCCATTTATAATGGGCACTATGGTTGATTATTTCGAATATATCTTTGAGACAATTCGGGGAACGTATTAGTGCTTGGCAATGTTGATGCGGGCAATTTAACGAATATCCCTGGCATTGACCTGAACCTTCTGATGAATTTCCTTCTCGATTTTTTCTTGGTCAGCCTGCGCCTTGGTGCGCTGCTTGTTTCCTCCCCCATATTTGGTGCTCGATCTGTTCCTGTTCGAGTACGTGTTCTCCTAACGTTTGTCATTTCAGCCGCATATTACGGTTCAGTCTCAGTGCCAAACTTTGAAAATCTACCATTCTTGGCGCTTATTCGGGTAATGGGGGTTGAGGTTGCCATCGGTTTGACAGGGGGGATTGTCTTGAGCATTCTTTTCGCCTCTGTTGCGCTTGCAGGTGAAAAGATTGCAGCCTCTGGGGGCCTGGGATTCGCGGCCCAAGTTGATCCTAACTCTGGTGGGCAAACCCCCGTTGTCAGCCAGTTTCTGACCCTGTTTTTGCTCACTATGTTTTTATCCGCGAATGGGCATTTACGGCTAATAGAAGGTTTGCGTCAAAGTTTTGACATTATACCGATGGGGCAACCGGTCTCCTTGATGGCCATGAGCCAATTTGTCATAGATATCGGGGGCGAGATGTTTTACCTTGGAGCGCTTTTAATGCTGCCTGTGGTATCTATATTATTATTGGTTAATGTCACAATTGGCGTTGTAACCAGATCCGCGCCGGCGCTGAACTTTTTCTCGTTTGGCTTTCCCTTGACAATGATGGCGCTTTTTATCGTTATGTATATTTATACTAAGCCATTAGGATTTGCGATAGAAGACCTATCGTATTATACTATCGAAGTGTTTGAGCGGTTATTTTTGGAGCTGCGTGATGGCTGAGAGTGATGGCGGTCAAGANAAGACCGAAGAACCAACCCAGAAGCGGCTTGAAAAGGCCGCCGAAGACGGACAAATCGCAAGTTCCAAAGAACTGTTTGTTTTCACTACTTTGGCAATGGGTTTTCTTTTATACTATGCTATTTTGTTTGTTNTGCCGCGCCTTTTGATCGAATGGCGCAGTTTTTTTCAATTTGGCGATACGAAATTTTTATTTGATGAAATTACCAGGCTGTCCAGTATGGCTTTTAGCTTTATATTTATAAATAGCACCTTATTTGCAATTCCGTTGTTTTTGGTAGTTATCGCAACGCAGGCAGCGATGAGTGGTAAGATAAACTTCGCACCGGGCGCCATGAAATTCAAAGGTTCAAAAATCAATCCACTTGCCGGTTTGAAACGGATGTTTTCAAAAAAGTCGTTGGTCGAATTGTTCAAGGCGATCTTTAAAGTGGTTCTATTACTCGTCGGTGGGGCATTTATATTATACTTGGGATTGCCGCGGCTAATCACGTCTGAGTCAGCCACGCTTTGGAATGCAATGACCCGGATGCACGATGCATTTTTTGCCTTGATGGTGACCTTCCTTCTTATCTTGGCAGCACTGGCTTTGGTGGATGTCTTGTGGCAAAACCACCAGCATACCGAACAATTGAAAATGACCCTGCAAGAGGTCAAAGATGAAAGCAAAGAAACCGAAGGTAACCCAGAGGTAAAAGCCAAAATCCGCCGTATGCAAATGACTGTTGCGGCGCGTGCGGTCAAGCAACGTGAGGCACTGGCAGATGTGCCNGATGCCACCGCAATTATCACCAACCCGACGCATTTTGCTGTGGCCTTGAAATACGAGGTNGGCANCCCNGGAGCCCCCCGNATNCTGGCGATGGGGCGCGGGTTGATGGCGGCGGAAATCATTGAGCGTGGCACTGATGCCGGAATTACTATCTTTCGCAATCCGCTTTTGGCGCGGGCTTTGTTTTTCGCGGGCGAAATTGGCGATGAAATTCCCGAACAGCTGTTTTCGGCAGTGGCAGCGGTGCTGGCCTTTATATACCGGCTCAACAATGGGGAAGAACTTGATCCTCCTGAACTAGAAGTCCCCGATGACATGCAGTTTGACGAAAATGGAAGGCCGATCAGTGGCGCGGTTTAAGCGAAAGTACCATCGAAGTATGGGAGAGATGATCAGCTCGTTCGCCTATTTTGTCGCGACAATCTACCTGCTAATTAAAGCGAGTGAGCTTGGCGACACCCTGCGTGGCTACGGGTTGCTCTTNTGTGCTTTACTCTGTTTGGGAGGAACCTTTCGGTTTCAAATCCATAATATCTGCGCACGCCTCAAGGAATTTCGTAAATGAAGGACAGNCCAAAGCGTTTGACTTGCTATGGTTGCGTATTTTTTCAGGTGTCACATGACCCTATGAAGCCTTGGAAGTGTATGAAATTCGGATTTAAATCGAAAGAGTTGCCCGCGAGCGTGGTTTTTTCGTCATCTGGCACGGAATGTGCTTACTTCTCTCAAAGAGAAAGACCGGGTAAGGTCGTTAAATCCAGAAGATGAGGCCCTCAAATGCCGCCTAAAACTAGTGCTAAAGCGAAGCCACAAGACTTAGAAACCGTCGTTCAAATTGCGTTAGACGCTGCGGATGCAGCGATGGATGTTACNTCTGAATTTGCGCGCATATCGTCNGAATTTCAAAAGGCAAAGAAAAGTTTTGCCAGTTTACAAAAGACGGTCAGGATCAGTTCTTTTGTTGTGGGCGCCATTCTGCTTGGCGGGGTGGTCGCCGTCGGGATTTTGCTTGCACGCTCCGCTGATAAAATGAACGTTTTGACTGCGACAAATACGGAATTGTTGACGGTATTTACCGAAAATATCGCAACAATGAATGAGGGGGTTGGCAATCTTCAGGGACCCTTTAGCCAACTGGCAACGTTGCAAGAGCATCTCGAAACAATGGGTCCTGATGTCGCGAAGCTGTCTAAAACCAGCGTCGACGTGAGTGAGCAAATAAATGGGATGGATCTTGCGATAGATCANGCTTTTGAAGAAATTAANATGNCCCAAGCNGANCAGACCATTCAANTGTCTCAAANAATAGATGAGACGCTGGCCACAAAAATGGGTGGGATAATCGAAGAGCTTGATGCGCGTGTTTCCCTNTTGAATGGTGAACTTGCGATGGCGACAACCGATAATATNGANAANGCTTTGAAAGATCAGGCTGTGTTGTTTCGCGACGTGACAACCGAATTTATGGCAGTGATCCGCAGTGGTATTAATCAAGGTGACCCTGAGGCGGAAAAGCAGATGCAGGCTTTGATGGACACACAGTCCAAGCTGGAAGAGCGGATAGGGGAGCTGAACAAACGCCTTTTGATAGCCAGCCAGCGTCCCAAGCCCAAGCCTCAGCAGCCNAAAAGACAAGCCGCGCGGGCACCCAGCCAAGACGTGATTAAATTCCCCTGATAGAACCCCTGAGGGCTCATGGCACAAGATGACCAAATGCAGATGGGTAACCAGACTGTCGATACTCCAAGACTGTCTGGACCAATTATCATTGATAAGATGAAAAAGGGCGCTTTTGGCCTNAAGTTAAATCTACTGGAGTTGGATATCTTGGTAGGTGTTGGCGGAAAGCCCTATTCNGATCTTGGTCATCTCGCAGACGAGATNGAATATCATCTACAAGAGTATGCGCGGCCAGTCCTTCTGAGTTTTATGCGAGAGGGCAAGCTTTTCCACGTTCTGACAGACCGGGTACTTGGAGTGGATTTTCTGCCCGTACAAGGCGACAGCTTAAAATCGCTTAGCTCTTTGATGCGCAACGTGGAGCTGCCTTTTTCAAGTGATATGCGAAATTATCATATCTATTGTGACAAAGATAAACAGGCTGAACTGCATTCACAAACNAGATCTATTTTGGCAATGCTTGCGCCACCGTTTTGGATTATGTCGCAGAGGTTTTTTGAGGGGGCCATTGTGTCGACCCTTGCAGTAGCAACAGCCTTTGTCGTCCATTGGATGCTGGGTGTGCTAACCTATGTAGTTCTTTGTCTCTATGTGGGGCGGGACCAACATAAACTTGGTCAGAGTTTTATGGGGTATCGTGGTTTTCGCCAGATATTTTGTATTGCTGGCACCACAGAAGCAGACGCGCAACTCGCGGCCTTACATTTGGACCCAGAGCTTAAGTTTATTTTCACACCTAAGAAGTTGCGGCAGCGCCTATCTAAACCTGTCCCTTCGCGGTCCATAGGTGAATAACACAACCTCAGGATTGGTTGAGACAAAAGCCAAGCTTTAAAGCTGCGNTGGTAACGGCCTGTTAGCCGCAGAGCGCGTCCATTTTCTGTCGTCTGCGACGCTGNGACGAAGANGGCATGCCGTCTATTTCGCGATATTTCGCAACAGTGCGCCGGGCCACCCGAATACCCTCTTTGCTAATAATCTTGGAAATAGCCTCATCGCTGATGGGTTTGCTGGGATCTTCCGATGAAATGATGTCTTGAATGCGTTGACGGATTGCTTTTGCTGAGGCGCCTTCGACGTTTGAGTCTGAATGTAACGCACTACTGAAAAAGGCTTTGAGAGGAAAGGTGCCTTGCGGTGTGGCCATCATGACCGAAGAGGTGACACGGCTTACCGTGCTTTCATGCACGCCGATTGCGTCGGCGACGGTCCTCAGTTGTAGGGGNCGAAGANNGGCGATGCCTTTTTCAAGGAATTCGCGCTGATACCTGACAATTTCTGCGCCAACTTTTTGGTTGGTTTCATTGCGTTGAGCAATNGCACGTTTGAGCCAGCGCGCNGAAGTGATGGCTTCACGAATAAAATGCTCATCACTTCCGTCTTGATCAAGTTTCTTAACGGCCTGACTATACGCGGTGTCGACGCGGATGGCGGGCAGGTTGGAGCGGTTCAACTCGACAATCCAGTCATCCTCTTCGTCTTGATAGGCGATCAGATCTGGTTCAAATACCGGTTGAGCAAATTCACCCGAGAACTTAAGCCCTGGTTTTGGCTCAAAGGTTCTGAGTTTGCGCGCCAAATCCCCAATTTCTTCTGCAGTGCATCCGGTNATACGCTTCAGAGCGGCTATTTCGCCTTTGGCAAACAACGGCAGATTTTCGAGTAGCGCATCCATTTTTTTGCAAAGCAATCCCTTGTCCCGGGCTTGCAGGCGAAGGCATTCAGACAGGTTTCGTGCAAATAGTCCGGCGGGCTCTATTGTTTGAAGCCGGGTTAGAACGACTTCGATGGCCTCTTCCGTCACGCTTAACGCGAAAGCAATCATCTGCAAATTNTCGGTTATCCANCCGGTTTGTTCGATGGCTTCGCACAGGCTGTAAGCAATGACTTTTTCATCAGGATCTTCAAACATCAGCTCGGTTTGGGCAAACACATGCGCGTAAAGACTNGTGTCGCGGGTGTCGGCCAGCGCNTCGATCGGATCAAGATCGCTGTCAGAGCCGCCACCTCTCGATGATTTTCCAGCACCGCTTTGTGCGGATCTTGCTCCGTCCCATAACGCCTTGCGGGAGGCAGGGCGCTCTACATGTAAGAAAGGGTTCTCTGTTGCGACTTCTTCNGCATGGTCGCAGATTTCAACGTTGCTCATTTGCAGCAACGTAATCGCTTGTTGAAGCTGAGGCGTTATGACCAGTGACTGACGTTGCGCCAGACGCGGTTGCATGGAAATATTTAACATATTACATCCACTTCATATCTAACATGCAATAAGTATACCAAATTGTAACTATCTGTTAATAATAGCAAAAGAAAATAAATATTTAAAAAGTTATGTTTTTAGCCTTTAGTATTGTTATGTATTTAAAAGACTGCGATACATGGTGTTATAAAGACCTAATTCGAATGGCTTAGCGGAGGTTTTTGTGTCTACTGAGGATGAAACAAATAAAGTTAGGCGTGCACCCTGTGGNCGTTGTATGGCACTGCGTCTTTTCATATTGGGCGCTTTGACGATCGTTGCTGTTTGGCAGGTCGCCCCAGACAGTCTTTTTATTATTGCCCAAGTTACGCCCATGCAGGCTGCGCTTTGTGCAGTAGGGGCTTTAGCATTCCTTGCGATTGTCAAAACNATATTTGAGTGGTTCGAGACCAAAAACTCAGAGGAGTGACTGCAAAAAGCCCCTNGCAAGTTCTGATTAAGATATACTCTTAATCAGAACTCGATTTCGATTTCTATGCGACGATTTTTCTCGCGCCCGGCTGCCGTATTGTTATCGTCCACTGGACGCGTCTCGCCATAACTGATGGCTTGCAAGCGTTCAGACGGTAGNGAACCGGATTGCTCTACGGCTTGCACCACACTGGAGGCTCGCGCCGATGCAAGATCCCANTTATCGCGATACAGGGCACCAAAGCCGATCGGGACGTTATCGGTATGGCCAGACACTTTAACAGTGCTGTCATCCCCATCCGAGGCTTCGGCAATTTTGCCAACAATGCCCACGGCCTCTTCTGTGAGAACCGCCGAACCNGACGAAAACGCNCCGCCGGCCCCTAANGTCACAAACACTTTGTTGTCGCGGCGCTCAACTTCAACCAGACCTTTGCCAATTTCCTCTTGTAGTGAAATTCTCAACTCATCCTCAGAGGTCTCGGCTTTTTCTTTTGCCAGCGCTTGCTTGGCATAGCTNTCCTCGTCACTGGCACCACCACCTGTGGCATCCTTGAGCGTTTCGAGTTTGGCAACCATCTCGATCAATTCAGACATTTGTTGATCAAGGCCGCCGAACAATACTTCGCTTTCTGATTTACCTGTCGCCAATCCTGCGACTTCTACCGCTTGCCCAACTTTTGAGAATTTTTCCATCAGCTCTGTTGGGGAAGACTCNCCNGCTTTCAGGTCTACGATAACCTTATCACCCATGGATTGGACGGCTATATCAACTGATTTGGCCATTTTTTCAATCGCTTCGGCAAGCCGTTCAGCGTCGGATTTTCCCTCACCCTCGCTNTCTGATTGACCCATTCCTTCAGCGTCAGATTGACCTAACTTGTCAGCGTCTGACTGGCCCTGCGCCTCAGCATCNGCTTGGCCCTCGTTGGTNTCATCGCCCTTGCCGTCGGCATTTTCNCCGCCGATGCCCTCTTCGTCGCCTTCGCCTTCTTGCAGTTGGTCCGAGCCTTCGCTGTCTTTGCTGTCGGTCGGAATTTTCAGTTCGGGTTCAACTGTTTCGGTGGTATCAGATGTCACCTCTTTGGTTACTGAAGGCGAGGGAGACGGGCTGAAGCTCANCGNAAGTATCGTCGTACCTTTTGGCTGTTCAACAACGGGAACAATTTTTTGCACCCCGAACGCATCCTTCATTGAGCCCTGAATGGTTTTAAACTTCGGAACGTTCATTTCGGCAAATGACAAAATCAAAACGAAGAAGGCCATCAAGAGTGTCGCCATATCCGCAAAGGTTGCCATCCACGCGGGGGCGCCAACCGGAGGACATTTCGGGCATTCTTCGCATTCGTTTTCTTCTGGTGCTGCTTCTTCTGCCATGATTATGCCGCCGCTTCAAATTTCTCTTGAGCCTTTGGAGCCAAGAGGGAGACCATCTGATCTTGCATGTTACGAGGTGACTCACCTCTGGCAATCCCGCGAAGACCCAAGATAACAGTCTGGCGGTAAACCACTTCATAAGAGCTGTANTTCTCAAGCTTTGTCAGCATGGGCATGAATAAAACGTTGGCGATGATCGCTCCATACATGGTGGTCAACAAAGCCACCGCCATCGCGGGGCCAATTGAGGCCGGGTCACTCATATTACCAAGCATGATCACAAGTCCAACCAGTGTCCCGATCATTCCCATAGCGGGCGCAAGATCAATCCACGCTTTCACACAGCCTTGCATATCGCCATGNCGCACTTTCATGGCCTCAATCTCGGCTTCCATCTGACCTACAAGTTTTGCCTCATCGGCACCGTCAACCAACAGCTGCATGCCTTTCGCAAAGAATTTGTCCGGAGTTTCCTGACCTTCAAGCGCCATCATGCCGTCCTTNCGTGCCATCGCGGCCAATTCGACCATGCGTTCGATCATGTCTTCCATTTTCTTGACGGGTGGAAAAAACGTCTTACCCATAGCACCGAAATGCCCTAAGAATGTTGGCAGGGTCGCTTGGTACATGACTGCGAAAAACGTTCCACCAATAACGATCAAAATAGAGGCGGTGTCGACAAACGGGCCAAGAGATCCACCAGCCAACATGGCGCCGATGATCATACCGCAGGCTCCGATAAGTCCGACGAGAGAGGCTATGTCCATTGTTCAAATTCCCTAGAAAGCATTGCGGTTTCGGCACAATAGATGCAAGCAAGATGCCATAACGCACGTGGCAAGCAGTTTTATTGCTTTGTTGTCTAAACGGGGGACCGGATGAATTTTTCAGTACTCAGAAACTTTGCCTATGTNATNTGCATGTCCGCNGCTTTTATGGCTGGCCCCGCGATCGCCGATGGCCCAAGATTGATGCACAAGGGGCCGATTGCCATCGACCTGCTCGGCAAACTTGAATGGATGCGCTGCAGCATTGGGCAGTTTTGGGAAGAGGAAACCTGTAAAGGCGAACCGGTAAAGCTGACGCTTAGTCAGGTACCNGAGGTGGCCGCCCGTTTTGAGGGGCTTGACCGTGGGGGCTGGCGGTTACCGACCCGGGATGAATTGGAGAGCCTCGTATCAGAAAACGACAGTCCGCCAATGATTAAGGTTAAAACTTTCCCTATGACCCCGCCTGAGGCTTATTGGACATCAGAACCCAATTTCTTTAACGCGCGCAACCATTGGGTCGTCAATTTCTATACCGGGTATAGTTATGGCCGAGTTTTTCCAAACCAGCCTCAATATGTACGTTTGGTACGAAACCGGAAAAAAATAAGATTTTAATCCTTCGCTTAGATTTTACACGCTTAATTTTGGGTGGGTNTTATCGAAGGACAATTAATATCGAAGCATTAATTAGAAAATTTTGCGCTAATCATGGCTGTGCCATATATTCGGGGAATCCTCTGTCGATGAACCAGACTTCATTTCTATGGGTTTGGTTTGTTAGTGCATGATTATACTTTACTTNGTTGGGGTTGGTCGCGACACATCTTTGTATATTTGTCTGCTTAACNCACGTTTGAACCTGTCAAAATGTTGACGGGGTTTTTTAGCGAAATGATAGGATATTGACATAGAATGGGTCGAAATGTCTGTCGCGTGTGTTCTCTCGGCNNTTAGGTTGGACCGGCTGNATTATANATTAAGCACTGGCTTTTATTATTGGCCCGGTCAAATTTGNNTNGTNANCTGGTTTCGCCTCAGATTAGGTTTTGTTTTGATCAATGCAAAATCATAACTTCTCTGTGATTAAGCTGCCAGAAATACCTGCGAGTTTTTCAAATGCTTAATTCACCGAAATAAACATCTAAAGTATTCATTAGGTTTTGAGAAAGGACCAAAGTTTTTCTACTTTTTTTAGTACCTTTGATTTCTATNAGATCGCCTTCCATAATTCTGGATTTTATAAACCTTTGTACCGTTAGCCTGGTCACTTTACGGGTTTCCATCTTGTCAATATAATCGTTTATCCCGAAGCCTGTATTTCCCTCNANTTGTCCGATGATCATCAGCAATTCCCAAAAACAAACCTTTTCGAGCCATGCTGAAAGACTAGCCTCTTTATCCAGCGATATGATTCGGCACCGCTCGTTTTTAAAGTTATCTACTGTTGCATGTATATTCACTCTGAAAACACCAATTTATTATTANAGAAATNTTNCACTCNTTATNCTTGCCATAAAGACGTTCATAACTGCAATACGGTTGGATNGACCCATGGTAANATTTGTGGATATCTCTAAATCATTGTGATATTAATAAATANTNNATCTCAAATAATATATGGANGNATNTTTATAAGATGCGCGCAATTATCGTATTGTTAACTATCAGAAAGTGAATTCTAAATTACGGCTTAATTACGGGCACCTCTTCCCTTTAGTCGGGGTAATAATAGTCAAAAGTTGCTTTATTTCTGCAGACTAGTGATTTTATAAATTTTTTAAGGTTAAGGAAATAAAGGCCTGTGGATAATCATATTGAAGCTATGAGCGCTGCCACGAGGTTCCAACACGCCGTATAGCTGCAATCTGTCTTGTCGTACCTTTTGGCTATCGCTCTGAACTCTTTGATCTTTGCGAAGTCATATTCCACCAGATGGCGTCACTTGTAGCGCTTCGCATCATAATTTAGCTGGAGTTTACTGTCGGTTTTGGGCGGGATCACAGCAGTTGCACCGCGCTCATCAAATTCTCGTAATAGCCAGTCCAGAATAACTTCTGGCAGTCGGTTTGTGCCGCTGAGCTTTCGCCAACTTTTCTGTGCTGGCATCATCAGCTTCAACACCATAGACAGTGCCGTTTTCCTGCTAAAACAGCCCTTGGTCTTTCGGGTCCAGTTGCGCACGGTGGCGAAGACGCTCTCGACGGGGTTTTTGTCGTGTGGATGTGTTTCCAATGCTTGGCTGGGAAGTTGTAGAAGGTCAGTAACACGTCACGATCTTTGGTTAACTTTTTGACCGCGCGCTCGTATTTCACGCCTTAGCTATTTCATGCATTGGCTTGGGCATGACACCGGTGATATTGGCCATTTTGTGGACCCAGCAACGCCGTTCTTTCGTGCTTGGGCACACGCCCCGCAGTGCGGTTCAAAAGCCCGATGCACCGTCACTAAAGGCCAAATCGGGCGCAATGATTAGTCCCCGTTTATTCAAGCTACGAAGAGGACCACGCCAGCTGCCCACGTTCTCACGGGACCCATCCATGATACCAAGAACATCCTTTTCTGCGTATTCGTCTGCTCTAATAATTACCAACATACACAGGCGATCATAGTCCAGGCGCGGGTTGAAGTAGACACCCTTCGCTCAGAAATAAACATAACGCTTTTATGTTAGATTTCGCTTGCGCCAGACCTCATATTTGTATCACCAGGTCGCCTTTAAACGCGTGATTATTGAGGCGGACAATCCATCGCCATCCGGGCCTACCAACCAAGCCAGTGCCGCGCTGA
The DNA here is from genome assembly GCA_002684375.1 of Marinovum sp. GTDB lineage: Bacteria > Pseudomonadota > Alphaproteobacteria > Rhodobacterales > Rhodobacteraceae > CPC320. Next base: position 26,441 of record NYVC01000105.1, read on the forward strand.
GGTTCCCTGTCGAGATGCCTTTGTAAAGACGCTCAAGTAATTCCTCCACAGACTTTGCTTTGCACAGATAGGGCGGGACAAGCGACGAGTTGAAACAGATTTACCCCACGGTCTCGTACCCGAGGACCGTGGACTGACACCTTGCCGATCCCGGTCAAAACTTCGCGTTCCGGCAGAAAACCGTGCCGCACCAACCGCTGGCGACCCTTGTCGTCCAAAAGGTGGACGTGACCTGCCAGGAACTCTGGAACCTCAGCGCGCACCGCAGTGGCCAGAACTCTCAGGCTCCTGCGCGCAGCACATCTGGTAACGGATCAGGTGAAAAATCGCTTGGTTTCGTGAAGTCGATAACTGTATTCTTTGTTATGTGGCATATCCTTTTTTCAACAAAAATTGCGGCGCTTCAACAACGTCAGGATATGCCGGCCATCCGGGCCGTCACCAACTTTCAACTATAACTCGTTTCTAGAGGCCGTGCTTGAAGTCGCGCCTTACAAAATCCACACAATCCTAATATGGTATCCAGTTTTGTGAGCAGCCGCGCAAACGCAACATGCCTTATTCTCTGCCCATGCGGTTTGACATGATCTGCGCAACAAACGGCATCGAATATCGCCTAACCAAGCCAAACCACCCATGGACGGACGGACAAGTCGAGCGGTTGAACCGCACACTCAAGGAGGCGACCGTGAAACGGTATCACTTTGACAATCACGATCAACTCCGTAGACATCTCTGCAACGTCCGTAATGCCCACAATTACGCACGCCGCCTCAAGCCACGCAACGGACTGACACCTGACGAATACAATTGCAAAACCTGGGCATCCGAGCCAGAACGGTTCGTCGTAAGTCCATTTTACCTGAAGCCGGGACGGGGCTGTACAGCTAACTTGGTCCATGGAATCCACGAAAAAGGAGCAGGCTTGCAAATATTGGAACCAGCCATAGATACGGCAGGCCCAATGGGAAGGATGGTGCTTACGGTGCTTGGTATGGTTTCTGAATTGGAATTGAGTTTTATCAAATAACTTTAACGCGCTGGAATTGAAGCTGCCAAAGAGCGTGGAGTTTACAAGGGTAGAAAGCAAAATCTTGATTATGATAAAGTTATAGAAATTAAGAAATCAGGCATGGGCGCAAGCGCAATTACCCGTGAATTGGGCTGTCTCAGAACAATGGTTTATCACGTTTTGAAATCTGCTTAACTTTGGCCAAGTAGAAGCTGTTTCCGTTTCGGGCAGACTGTGGTATTTTCGGTTATCAACTGGTGAAAGTTGGCAAACAATTGACAAACAGAATGCTCGCAGAAAAAAATACTGTAAGTATCTGATTTACGCGGCCCCGTGGCTCAACTGGATAGAGCAGCCCCCTCCTAAGGGGCAGGTTACAGGTTCGAATCCTGTCGGGGTCACCATTAAACGAAATAATATCAATATCTTATATTTTTATAGTTACACAAAAAGTCTAAACTCCAAGGGTGACCACCTCCTTTGGCAGAGAGGCATTTGCTAGCTGAGCTTGAGTGGTCCTACTGACCTGCCCCTCGATGGTGTCCGAGAGGCCCCACAGGGCCATATTTAGGGTCTCTTCAATCTGGCCTGCCGCCACCAACTCGGCGGCCTCGATGCCGAAGTGATTGGCAACCAGAAGCAGCACCTTCTCCCGCTCACTCTGTTTATCGG